>DASYML010000035.1:0-71992 GCA_036009045.1 Pyrinomonadaceae bacterium
CCTCTTTGAACTTCTCTTCGAGGAGGCGTTCGCGGTCTTTGAGCGAGCCTAATTCCTGGGCGAAAATTTGTTCGCGTTGTTGCTTCTGCTTGTCCAGACCTTTGAGCATTTCATCGAAGGAGGCGACCGTCCTGGCCTTCTCTTCATGCGAGATGATGGCCCCGGTCTGCGCGTCTATGTTGAGCGTGGATTCACAGCACGGGCATACGATGGTAAAGCGCGTGGTATCTGCCATTTTAAATATCCCTTCAAGCGATGATGGTCGCCCCACAACCGACATCTCAAAGGCGACCCGTGCGCTGATTATAGCACCTGAGCGGGACTTAGACAGACTCTCGGAGATTAGTGGTCCAGTTTTGCTTGAGTGAAGATGAAAGGGGCATTCACCACCGCAGACACAGAGGACACAGAGTCAGCACAGAGAGTTGAATGCTTAACTCTGTGCGTCCTCTGTGCGCTCTGTGTCTGCGGTGGTGAATCTCACCCTTCAATTCACTCAAGACCGATTGACCAATTACCGGCCCAACACTCTCATTGCGACAGGTGAGCGAATCAAGGATAATCGCCAAAAAAATAATGAGACTAATTCCACTGACCAGGCTCAACCGTCCTTTGCCGCGTGAGTTGCTTATCATCCTCGCTTTCATCTGTCTCACGCTCGTCATGACCTGGCCCTGGATACTGCACATACGCGACGCTGTGCTCGACAAAGGCGACCCCTACATACTGGCCTGGACGCTCTGGTGGGACTTTCATCAGACCTTTCATGATCCGCTTCACCTTTTCAACGCCAATATCTTTTTTCCTTATCAGGACACGCTCGCCTTTGGCGAGAATGATTATGGCATCGCGCTGCTCTTCTTCCCTCTCTTCGCCATCGGCTTGCGCCCTCTGACCGTCTACAGCATCGCGACGCTGGCGGGCTTCGCGCTTTCCGGTTACGGCGCGTTCCGCCTGGCGCGCACGATGTCTGGCTCTGACGGCGTCGCCACAATCGCGGGGATAGCCTTCGCCTTCGTCCCGTACAGATTTTTCAAGCTGCCGCACCTCCATTACATGTTCGCCGTGGCTTTGCACAAATAGTGCTTCTTGCACAAAAAGTCAACGGTCTGCACAAAAAGTCTATTTGCGTTTTGGACGCTCTTTTTTCTTAGTCCTGAATTTGAGAAGGTCTTTATGACGGTGTTCGAGGATGTATGAAAGATGCTGATGAGACGTTTGTAGTAACCGTGCTGCATTGGTAATGCTGCCGCCCGTGTTGATGAGAGATTGCTTATCAAGTCATGCTCATAACGTCGTAGCTCTTTGAGAAGTGGCAGCCTTGTCGAGAGCGATTGCACTTCTTCAAAACGCCCGCCTAGCTCTCGCACTATAACCAGCGCGGCCTCTCCCGCCCGATTCATCGCTCCTGTCTGCTCCGATATTTCAATGGCGTGTAACAAGGTGAAGCGGGCTTGCTCGTAATGCGTCAGGCGTGCGAGAGCCTTACCGCGAGTTATCAAGGCTTCCGCCAATAATGCTTGATGCCCGCCCGCTTCCAGCGCGATGGCAGAGGATTTCGCGGCCTTCTCAGCTTCTATATTGCGCTTCTGCGCGAGAAAGACGCGAGCGCGAGTCTCATCTATTCGCGCCGTATGCATTCGATCTTTAAGGCTCTCAGCCAAGCGGCGCGCACGGTCCAAGCGTCTGTACGCCTCTTTGTATTTACTAGCGCGATAGAGCAGAATTCCTAGATTGTTTTCGACGTGTGAGAGATAACGCTTGTGTCCGGCTTCCTCAAAATGAAAACTGGCGGCCTCATACTCGACAAAGGCACGGTCAAAGTAATCTTCCTTTTGCTCTTTGGCAGCCAGTGTTTCAAAGATAATGGCAAGCTGGTTATGATAACTGCCCTTCAAAACGTGGCTGTTTATCTTTTGGAATAAGGGTGCGGTATCTGTCAGAATACGCAGGGCTTCGCTATAACATCCTGCGCCAGATTCGACAATACCAGCGCGCAATATGGCCTTAGCCTTTAACTCGTTGTCTGTTGTGAGTCTTGCCAGTACACTTCGCAGGATGATACGGGCATCGTCATATGCTCCCGTTCGCCAGTAGCATAGAGCCAATTCGGTCTGCGCCTCTAATATCTTCCGTTCATAACGAAGAGACTCAAAGATAGAAATACTTTGACTCAAGAGATTCTTCGCTACCTCCTGAGCATTAGTAATCTGTTGAGTGCTGCCAATCCAGCCTGTGAGGACTCCTGCACGCAAAAGAACTTCTCCTGCTGTCTCTTGCTCTAGTCCTTCAATCTTCGGTTGCTCGCCTATGCGCTGCCATAGCTCGCCCATTACTTCACGCGCAGCTTCATGTTCTCCCGCATCTTCATACTCTCTGGCAAGCTGGCATCGTAGCTCCGCTTTTTGATTCGGGCTGAGGCTCTTATTTTCCAGTTGACGCAGAAGTGAGGCCGATAAGTTCATGTGAGACATACCTTTCAAAGTGAGTGCAAAATATATTGCATAGACCGCCCGCCATATTAGGCACTACATCTTTGACTTGCAAGAAGTTTGCAAAGCTGGTCTAGTTTGCCCTTGCATAGTTCTATGCATACACCTCAAAAGGAGATAAAAGTAATGAAACCTCTAACCCAACTTTGTGCGGCGGCAGTCTTGACGCTGGCTCTCGCCTTTTCAACATTCGCGGGCCATGCAGAGTGTCCAGGCGTAGTTGACCCACCGCCAGATACAACGTCCACCGCAACGGCTACAGGTGAAATATCGTGCGGCGGGTTACAGCTTGCCGTGAGTTTGATACAGAGCGTGCTCTCGCTTTCCTGAGTATAAGCACAACCAAGACCTTAAAGGCTGCTTGCACTTCACAGGCGGCATGGGTGATGTGTGCTTTGAACTTCACAGACCCAAAACTCGTATTTAATAGACGATGCAGACCTAACATTCTCACTCATTTTGAACATCCCAAATAGTATGCTAAGTAGCTGTGCTTTCAAGCATTTAGCTGTTGTTTTATCGTGCAAGCGGGTGTATCATGCAGACTGGTTTTAGACATAAAAAACGGGCCTTGCCATGTGCTGATAACACACAGCAAGACCTCTTCGACCACAGCGTGACTGCACACACTGTAGAAGCAACTGCATTGTGCGACTGTCATGCCCTGAACGCAAGGAGCATGATGGATTCAAGACAGCTAAAAGGTCTGCAAATCGCAGCCTCATCCAAAATTCAACAAATTGGCGATACATGGTCCGTTCCCTCGCAACGTACTGGCAAGCGTTACACCGTCCGCTATACTCCTGAGCATCAGACCTGTACCTGCGCCGATTACGAAACTCATCACCAGAAGTGCAAGCATATTTATGCTGTTGAGCGCATCCTTTATCCTCAACAAATCATAGAGACTCCCGCGCCTATCAAGAGGCCGACGTATAAGCAGGAGTGGACCGAATATAATCTCGCGCAGACGAATGAGAAAGCACACTTTCAAGCCCTGCTCTATTCGCTTTGTGATGGTATAGAGGAACGCGAACAGACAATGGGATGCCCGCGCTTGCCTCTTGCAAATATGGTCTTTGCTGCCGCCCTGAAAGTCTATTGCGGATTTTCCGGTAGGCGCACCACATCCGATCTGAGAGAGGCACAGCAACGCGGCTATCTGGCCTGCACTCCGCATTTCAACTCAATCTCTAACTATCTGGATGCCGAATGGCTGACAGCTTACTTGCAGGCTCTCATCACGGAAAGCAGTATGCCTCTGAGAACCGTTGAGACAGCTTTCGCCGTTGATAGCTCTGGCTTCTCTACAGGCCGTTATGAGCGATGGCTACATGCCAAGTATGGCAAGGCGCAGGTGATTGATAAGCAAGGATGGATAAAGCTGCATTTGATGTGCGGAGTCACAACCAACATTGTGACCAGTTGCATAGTGACTGACAAGCACGCGGGAGACAGCCCGAAGTTTAAGCCTCTCGTCAATGCAACGGCTGAGAACTTTGTGATGAATGAAGTGTCGGCAGACAAGGCATACTCTAGCCGCGATAATCTCAAATTGGTCCAGCGTAAAGCGGCGATGCCATATATTGATTTCAAAGCGGGTACGAATCCTGAGAGGATGAAAGATGCGACGTGGACACGTCTTTATCACTTCTATGCTTACAATCAAGAATGGTTTTATCAGCACTATCACAAGCGGAGTAATGTTGAGAGCACCTTTTCAATGATTAAGGCGAAGTTCGGCGGTAGTCTCCGCAGCAAGACGTATCAGGCGCAGATGAATGAAGCGTTGTGTAAAGTGCTCTGTCATAATCTTTGTTGTGTAATTCAATCCACATACGAGCTAGGGATTGACCCTACTTTCTGGGAGTGAGAAAGGTTGTGCCCTTGATTTTTGCCTCTTCCCAGTCAACATCTAAATCAATTGAAGATGGAGGCTGCCTCATAGCCTCCATTGTCACCCGTAAGAAGCAAGTAGAATCTAGTCGCTTCACATATCGAGCCGGGATATCCACTTCGTAAGAATACCAATATTGCTCTGTCATCCTTCCCGCTAGAACTTCATGCCTAACAAGCTCCTCAATTCCTAAAAGAGGGATTAAAGACGTTTTTGTTTTTGGCATCCCCTTTTCTTCTTCCCTCTTAGTTTTCCTAACGAGCGAGGCTTCCAGCTTCTTTACGAGAACATTAGCTAAAGCATTATTCTCAAGTTGCATTCTAAGGTGAGCAGTTATATGCCACTCATCACTTTCAGACTGTTCTACGCCCACCATGACAGGAACATTCCAATGCCGATTTATACGAACTTCGCTTTGGTGATCCGTATTGATTATAAGTTTTAGTTTTTTAAGTTCTTCTAATTGAGCTTTAAGTTTTTCCTTTTCCTTTTTGCTTTCCTTAACGGATTCATGTATCTCTTCCATATCATGGCTAACAAGTTCTCCTGTTCTATTAAATGGGGGGTAAGCAGTAATTTTATGTTGAGTACCGAAAGCATCAACTATTGTTAATGTAGTTATCCCTTCCTGAATCTTTGTGGTGTCAAGGGCGACTTCAGCTAATACAAATCGTAACCAACCTTCTCGGCCATTACCTTCAGTAAGGGCAATATGCCTCTGATGACCCAAGCCTGGTAGCTCATCAAGCACAGGCTCGATTTTAGAAGCGGGGAGGCCCAATATAACTTGGTGTCTCTGTTCACGTTTCAAGCGTAAGTCGCCATCTATTGGGGTCTCTTCTGCATAATATTCACCTTCATCTGTATTAACCATCAAAGCATATTTTTTAATTGTGGTTTGCTTTGGCCGTGTATTCACTAGATAGACTTTTATAGTGATATACAAATCAGTAAGCACAGGAACCTTTGAAAGCGCTGCGGTCGGTTGAAAATAAACCTCTAGAATTTCACCTGTGATTTCGGGGCGTGCGTTCTTAGCCTTCTCATCAACCAACTCACGTTGTTTTATAATCCATGCGATTACGGCTGAAATAAAGAAGCAAGTCCATCCCAATAATCGAAATAAAGGCTTGGGGTCGGTATGCTCTGGTTGGTAGTACCCTACCACCTCTCGGATGAGGGAAAAGCTGCCGCTCATGAGTGCCACCCAAATTGGCGCAATCTTGAGCCAACCCCAATATCCTTTATTGACCATGCCGCAAGCCTATCAGAATTTGGACTTTCAAAAATCACTTTTTTAAGCCTCCACGCAGAGAGACTTTTTGTGCAGAATTTCCCCCTGCACAAAAAGTAGAAAAATTTACATGGTTTTTGTGCAAAGCCGTTCGCCGTGTGGATGCCGCTGGTCCTGGAATCCCTCTTGCTCTTCGCTCGCGTGCGAAGTTGGCGTCGTGCGGGCTGGCTCGGCTGCGCGTTTCTCATGAACGCGTTGACGTGTATCACCTGGTTTATTTTGACGCTCATCCCGTTGACACTGACGGGCGTCTTATTGCTGGTCCAGTATCGCTGCGGGCGGGACAAGGCTTTCTGGCTGCGTGGCGGGTTGGCTCTCGCGCTCGCCTCGCTTTTCATGCTCTCTTTTTTTTGGCCCTATTATAGAGTCTCAAGGACTCAAGGCTTCGTGAGAAACGCGCAGGAGACGGCGATGTATTCCGCGCGGCTGGGAAACTTTCTGGTCGCGGACGACAACAACAAGTTGTGGGCGGGGTTGGGCGCAGGGACTCCCAGCAATTCCGAAACGATGCTCTTCCCAGGCTTCCTTCCGGTTTTGTTTGCGCTGGCGGCGCTCCTGCTCGGCGCGCCGGGACGAAGGCTGGCGCGCGCCTACGCGTGGACGCTTCCTTACGGCTCTTGGAAGAGAGGGCCGCTCATACTGCTGGACGTGCTCGCCGTCCTCTCAATGATAGTGGCGTTGTTGACGTTGGGTTACGGCGTTTTCGCGCCCGCGCTTTTCGGCGTCCGGCTCTTCAAGGCGAAGACTCCGGCGAATGCCCTCATCATTTGCGCCCTTCTCATCTCATTGCGTTGCGGTGCGACTTACCTGATGCACTCTCGCGCTGGAAAAGAGAGACGCCCCGGCAAGTCTGCTCAAATGAAGTTGTCGTCATGGATGCTCATCACGGACGCGGTCTGGACCATTATAGGATTCATGGGAGCGTTGGGGATGAATTTCTATTTTCACCGCGCGCTCTTTGAATACGTTCCATTGTTTCGGAGCATGCGTGTGCCCGCGCGTTGGGCCATGATCTGCTACCTGGGTCTGGCGCTGCTGGCCGGGCTGGGAGCACAGTACATAGCGGAAAATTTAGCGCGTTGGCTTTCGCGCGCACGCCTTCGTAGAAGTAGCTGGTTAATTTATACAATCATCGCGCTCGCCATTTTGTTTGAACAACGCGTCGCCCCCCTGAATGTCTTGAAGGGAGAGGCGGACCCGGACCAGTTGACGCTGCGACTCAAGGCGACGCAGATGCGCGGCGGGATTGTGGAACTCCCCGCCGGTGGGCCAAAGGGGAATTACCTTTACGTGTTGCGCGCGGCGGACCACGCGCGCCCGCTCATTACCGCGACGAACAGTTTCGTCCCACCTCTCGAAGCGAAGATTGAATCTCTGACTCGGATGAAACCAATCCCGTCGAGCCTCCTCGATCTTCTCGAATCAATTCCCGCGTCTTATGTGGTGGTCCACTACGACTCTCTTCCTGCCGCCGACCGCGACGCAATCGAGGCCATGCTCGCAAACGGCAGAGAGACGGGCAGGCTGCGTTTCATCAAGAGCTACACGGACGCAGGGCGTGCGGACCTCTACGCGTTGACGAAGATAGAGCCTCAGTCAGAGAGCGAAGAGCCGACGCCACAGTTGCCCTCTTTATGAACACGGCGGATGAATAATTCATGAACATGAAATAAAAGGTCCAGGCATCGCTTGCGGCAAGCGATGCCTGGACCTTTTATGTAGATGGGATTTCTTTCCCAAACGAATTACGGCTTGACGGCGTTCTTGATGCCCTTGCCGACATCCTTCGCGCCTTCGCCGACTTTCTTGGCTCCTTCGACGGTCGCGTGGCCGACTGTCTTCGCGCCTTCGGCGGTCTTTTCACCGACGGTCTGCGCGCCCTCTTTGGTCTTTTCCGCGCCGGTCTTGACGCCCTCGCCTGTCTTGTCAATGACCTTGCCCGCGCCCTCTTTGGTCGCGGAGGCGGCGCTCTTCGTCTTGTCCGCGACAAAGCCTGCGGCATCCGCAATCTTGTCGCCCGTCATGCTCAAGACATCGTCCACTTTATCGGTGTGCAATTCCTTCTGCTCGCCGGATGGAGAATAGACGACGGCTGTCCGCTTGTTGTTGCGCGTGGTGATGACGACCTTGGAGACGCGCGAGTTGTTGTGGTAGGTGCGAGTCTCGGTCTTGACGCCGTTGATCTCCGTCGTCGCGGTCTCGTACTCCTGACCCGTGCTGCTGGTCCCTTCCGTATTAGAGTTCGTGACGACGCCGTTGTTGGTTGTCGTGCTGGTCGTCGTGGTCACGACGTTGGTGTTGGCGTTCGCGTTGGCGTTGGCGTTCGCCGTGTTGGTGTTGTCGCTGCCGGAGCAGCCCGCCGCGAAGCTTGCCAGTGCAAGCAGGCACAGGCTGGCGATAAATTTAATACGCATGTTGTGATTCCCTCCTAAAGAATTTATTCAAAGTCTGACGCGCAACCAACGTGCCATAAGAGCCGCGCGCCCGACCCGTCATTGATGGTCCAAAACAGCCTTGAAAGCGCCCAAAAGCATACGCCGCGCGCACCTTTTGTTTCCTTACGATACGTCCTGAGAAGCGCATCATGAGAGACACTTTAAGCCAGCATCTCTCTCATCAAAATCGTCTTCAAGCACGCCCGGTCCTTCCGGCGAGGGTGGCGACGACGGTCGTCAACTCCGTCGGCTCGACGGGCTTCGGGACGTGTATCTGAAATCCGGCGTTGAGTGCGCGGATGCGATCCTCTGTTCTGGCGTAGGCCGTCAACGCGACCGCCGGTATCTGCTTGCCGAGTTGCGACTCCATTGAGCGCACCCTGCCAATCAATTCGTAGCCGTCCTGATCCGGCATGCCTATGTCGCTCACAAGCACGTCCGGCCTGTGGCGCATGAGTTCCGCGAGGGCTTCCGCAGCGGATGACACGGCAATCACTTTCGCTCCGCACTGTTCGAGGATGGCTATCAACATGTCGCGCGTGTCCTGCTCGTCGTCAACCACCAGAATGCTCAAGCCTTCCAGATTCTGCTCGCCGCTATAGGGCACGACTCCGCCAACCGTCGGATGCACGCGCTTGAGTTCGCCGGAGTTACCATCCGAATTGCGAAAGACCATCAAAGGAAGTTGGACCGTAAACTTCGCCCCGCGCCCCTCTCCCTCGCTGAAGACCTCCACGGTCCCGCCATGTAGCTCAACCAGATGCCGCACGATGGCGAGGCCCAGCCCAAGCCCGCCATGCACTCTCGTCATCGTCGGGTCCGCCTGCCGGAAACGGTCGAAGACGTAGGGCAGAAACTCTTGAGAGATGCCCTGTCCCGTGTCGCTCACGGATAACTCGACGTGCGAATTGACGCGTTCTAAACGGACCTCTACGTGTCCCTCTTTGGGCGTAAACTTGATGGCGTTGGCGAGCAGATTCCAGACGACCTGCTGCAAGCGGTCCGCGTCGCCCGCGATGTGCCCGGTCCTCGTGTCAAGGACCATGTGAAGCTTGATGCCCCTGGCGTCAGCCGCAGGACGCACGGCATCCACTGCGGCCTTGATGACCGGCTCAAACTCAATCGCGCGCACGTCCAGCCGCAGCTTGCCGGTAATCACGCGCGAGACATCGAGCAGGTCTTCGATGAGTTGGCGCTGCGTCTCCGCGTTGCGCATGATAATCTCGCGCGCTCTCTTGGCCGTCTCCTCGTCAAGCTGGTCGTCGTGCAACATTCTGCTCCAACCCAGCACGGCTGTCAGAGGCGTCCGCAGTTCGTGAGAGACGACCGCGAGAAATTCATCCTTCATGCGGCTCGCCAACTGCGCCTCACGATAGAGCCTGGAATTTTCCACGGCCATCGCGCCGCGACGCGCGAGGTCTTCCGCGAAGGTCAGGTCCGCCTGCTCGTAGCGGCGACCCGATTCCGAATACACGAAGGTAATCACGCCGAGCACGCGTTCGTGGACCAACAGGGGAACGACCATCGCGGACTTGAGGCCCAACTCGCGCAGGATTCTCAAGTGCTCCGCATCGCGCGCGCCCATCATGAGCAAAGAGTCCGGTATCTCCCCGTGGATTTCCGATTGGCCCGTCCGAATGACTTTCGCCAGACCTTCAGTGTCGCTCATCTGCTGCGGGTAACGTTGTTCGAGTTCCCTCGCCAACTCCACCTTCGAGGCATCCTGATGGGCCACCGCGAGACGTTTAATCGAGCGGTCCTCGTCGAGTATGTCCACGGCGCACCAGTCCGCGAGGTGCGGGATCATCAAACGAGCGACGCTCGCCAGCGTGATTTCATAGTCCAGAGATGAAGCCAGCACTTCGCTCGCTTCGGCCAGAAAGGCAGAGCGCCGCTCCCCCAGTTCGGCCTGCGCGCGGGCCTTCTGCGCGGCGTCGAAGAGCCGCGCGTTGTCCACGGAGACGGCTGCCTGCGCCGCCAGTCCCTCAACGATGCGCTGCTCACGTTCCTTAAAGACACCGGCCTTCGGGTGGCCGAAGAAAAGCCCGCCGATGACTTCGCCCGAACGCGAGACGACGGGCACGGCCAGATAGCTCGTGACAGGCAGATGGCCCTCCGGCATGCCGTGATACGGCGACCACTTGCCATAACGCGGGTCCTGCTTGACATCTTCAATGCGAATCGTTCCCTCGCCGCGAAAAGTTGGCCCAAAGAGGTCCGTCGCGCGCGGCATGGGGAAATGCTCGAACGCCTCGCGCGGCACGCCCGACAGCGTGTAGAGCATGTACCAGCCGCCGCTCTGGTCCAGCACGTTATAGAAGAAGGAACCGAAGCGAGCGCCGCTCAACTCCGTCGCGGCATCCGTCACGGCCTGGACCACTTGATGAACGTCCAGTTCCGCCGCGATGGTCTGCCCGACGCGGTTGACGGTCTCTATGGTCTGCGTCTGCTCGCGCAAATCCTCTTCGATCATCATGCGCCTGGTGATGTCCTCTGCGATGCCCGCCACGCGATAGACTTTTCCCGATTCATCCCTGATGGGAAAGGCTCTGGCCCAGATCCAGCGCGTCGAACCATCCGGGCGGATGATTCTATACTCGACGTTGTATGTGCCGGATTCCTGCTGGACCAATTCGTCATCTACACGTTCTCTATCATCCGGGTGAACGGCATCCATGAAAGACCTTGGCACAGCGTAGAGGCTCTCGCGCGAGCGGCCCCAAATCTCTTCATAGGCGGGGCTGACGTAAATCATCTCTTTGGTGTTGGCATCGGAAATCCAAAAGACCTCCTGTAGATTCTCCGCCAACTGGCGAAAGCGTCTCTCGGATTCCTGCAACTCCGCCTGAGCACGCTTGGCCCCCGTGATGTCTCGCGCGATGGCCGAAGCGCCTATGACCTCGCCCTCCCCGTTCTTGATGGGAGAGACCGAGAGGGAAATATCCAGATGCCCGCCGTCTTTCTTGACACGGATGGTCTCGTAATGCTCTATGCGCTCGCCGCGCCTGAGTCTGTCGAGTATCCTGGGCAGTTCGTCAGGACGCCCCTGCGGGATTAACAGGTTGATGGGATGGCCGATGGTCTCCGCCGCCGTATAGCCGTAGAGCCGCTCCGCGCCTGAGTTCCAACTCGTGATAATGCCGTCCAGAGTCTTCCCTATAATCGCGTCGTCAGAGGATTCGACGATAGCGGCCAGCGCGAAATGCGCCCACTTCTCCTCCTGCAATGCCCTTCCGGCCTCCTCCGCGCGATGGCGTGCGCGGTGCATCGCCTCGCTCAGAAAAGCGCTCGTGAGACCGACCAGGAGATAGAGCGCCAACCCTGTGAGATACGGGACGCTGGTCAGCGAGTTTTGCGGCGCGACGAACAAAAAGACTGCGCCGAGGGCTCCGAGCAAGAGGGCCAGCACTGCCGGGCGCAAGCCCCCATACCAGGCCGTGAAGACGACCGCGACGACATACATGACATAAGGTTGATTGTTTCCCAGGAAGGGCTGAAGCAGCATCCGCAGCAGCGTGGCGAGCAGGATGCTTGCGACCGCAACCCCGTAGTACAGCATGGTAGAGCGTGAAACCTTCAGCATGTCCTGCTTTCTGCGTAACTTGGTCGAGCGCAGATGGCGATGGAACACTGTCAGAGCAGTGTGCGCTTTAGCGTCCGGGGGCAAGACGCTCCTGATTGGCCCATCAATTATGGTGAGCAAACAATAGCATGAAACTACAACCGATGAAAAACGGAATCTTCGCCGCGTGGCAGTTCAGGATAAAAGTGGAGCGGGAGACTCTTGATTGGGTGAGGGATAAGCCGTCAACAAGTGAGTCAATATGAGTTGAGCGAATACGAAAGGCGCATTCACCACCGCAGACACAGAGCGCACAGAGTCAGCACAGAGGCTTGAATGCTTATCTCTGTGCTTAATCTGTGCGCTCTGTGTCTGCGGTGGTGAATCACAAGGCCCCTGACACTCAAGGCCAATCTAAATCGCTACCCGAAAAGATTTTCTCTTGACTTCCCTTTTCGTTTGGCCCAGGCTCTCTCTCGGAAAGAGACAGGCAGGCATAGTCAAAAGACACGGGAGAGGCCTAGAGAGCCGTCAACATCCCTAAGCCCCCCTCCGTGTCCCCTGCGCCCGCGCCGGTGCCTTAACACCGGCCAGGCACACCCGAAAAAATCCGGCGTCCTCCGCACCCCGCGTCTCAGCCCGGCTTATCCTGCTTCTTCGCGGATGTGCCCGGACGCCTTCCCTTGCCGCGCTGGACGCTCATAACGGCATTCCCCGCGTCGTCCTTCCGAAAGACCATCTTATCGCCGGGACGGGCCTTCATATCACGCACCAGCGGCGATGGAATCTTGCCGCGAACCGTGCCGTTATCATTCGTAATCTTCGCATAATAAACATCTGCCGATGCAGGAGTTCTAGCCATCGTTTCTCCTTCGTCACGCTAGATTGGAAAAGCTTTCGTACAGACTTTGAGTAGAGACCGCCGCGCCCACCCAAACGCGGCGGTCCCTCCGGCACGGCGACGCTACCCCTGCCCCCTGAGGGTCGCCCTGCCTTATCCATTCCCTACGGCTCTGGCGAGACCGTCTTGCTGTCGCGCGGGCCACTCTCCCAAGGCGACGCTCGCTTGCAAACCCGCCTAGCGTTTGCGTGAAGTCGGAGGCGTTCTCTTTGGCAAAAGCTTCTTATGCCGTCCCTTGAGAATCGAGCCGAGCGACTGGTGCGTTAGCCCCAACCTTTTCGCCGCACGCGTCAACAGCCCGCGCTCCTCCTTCAAAGCCTGCTCGATGAGCCGCCCCTCGTAAGCCTGCACCGCATCGTGCAAGTAGAAATCCTGCTCCCCCACCTGCGCCCCGAACAATCTACGCATGACGATTCGCGCGCACGCGCGCAGGCGCGCGAAGTCCTCCACATCCTCCGTCTTCGCCAGCAACCTGTCCGCGCGCCTGTACGCGTGATAGGCTTCGACTTCAGAGAGACCCTCCTTCCCATGCTCCTCAATCATCGCCAGCACCGCCAGCGCCGCACTGTCCACAGACCCCGCGTTCTCCGCGATATTTATCGCTCGCTGAAAATTACGGATTGACAGTTCATGCTCACCCAGCCTCGCGTGAACCGTCGCCTTCAACGTCAGCGCATTCGCCAGCAACCCCTGCTCCCCGCCCCCCTCAAGCGTATTGACAGCCTCGCCAATAATCTGCATGGCTTCTTTATAACGCCCTTCCGCCAGGAGAACTCTCGCACGCGTCTCATCCATCTGTGCAAGCAGACCCGCATCCTTCAGAACGCGGGTGTATCCCTTGTGAGATCAGGATTATTCGGTGGCCTTGATTTTGCGCCGTTTAATCTCATGTGAGGATGGCCTCTTTTTTGGGTATGCAACGTTTGTTGCATAGACATCAAAACCGCCACACCTTTATGCAGATGTGGCGGCTGAGACATTTACTTAACCTCATAAAAGGAAAAGACCGATGCGTAAAACTGTTCTCATCTCCTGACTGGCAATCGGCACCAGCCCGTGCAGTACGCGTGGGCGAAATTCAGCATGGAAACGTTGGCCCAACACCACCTCCCACGAGTGGCGAGAGACAAGACGGACAAGCGATTCGGTTAACGGCAATGACGGTTGCGTTTGAATTGTTGCGAGGCTTGCTGTCGCTGGCCTAAGCTAAACTGACACATTCAAGCACTGCTCTTGCTGCCTTGAGGTACTTCACGCGGCGGCACAGTTTCTTGACGCCCGCGCATCATAGCAGGCTTTTTTTGCTGTGCGTAAAAAAAATTCAATTATGCAAGGTTTATTGCATGTCCGGGCTGGCAGAGTGAAAACGAAGGGTTGAGCGGCGAGCCTGCGGAGCGCGCCAGGGGGCTTTCGTTTCGCGTTGACGGGGCGAAAAGCGTCAGCGGCGAAGATTGACGAGCGCTTCGACCGTTTGCACGAGAGAGACGAAATCTCCGGGCTTGTTGAGATAAGCCTGCGCGCCTGTCGTTTTGCTGCGGTCGTGGCTGGAAAGATTCTCCGAGAGAAAGAGGACGGGCGTGTGCGGGTCCATCAGGCGCAGGCGCTCACAGAGCTCTATGCTCTGGCAATCTATGTAGCCGTCATTGAGTATGTAAAGGTCGAAGCGTTCTTCGGCGACTATGCGCAGGCAGTCGGCACAGGTCCGCACGATCTTGACTTCATATCCCTGCTGTCTGAGCATGAAGTTGATCAGGTCCGCTACGTCTTCGTGTTCTTCAACGCATAAGATTCTTATCTTCTTCGGCTGCATTCCGACACCCAGTGAGCGAATCCGGCGAGGGACGGCATCATCCGACGATCTTGGGGGATGGATTAAATTACTGAAACTTGAGGCGGTAGTCAATAGGTCAATTCGCCATCGCCGCGCTCAGCGTCTATCGAGGTCTGTCCGCGTGGCGTCGGTCGAGTAGGGTTTGAGCAGCGCCTTGATGGTTTGCGCGACCTGCAAAATATCTCCGGGCTTGGTCAGGTAAGCCTGCGCTCCGGCTTCCAGTCCTTCACGGATGTCTTTCTCGAAGCAGGCGGATGAGAAGAAGAGGATGGGGGTTTGCGGGTCCAGCGCACGCAGTTTCTTACAGAGTTCGATGCTGGTCCCGTCAGGGTAGCTGTCATCTAGCAGGTAGAGGTCGAAACGCTCGTGGCTCGCCAGTTCAAGACACTGGCCGATGCTGTTTCCGGTCTTCACCTCATGTCCCTGCCGTTCGAGCAGGAGGGTGATGAGAGAACAGGTATCCTCGTGAGTTTCGGCGCATAAGATACGCCTTTTGTCTGGTGGCATTGGGGGAACTCCTGCAACCTCAGACGTGGACTCGTCGGGTAAAGCCTCACAACTCGCCGCAGTTGAATGAATTTTTTAGCCGACACCAAACTATTAATCAAGATTCGGTGAGGAAATTTTACCTGGGCACGCTCTTCTTCAAATTATTTGGAGCACGGGCGACAAAGTTCAACTTTAAGATCTTCTGCTCAAAGTAAGGATAGCACGAAACGGGAATTAAACCCGCAGTCCTGGGCTAGAAATATTTGGAGCGGGCGACGGGACTCGAACCCGCAACCCTTAGCTTGGGAAGCTAATGCGCTACCATTGCGCCACACCCGCTCGCAAAGCAAAATTTGAAGGCTGAAAGGGAAACCGCCTCATCGCCGCGCCTTCATCACTGTCAAGACACTGCAAAGATAATCAACCTCACCGTCAGGTGTCAACGATAATAGTCTCAAGTCTCACGTCCCAGGTCCCAAGACCCAGGTCAAGAGGCGAAAGAGTTCAGTTCTTAACTTGGGACTTGAGACTTTGGACTTGGGACTTACTCCCCCGTGTACCGGCGCATCAGTTCGGTCCAGCGCCCTTGCGCCTTTAAGATTAATTCCGCGACTTCGCGGATTGCGCCGTAGCCGCCTGGGAGTCTGGTCACGAAGTGCGCGGCGGACTGCGTCTCTTCGCCAGCGTCCGCGACCGCGACCGCGAGGCCCACGCGCTTCATGAGAGGGATGTCCACCACGTCATCGCCGACGTAGGCGACCTCTGATTCTTCCGTCCCTGCTTCCAGAAGCACTTGCTCGAACTCTTTAATCTTATCCCACGTTCCCTGGTGCAGGTAGGTGATGGAGAGTTCGCGCGCGCGCCTTTCGACCGCGACCGAAGTGCGCCCGGAGATGATGCCGGAGCGCAGCCCCGCGCGATGTAAGAGGACCAACCCGTGACCGTCGCGCGTGTGAAAGGTCTTCTGCTCGTCGCTCTCGCCGAGGAGGGTGATGCGGCCATCCGTCAGCACGCCGTCGCAGTCCATCAACAGCAGTTTGATACGCGCCGCGCGCCGCATGACATCCGTTAGCTCGCTCATGCGTTTTTATCGGACTTCAAAGAATTCGATAGAGGAAAGTTTCCAGGCCCCGTTCGTGCGCGCGAGCATGAGGACAGCCGTCCCCGCCTGGTCGCGGCCAAACTCCCTTGTGTTGAGGCTCACGTCTACGGCGAGGCGGTTGGCGTCCAACAGTTCGGTACGCAGGACGCGCGTCTGCCATAACTCAGGCTGGCTTCCGACGATGCCCTGCACGAAACGGCTCAACTCGCCGGGCACGATGAGAGATTCCATCTCCGTCTTTTTGCCGCTCTTGACCGCCGCATCGAATTGGCCTACGAAACTCTTGGCCGCTTCGTCTATGGCAGGGGCCGCGCCCGCCTTGGCTTCCGCGTTGATGCGACCGGCACGCGCGGCGACCGTCGAAGCGTACTCTGCATCCGCGCGCACGGCTTCGTTAAAGCGTCGCGCGGCTTCCGCTGCCTGCCCTTTGCGTAAGGCCACCTCGCCGAGACCTATGTTGGCCCAGGCGAGCGCGGCTGGCGTCGGCGCACGCTCTTCCAGGGTCGCGCGAAACTCCTTCTCCGCCTCGTCCACTTTGTTCCCTGCAAGCAGAGAGCGCGCGAGCAGGATGCGTGCCTCCTGCATGTGCGGCGAGATGGCTAGTTGTTCGCGCGCGAGGCTCTCCGCCTGTGCGTATTGCTGGCCCGCGTAGAGACGCGTCGCTTCGGCGAGCGCATCGTCGCTCTGGCGCGTGCGCGGCGCGATGTCGTTGGCGTAATCAAGTTGTGGATAGAGTTTGTCAGGATCAATCTCGACGCGCGAGATGCGCGCCTGTGTGTTGAAGACGGCCTCCGCGAAATTGCGCGCGGGGATGGTCGTGTCAACCGTTAAGCGTTCTCCGCTGGCGGTCGTCGCCGCGACCGTCACAGAGGCATCCACGGAACCCAGGTTGCGCAGCGCGGAGACCCACTGCGCGCCGCGTTGTTGCGGGACGCCCACCAGCAGGTCCATATCCGTCGGCTGGTCCAATTCATGGTCCAGGATGGCCTTGACGGGCGCGCCTCCACGCTCTACGAGCGCGGCCCTGAGCGCGGCGAGCGTGAGCCCTGTCGGAGTTCCCTTCCCGTTTTGGAGCGAGGCGCGGACGATGGTGTGGAAAGCGTCACGACCGAGGGCGCGTTCCAAGATGCGCCAGACCATCGCGCCCTTGTTGGCGACCGAACCGAAGTATGTATCATCGAGCGGCGTCGCCAGCGAGAGAGGTGCATCGCGTTTGGAGATCGCGACGTAAGCGGTGCGCTGGCGCATGCGCTCCGCGTCAGCCGTCTCGCGCCCGAACTGTTTCTCAAGAAAGAGATTGGCGAGATACCTTGTCAGTCCCTCGCGTATGACGCCGAAGCCTTCGCCGCGCACGGAGGTCTGTCCGCCGATCCACAAACGCGCGACGGATTCGGCGATGAGCAGGGCCGTCGTCGAATCAATCCTGGTCCGGCGAAAGACCGCGCTATCGAGCAGGACCGTGCCCGCGTCGTTGAAGCCCGCGCCGCGCGTCACGGAGACCAGATGGATCGGAGCGTCCGGCGCTGGGCCAAGCAGGCCCGCGTAAAACGAACGCGCCGCGCCCGCCAGGCTCATCAAAGCTTCGGCCTCCTTACGCTCTTCCGCGCCGGAGCCTTTCGGCAACCACGTCTGAACTCCGCCAGCTTCGCCCGCGCCCTCCACCCGCTCCCAATCGCCCGTCACAAAGAAAGGCTGGGCGTTGAGCGATTGCTCGAACATGCTGGAGAGACTGCGCATCTTATGCTCGACGCCGGATGAGACGGCGATCTCTCCATCCAATCTCAGGTTAAAGGGAGCAACGTCCGCGCCGCGCAGGGCGAACGGCGTGTTGGGCGCTGGATACCAGAAGGAGAGGGGCAGGAAGAGATTCCCGTTGGGCGAGATGGCGGCGAGGCTCGAATTGTCCGTCAGGGGCAGGCGATAGGCGACCGTCACTCTGGCCGTCGCATCCGGCGCGACGGAGCCTGGGATTCTGATAATCAAGCGCTGTAAATTGCCTCTCGGCTCCGGCTGCGAGGTGAAGGTGGTCGCCGCATCGTTGACCTTCACGGACTTAATCTCTGCCTTCGGATTGATGCGCACGGTAATGCTTGAGCCTGCCCCGCGACCAACGTTGCGGACGTTGAGTTCGGCGCTCGCGTTCAAGGCGCGCTCGTTGGCGGACACGTCAGCACTAATGTTGAAACTGGCGACCTGCCACGCGGCGCGCGGTTCATCCTGCGCCCGCGCGACATGAGGCGTGTAAACTAAAACGAGCAGACAGAAGGCTAGAAAGCAACTAAAGAATTTCATAGATCGTAGAATTAATTTTGGTGGCAGGCTTATCCCTGAGATTTACCGTTGCGGCCCTCGTTGATGTAACGCTCGACAGTTGTGATCAACCGGCCCAATTTCTCATCAGTCTGTTTGTCGGCCTCCGCCAGCGAATCCATGCGCTCATCCATGTCCCTAGTTAATTGGACCAGTATACTGAAAGATTCTTCTAAGCGGTTGGTGCGTGATTGATAGTTCAGTTGCTCCTTCGCTAACAGAGCTAGATATTCGTCCGTGCTTGATTGCGCCTCTCTTAATAATGCCAGACGCTCGTCCGTAGTATCCAGACGCTTTTCCGTCTTATCCGCACGCTCATCCATGTTCCTGATAACCTGGACCAGCATGCCGAGGGTTTCTTCCAACTGGCCGGAGCGTGATTGATAGCTCAATTGCGACTCCGCCAGCTTATCAACCTTGATCGTCAACTGTGCCTGCTGTTCGAGGATGAACTGGACAGTATTTTGCATCTCTTCGCTTGTCATTGGCTCAAACCTTTCAAGACCAAATGATGGTCTCTGTTTAAGACGCTTGACGGCTTGACGGATTGTAACACCTTTTAATTAACCAGCGCGTGTATGTCTCGCAGCATCTTGAGCAGCGGTGCGAGGCGGGCGAGCGGGAGCATGTTGGGGCCATCGGAGGGAGCCTGTTCCGGCCTCTCATGGACTTCCATAAAGACCGCGTCAACGCCCGTTGCGACGCCCGCGCGCGCCAGCGGTTCGATGTACTGCGGTTGCCCGCCCGTGGCATGGCCGAGCCCGCCGGGCAGTTGCAGCGAGTGCGTGACATCAAAGACGACGGGCGCGCCGTACTCTCTCATAATCGGAAAAGCGCGCATGTCAACCACCAGATTGTTGTAGCCGAAACTCACGCCGCGTTCCGTCAGGAGCAGCTTTTCGCAACCGGCGGCCCGCGCCTTCAACACGATATTGCGCGTATCCTCAGGCGCTAGAAACTGTCCCTTCTTGACGTTGACGGCGCGGCCCGAACCGGCTGCCTCCGCGATTAAATCGGTCTGGCGACAGAGGAACGCGGGAATCTGTAGGATGTCCACGACTTCCGAGACCGCTTTGACCTGCGACACGTCATGGATGTCTGTCAGGACGGGGACACAGACTTCATCGCGGACGCGTTTGAGGACATCCAGACCGGCGCGCATGCCGAGTCCGCGAAAGCTCTCTATGGATGAGCGATTGGCTTTGTCGAATGATGATTTATAGACGAAGTCGAGTCCCGCGTCGCGCGCCCTCGCGGCACACTCGCGCGCCATCATGAGCGCATGTTCGGCTGATTCGATGACGCACGGACCGGCAATCAAAGTCAGCCTTCCATCACCAAAAGTCGCGTTCCCGACGCTGAAAGATTTAACCTGCGTTTGTTCTGTCGTCATATTTCAGTTTTGAGTTTAGAGTCTACAGTTTTCAGTTTTCAGAAAAAAACAACCTGTCTTTGCTCAAAACTGTAAACTGCTCTAAAAAGGATTCTTGAATATCTTCTTCAAAGTATTTTTGACCTTACCCATCGCCGAAGGCCCCTTCGGCTTCGGGCGCGGTGCGGTCCTGCGTGTGGGTCTCGCATCGCGCTCAGGCTCGCGGCGTCTGCTAGTCTCTCTCTCCTCCGCCTGAGAGGCTTCGGCGGATGGAGACGGCGTGGGCGAACCGGCGGGGGTCGGAGAGTTGAGCGTCTCCGCCCGTGCGCCAGCGTTTCTCGTAGACGCTTTATCGCCCGCCGAGCGAAGCGCCACGACCCCGACGATTAAGGTCAGAAAGGCCAGGCCGGTAACTACTAACACAGTGGGTTGTCTGGCCCAGTATCGCCAGTCGTGTTTCTGGTCCAGATTGATGCTGATGCGGGAAACAGTGCCCTGATCGGCCTGAGGCTGCGGAGCAGCGGCAAGACCCGCGACATCAGCAGAAGCGTACGAATTAGTGTCGGCGGCAGTGTTGGCGGAAGTGCTGGCCGCGACGGAGGCGGCGGCGCTACTGGCTGAAGAGCTTTCGTTGAGTGAAGACCCGTCGGGGATAATGCCTGAAGAGACTTCAGCGACGTTGCTCGCGTGCTGGTCCTGTATCGCTGGCGGCGGTGGCGTTCCTATCGCTGGCGTTGATGGCGCTCCGTCATCCGCCACGGTATGGAGCATGGTCGTATCGCGCGTCTCGCTCTTGACGGCGGCGGCGCGGCTTTCGCGCAAACGCTCTATGTCTATCACGAGGCGTCCCGAAGGAGTCTCTGTTCCGGCGCTCCGCAACGACTCTATAGAGGGAGCGCCGTAGCTGCCCGCGTGTTCGAGGCCGAGACGTTCGGCGGTCGCGTAAAGTTCGCGGCGAAATGCTCCCGCGTCCTGCGGCCTGTCGTCCGGCTTCTTTTCCAGCGCGTGTAAAATAATTTCTTCCAGCGCGGGCGGAATCGAGTGGACCAATTCGCGCGGCGGCCTGGGCGCTTCGGTCGAATGTTTGAGGGCGACTGCGAGCGGCGACGTGCCCGTGAAGGGCGTCACGCTCGTCAACATCTCGTAGAGAATAATTCCGAGGCTGTAGACATCTGCGGCGGGCGTGAGTTTGGCCCCGTCGCATTGTTCCGGGGACATATAACGCGGCGTGCCTATCATGACGCCGACCTGCGTCAGGGTTTGATGGTCGTCGTCAAGCGCTTCAGCCGCGAGTTTAGCGATGCCGAAGTCCAGGACCTTGACGACGGCGGGCGCGTGCGGGCGTTGCACTATAAAAATGTTGGCGGGCTTCAAGTCTCTGTGAATGATTCCGGCCTCGTGCGCCGCCGCGACCGCTGCGGAGACTTGCAGCATCATGGAGACGGCGCGGGCAGTATCCAGAGGAGCCTCGCGCGCGAGCACTTCGCGCAGCGTCACTCCTTCCAAGAGTTCCATGACGATGTAAACGTACCCGTCTTCGGCCTGACCGAAGTCCGTGACGGCGACGGCGTTGGTGTGTTGGAGGCGACCTGCGGCACGCGCTTCCCTGCGAAAGCGTGCCTGCGCGGCCTCGTCTTCAACGAAGCGCGGGTTGAGCACCTTGACCGCCACGGGCCTATCAATGAGGAGGTGAGTGGCGCGATAGACAGTGCCCATCCCGCCGACTCCGAGGCGTTCGTCCAGCCTGTACTTGTCATCAAACGTGCGCCCGATGAGCGGGTCCACAGGCAGGGCGACCGCGACGGTGGAATCCGCCTGCAAGGGCGTCCCGTCTTCGGGACACTCTTGCAGGTCGTTCGCGTAACGCAGCCCGCATGTGGGACATTGAAGCATAAAAAATTTCACACGGCGCGTCGGGCGCAGCCAGGGCTAAACATCCTTTGATTGACTCAACGTTAGTATATACGGTGAGGAGTCCGCGCGGAACTCCGCGCGAGTGATAAAGTATGAAACCACATCCGTATCTTGATGACGAACTTCCTTTTCATACCTCATCCCGGCCTTCTCCATGACCCTGTGCGAGCCGACGTTGGCGTGTTCGGCGATGGCGACGATGCGCTCCAGCGTCGTTTCTTCAAAGGCAAATCTGAGACAAGCCTTCGCGGCTTCCGTGACCAGCCCCTGGTTCCAGCGCTCGCGCGCCAGCCCGTAAAATAGCTCGACTTCGCACGTCTCATCCAAAAACGTAAAACCGCAGTAGCCGACTAATCTTCCAGCCTCTTTGTGGACCAGGGCGAACTGTCCGAAGCCGTGCGCGTCCCAAAATTCGCGGCTCCGCTTGAGAAATATCTCGACGCGCTCGCGCGGCATGGGTTTGCCGCCGTTGAGATACCTCGTCACCAGCGTGTCGCCCAAGATACGAGACACCTCGTCAAGGTCTTGCGGCCTGAACAGGCGCAGGAGCAACCTCTCCGTCTCAATCTCTATCTCGCGTCGGGCCATTTTTGGACCACTCATTTAATTATCTAATCATCGCCCGCGACGCCCGCGCGCTGGTGCTCTTCCCTGGCCTCTGTGTCGTTGACCTGCTCGACGGCGGTTTCCGTGCGGAGGCGATTTTCGTAGGCCGCGCGGACGAAGGAGGCGAAGAGCGGGTGCGCCTGAAGCGGCTTCGATTTGTATTCGGGATGAAACTGGCAGCCGAGGAACCAGGGGTGGATTTCGCGCGGGAGTTCGATCATCTCTATGAACTTGCCGTCGGGAGAGATGCCGCAAAAGCGCAGGCCCGCGCGTTCCAGCGTCTCACGAAATTCTGGATTGAATTCGTAACGATGGCGATGACGCTCGCTAATCTCTTCCGCGCCGCCGTAGGTCTCGCGCGCGAGCGAACCCGGCGCAAGCTGGCAGAGACACGCGCCAAGACGCATCGTGCCGCCGTAGTCCTCGACCTTGACGAGGTCGCGCAGTTTGAAGATGACCGGATAGGGCGTTTCGGAATCAAACTCGGTCGAGTCCGCATCCTTGAGACCGCACATGTTGCGCGCGTACTCTATGCAAGCCGTTTGCATGCCGAGACAAATTCCGAAGTACGGCGTCCTTGATTTTCTGGCGTAGGCGATGGCCTTAATCATGCCCGCGACGCCGCGTTTGCCAAAGCCGCCGGGGACCAGAATCGCATCGAAGTCGCGGAGGCGTTCTTCGTAATCGTCTTCCATCAACTCTTCAGATTCAATCCAGCGCACCGAGACGCGCAGGTTATTGGCGATGCCCCCGTGCGTCAGGGCTTCGCGCAGTGACTTGTAGGAATCCTCAAGCTCTACGTATTTGCCGACGATGGCGATGGAGGTTTCGCCAGTGAGCGGTTCCTTGATGGTCGAGACCAGTTCGCGCCAGTTTGAGAGCTCTGTCACGGCGGCGCGGTCTGTCAGCATCAGCGAAGTGACGATTAACTCATCGAGACCCTGTTCATGAAAAGCGAGCGGGACTTCGTAAATCGTTTCCACGTCGAGCGCGGTGATGACGGCAGACTCCTTGACGTTACAGAAGAGCGCTATCTTCGAGCGCAGTTCGCGCGAGATGACGCGGTCCGAACGGCACAGGAGGATGTGCGGCGAGATACCGATCTGCATCAACTCGCGCACGGAGTGCTGTGTCGGCTTGGTCTTCAACTCTCCGGCGGCAGCGATGTACGGCACGAGCGTGACGTGTACGAAGAGAGTGTTGCCAGCGCCCTCTTCATTGCCCATCTGGCGAATTGCTTCGAGGAACGGCAGCGACTCTATGTCGCCGACCGTGCCGCCGATTTCCACGATCACGACATCCGGCTGGCCGCTCTGGTTGGCGACGGCCCGCACCGCGTCCTTAATCTCGTTGGTGATGTGCGGGATGACCTGAATCGTCTTGCCCAGGTAATCGCCGCGCCGCTCCTTCTCGATCACCGAAAGATAGATTCGCCCGGTGGTCCAATTATTGGCCTGCGAGAGATGCGCGTGTGTGAACCTTTCATAATGGCCGAGGTCCAGGTCCGTCTCCGCGCCGTCATCCGTGACGAAGACTTCGCCGTGTTGAAAGGGAGACATCGTGCCTGGGTCCACGTTGATATAGGGGTCAAGTTTGATAAGCGCGACTTTAAGGCCGCGCGCTTCGAGCAGGCAGCCGATGGAAGAGGCCGCCAGGCCCTTTCCCAGACTCGAAACCACGCCGCCCGTGACGAAAATATATTTAGGCATCTGTCTCCTCATGAAATATAGGGTTAAAAAGTTTAAAGGTCAGGAAGCAAAGCTGATGTAGTTAAACTGATAAAGTTAAGGCTCAACCTTATTCACTTCATCTTTAATTCCTTCATCATTCGTCCCTGCGCCGTCTTTACCAACATCGTTTTTATCATCACCATCGCCGGATTCCTGCTGGTCGTGGTAATGGCCCGCGCGCAAATCATTTTGCACGGCGACGGCCTTCTCGGCTGCGGGGTCCAGAATCTTCTGCAAGCCCATCGCGCCGCCGCTCAGCAGCCCCTTACCGATGCTCTCCCTGAGACGCTCCTCATACTCTTCCTGCGTCAACTCGCGCGGCTGGTTGGCGCGCATCAGCCAGTACAGCCCGCCCCCCACAATCAATACAATCACACCTAAGCCAATCCAGTCATTCATATTAACTCAGTGACAAGTGACAGGTGACGAGTAAGAAGAAGATGTTGTTGTTTTAACTTGTCACTCGTCACCTGTCACTTGTCACTGCTCCAAAAATTCCCCGCACGCGTTCTAAATCTTCCGGCGTATCAACGCCGATGGAGGGCGTGTCGGCCGGGACGACTCTGATGATGGCCCCGTGTTCGAGCGCGCGCAGTTGTTCGAGCGCTTCCGTGCGTTCAAGCGTTGATGTAGGCCAACTCGAATATTCTAACAAAAAGCCGCGACGATAGGCATAAAGCCCCGTGTGCTTGCGAAAGAGCGCGAGCAGCGCAGGCTCTTCCGCGAGCGCCCGCTCAAGCGTCCCGTATTTGTTGACGGCCTCGCGCGGGAAAGGAATCGGCGCGCGTGAAAAATAGAGCGCCCGCCCGCTCTCGTCCATCAGGACTTTAACCACGTCGGCGCTCAGGACATCCGCCGCGCGTGTGATGGGTTCGCAGGTGGTGACGATGCTGGCATCCGTCGAAAGGCTTAACTCTTCGACCGCTCTTTCAATCGTGCGCGGAGAGATGAGCGGTTCGTCTCCCTGCACGTTGACGATGATGCCCGCATCTTCGAGGGTGCGCGCGACTTCGGCCAGACGGTCACTCCCGCTCGCGTGGGTCCCGCTCGTCATGACCGCTTCGTAACCGGCATCCCTGACCGCTTTGAGGATGCGCCGGTCATCGGTCGCCACGATGGCGCGCGAGACGTTGCGTGCGGCGAGGGCGCGTTCGACGACATGCGTAATCATGGGTCGCCCGGCTATCTCGCACAGGGGTTTGCCCGGAAATCTGGTCGAATGGAAACGAGCGGGAATGATGGCGACAGCTATGGTTTGAGGCAGGGTTTGAGGATTTGCGCCCGTGTCATTCACGGGATAGCAGAATAGTCTCTGCGCTCGCCCCGTGTCAATGAAAAGCAGTGACGAGTGACGAGTGACTGGTGATGAGCAGGAAGTAGAATGAGGGAAAGAAAGCAACAGGCAAGAGGATGTCGTTTTAACTCGTCACTCATCACTCGTCACTCGTCACTGTTTTTCTTCCGTTTGACAGCGCCGCGTGCGCGCGTTTACCATGCAGTCAATGTAAAGATTAATATGATAAAGCTCTTACAGAGACATCATTTATCGCTGGTAATTAAACTTCATGCTGCCGGGCATCAGAGAGAAAATCATTAACCTCGCGGGTCAGACTCCGCCGCCGCCGCGCCTCGCGCGTTTCGCCAGACCGCCGCTCGCGCACCTGTGCGCCGGGCAACGCGGCCCCGGCGCACGCCGCTTAAAAATCTTCCACGTCTACACGGAACGCCACATGAGCCAGAGGCCATTCGACCAGTGATGTGACACGAGCGAGCAGCTTTCGACTCATGACTCATGACTCATGACTTAATTATTATGGGATTTGCAACCACAGCGATTCATGCGGGACAGGAGGCGGACCCGACGACGGGTTCTGTCACGGTCCCTATCTATCAAACTTCGACTTACCAGCAGGAGGGGCTGGGCAAGCATAAAGGTTATGAGTACGCGCGGACGCAGAACCCTACGCGGTTTGCGCTCGAACGCAATATCGCGGCCCTCGAAGGAGCGCGTTTCGGTTACGCCTTCGCCTCCGGGATGGCGGCGATTGATGCGACCATGAGGCTCATCCGCGCGGGCGAGCACGTCATCGTCTCGGACAATACCTACGGCGGCACGTTTCGTCTCTTCGACAAGATTCTCAAGAACTACAACATCGAGTTCGATTTTGTGGACACCTCCGACGTGACGAACGTGGAAGCGGCCATCAAACCGAACACCAAGATGGTCTTCATAGAGACGCCGACCAACCCGGTCATGATCGTCACGGACATGCAAGCCGTCTCGGACGTGGCCCACGCGGCGGGCGCGCGCGTCGTCTGCGATAACACGTTTATGTCGCCTTACCTGCAACGTCCCCTTGAATTTGGTGTGGACATTGTGGTTCACTCCACGACGAAATATCTCAACGGGCATTCGGACGGCGTCGGCGGCGTCGTCGTCCTGAACGATGAGAAGGACGCGGAGTGGATAGCATTCGTGCAGAACGGCGTCGGCGCGATTCTCTCGCCCTTTGATTCATGGCTGGTCCTGCGCGGGACTAAAACCTTGGCCCTGCGGATGGAGCAGCATGACCGTTCGGGACGCGCCGTGGCGGCTTTTCTGGAAGAGCATCCGAAGGTCCATAAAATCTATTATCCGGGTTCGCTCTCACACCGGCAGCACGATCTGGCGAAGCGCCAGCAGAGGGGTTTCGGCGGGATGATAGCCTTCGAGGTCGGGTCCTTAGAGGCTGCGCGGACGGTGCTTGAATCTGTTAAGCTATGCACCTTAGCCGAAAGTCTCGGCGGGGTGGAGACTTTGATTTCGCATCCGTTGACGATGACGCATGCCTCCGTCCTGCCCGAAACGCGCGCACGGCTCGGCATCACGGAAGGCTTAGTCCGCATCTCCGTCGGCATCGAAGACACGGACGACATCATCGCGGACCTGGACCAGGCTCTCGGAAAAGTGTGAAAGTGACAAGTGACGAATGACAAGTTAAACTCTTGTCCAACGCTCTTGCTCGTCACTTATCACTTGTCGCTTATCACTGTTCTCTTATGATCATAGAGCTTTATGCAAAATCGGATGTGGGTCGCGTCAGGCGCGGCAACGAGGATAATTTTCTGATCCTCGATTTGACGACCGCGCACAACCTGACAGGCTCGGACCTGACGGAGCCGCCGCAGGAGATGCGCCGTTTCGAGTTGGGCGAGAAGGGTCTCGTGCTGGTCGTCTCGGACGGGATGGGCGGCGCGCTGGCCGGGGATGTGGCGAGCCGCATGGCCGTCGAATCCGTGCGCGAGATGCTGGTCGGGGATCACACGGAAGAGACCGGCGAGGTGGAAGAAGGAACCCCGCTCATCGAAATTCTCCGCAACGCGACCGTCTACGCCAACCTCGCCATACACCATCGCAGCCAGGAGGACTCGCGCTGCTCCGGGATGGGCGCGACCTTCACAGGGGCGGCGGTCAAGGACGGTATTCTGGACCTCGTCCAGGTCGGCGACAGCCGTGCCTACGTGATACGCGGAAAACAGATACGGCTCGCGACGAAGGACCAGTCGCTGGTCCAACAACTCGTAGACGTGGGCCAGATCAGCGAGGAAGAAGCCGAGACACACATGTTCCGCAACGTCATCCTGCAAGCCCTCGGTGCGCAGGGCGAAGTGACGCCCGTCACCTGCCGCCTGCATCTCAAGCGCGGCGACCTGCTGTTGCTGTGCAGCGACGGCCTCTCCGGCAAACTCCGCGCGGAAGATATTCAGCGCATCATGTCCGAAGCCAAAGGCGACCTCGCCGCAGCCTGTGAGGCGCTCGTGGACGAGGCCAACAATCGCGGCGGCGAGGACAACATCACGGTCGTTCTCGCGCGCTTTACCGGCGACGATTTGCCGGAACCCGTGACGGACCGCATCGCCATCGAACTTCCTCCGTTGGAGGAAGATTCCACGCTCGGCGATCATGAACTCGGTAATGAAGACGATACGGAAACACATTGACTTAACGAACAAGCGAAGCCAGGCGAATCAAGGAGCGAGGCGGTCTTACTCAAGGGCCGCATCGCTTTTTTCATTTCGCGGCGTGATAAATTTTCCTTCGGATAAATGATTGACAACCCGGCCCCGCGCCAGTAACATCCGCCTCGCGCAAATATATCTACCTGACACGTCTTGATGCTTACGGGCGCTGTTAAATTTAAGTCCAGAAAAAAGATGATCGGAGGATCGCTTGATAATGTTACGCAAGTCACTCTTGAGGAAAGTTCTACTGCTCGCGCTGTGTGGGATGGCGGCGGCAGCCCTCTTAATTCCCGCGACAACCGTTCCAGGTAAGGCTGACGAGTTTACGGGGCGAGAGATTTTGACCGTCGCGCGCATCGCGCACGGCGGAGCCGAATATACAGGCTTACAGCATGTCACGGTCAAGGCCAACGGTTTCGTCAACGCGGCGGCCTTCGCGGGCATCGGAGCCAATCCTTTGGCCGGAGCCGTCGAGGTCAAACTCAATATTACTGATTACCAGGATAAGTCCATGCGCCGCAGGCTGGATGTCGCGCCGGGCGGCGGCATGCTCGCCGCTGGGCCAACTTATCTGGTCTACACTGGGACGGAAGGCGGCGGGATGTTCGCGGGCAACCAGTTTCGCGTGAGCGAAGTGGCGGCCTCCAGGCATTGGGCCATGATGGGCTTTGACACGCTCAACCGTGCCATCGAGGGCCAACTCGTCACCGCTCGCCAGAAGGACGAGGGCAACGATTATGTCGTCGAAGTCAAGTTCAACCCGCAGGATACAGTTCGCTACTGGATTAACATGCAGAGCTTTCTGATAGACAAGATAACCACGCGCTATAACAGCAAAGTGCTTATCGAAGAGGACCGCACAGACTATCGCAAAGTGAGTTGCATGATGCTGCCCTTCCACGTCGTGACCAGACTGCAAGGCCAGCGCCTTGCGGACCTGAGCATTGACAGCTACGACGCCAACACGGATGTCCCGGCGGCCCGCTTTACCATGACCGCAACACCGTAAGAGGCGACCGAGAACAAACTCGACTGGAAACGAATAGGCCCTGAAAGGGCCGAATATGATAGCCGGGGCAGCGCCCACGGTTCCTGGTCCAAAAGAGAATCCGACCCTGAAAGGGTCGCACACTCAACGTTGAGGTGCGACCCTTTCAGGGTCGGCATGTTTTTGGCGATATGGGACCGGGGCGTTGCCCCGGCTATCATATTCATCCCCTGCGGGGATGTACCATCGCTTTAACTCACTTTATGAATGTCTTCTAAGATTTTTCCGACCTTTCAGGCAAGCTGCGCCAGTCCGGCCTGTGGTCTACGCGGCGGACGTAGATGGATGCGCCCTGGACTCGCTCCACTTCGACGCGGTCTCCCGCTTCGAGCGGTTCTTCGCCTTCGGAGGGGTAAGCGGTCCAGGTCGAGCCGTAGACCTTGACCGCGCCCTCGTGCAAGGCTCCCTTGCTCGAAGAGACGACCGTGCCGAGTTTGCCGGGCAGCGCGTCCATGCCCATCTTGAGACGGTCGTCTTGCTTTTCGTGCGTGAAGTAGTTGACGAAGATGGTGCGCGAGGCGGCTGTGAGCGCGATGGAGGTGACGGCGAAAATGAGGAATTGGAGCGGCAGGCTATCGAGGCCGAGGATGCTGGCGAAGGCGGCGGCCAGCGCGCCGACCCCGAACCAGAGGAGGACGAAGCCGGGCGTGAAGACTTCCGCGATAATCAGGACGACTCCGAAGATGGTCCAGACAATCCAGGCGTAATCGCTCATCAATCTTGCTCTGCCTTTTCGCAGCCCGCTCAAGTGTGCTGCTCAATCGTTACTCAATCGCTGCTCAATTGTTATTCAAGCGCTACTCAAGAGCGCTCGCTCACCTGTCGCTCAAGCGTCGCACATGCTCTCTCGCTCTCAGCCCTTGAGCATGTTCTTCATGACGAACCAGACGTTGGCGGGGCGTTCTGCCAGTCGCCGCATGAAGTAAGGATACCAGTGCTTGCCGTAAGGGACGTAGACGCGCATCCTGAAGCCGTCGCGCGAAAGCTGTTCCTGTAGGTCGCGCCGGATGCCGTAGAGCATCTGGAACTCGAAAGCATCTTTGCTGATTCCCTCGCGCTCGGCAAAGTCAACCGTCGCATTAATCATCTTCGGATCGTGCGTCGCGATGCCGTGATAGACGCCGCTCGACAGGAGCATTTTCATGACGCGCACGTAGTTATCATCTGTGTCCTTCTTATCGGGGAAGGCGACCTCCGGCCCTTCGTTATAAGCGCCCTTACAGATGCGTATGCGCGCGGGAATCCTGAGCAGGTCTGTGACATCTGCAACCGTCCGCCGCAGGTACGATTGCATGACGATGCCCACATCGTTGAGGCCGAACTCCGCGCGCAGCCGTTTGAAAATATCAATCGTGGTTTGCGTGACGTTCGAGCCTTCCATGTCTACGCGGACGAAGTTGCCACGGCGTGCCGCGTCCTCCACGACGGCGCGAGCATTCCTGTAAGCGAGTTCGGGGTCTATGTCGAGGCCGAACTGCGTGAGCTTGATGGAAACGTTGGAGCGGATGCCCGTCTCGTCTATGCGCGCGAGGATGTTTCGATATTCGCGGACCTCTTCGGCGGTCTCTTCCGGGCGCGAGACGCCTTCGTTGAGATGATCGAAGGAGGCGGCAGGCCCGCGCGCGTTGATTTCGCGGATGGCGGCGACAGCCTCTTCGATATTCTCACCGGCCACAAAGCGCGTCGTCATCTTCTTGAAAGGGCTAAAGCGCGTCGCAAAATCCTTCAGCCCTTCATGATGAGAGAGGTAGAGCAGTGCTTGTCTGGTAACCATTATGTCGAAAATTATCCCCTGGGCCAGTGGACCATCGAATCAATGAGAAAGTGAACGGATTCCCCGCAACTGTGATATGCTTACGCCTCGCAGTTCAACGCCTCGCTTTATCCACCAGACGAATTAGCGGAGTCAACAAACTTTTAGCATCCGCCAGAGGAAGCAAGAGCAGACATGCGCTGGAAGCTACTACTCATTGCCTCTTTGCTCGCCACCATCGCTGGCGCAGGGCTCACGCTGCTCATCATCTTCGCCCTCAACGGTCCGGGTAAAAGCCCTGGGATAAATGGACTCTACCTGCTCTGTACGCTGCTTTTTCCCATCGCCGCCATCACCTACGCGAGCATTTTCGTCTATCGCCACACGGCGCGCAGGCGTTCACTGCAAGCCATCCTGGCCGCGCTCATCTCCATCTTCCTGACGCTCACAGTCTTGCTGGCGGCCTCTATGCTCTTCGGAAAAGCCGCGCCGTCAATCCTGCCGCCCACGACGCCACGCAATATCAGTTGAGTTCAAGAGCAGCATAAGTGATACGAGTTGCGCCGCGCAAGCTGAGCCTTATTCCGGTAGTAATTCAAGATAAAAGTTGAGAGAGACTCCTCATTGAGTGATAGAGAAACTGTGTATTCACCACCGCAGACACAGAGGACTCAGAGTCAGCACAGAGGCTTGCATGCTTAACTCTGTGCTGACTCTGTGCGCTCTGTGTCTGCGGTGGTGAATACATCTCTCATTTCCTCTCAAGATAAACTTAACCCCACCTCTTACTCCGCGCGCGTGCCGAGGCCAATCTCTTTCTGTAAAGGGCGCAGGGCGTCAATCACGAAGCGAATGTGCTGGTCCAATTCGACTCCCAACTCTTCCACGCCCTGCCTGATGTCATCACGATTGACTGTCCGCGCGAAGGCTTTGTCCTTCAGTTTCTTCTTGACCGAAGAGACTTCCAGATCGTCCAGGCTGCGCGAAGGACGGACCAGCGCGCACGCCACCAGAAAGCCGCACAACTCGTCCGTCGCAAAGAGCGCCTTTGCCATCATCGTCTCGCGCGGCACGCCCGTGTAAGTCGCATGGCCCATAATCGCGCGAATGACGCGGTCTGGATAGCCTCGACCGCACATGATATTCGCGCCCTTGAACGGGTGCTCATCTGCGCCTGGGAACATCTCGTAATCAAAGTCGTGCAATAACCCCACGATGCCCCACTCGTCCACGTCCGCCAACGGCCCGCCATACACCGGCGCACACGCGCGCATCGCGGCCTCCACCGCCAGCGCGTGCTTACGCAGCCCAGCGCCCTTCGTATACTCACACAACAATTCCCAGGCATCCTGACGGTCAAGCATAAGTCACATGCAGGAGTCAGGAGTCTGGAGTCAAAGACAGTCTCTTGCTTTTGACTCCAGACTCCCAGACTCCTGACTCCTATTTCATCCTTTCAAAATTCCCCTTGAGATAACGATTCTTTGAATTTCGCTGGTCCCCTCATAGATGGTGGTGACGCGTGCATCTCTGTACATGCGTTCGACGGGGTAATCGCGCGAGTAACCGTTGCCGCCGTGGATTTGGACTGCGTCGGCGCAGACCCTGTTGGCCGTTTCGGAGGCGAAGAGCTTGGCCATCGCGGCGTAATAGCCAGCCTGTTTATGCCCTGCATCCTTCAACGCTGCGGCGCGCAGGGTGAGCAGTCGCGCGGCGTCCGTCTCTGTCGCCATGTTGGCGAGTTTGAATTGGATGGCCTGAAACTCCGCGATGGCCTGTCCGAAAGCCTGTCTCTCTTTCGCATATTTCAAGGATTCATTGAGCGCGCCCTGCGCGATGCCCGTCGAGAGCGCGCCGATGCCTATCCGCCCGTTGTCCAGACTGTTGAAGGCGACGCGCAGCCCGTTGCCCTCGCCGCCCAAAACGTTCCGCGCTGGCACGCGCACGTCCGCGAAACTCATCTCGGCGGTCTGCGAGGCGCGTTGGCCCATCTTGTGTTCGATGCTTGAGACGGTCAGTCCCTCCGTGTCTCCATCAACCAGAAAAGCCGTCACGCTATTCTTGTCGGACGCGCGCTCGCCCGTCACGGCCATGACCACATAAACGTGAGCCTCGCCGCCGCTCGTGACCCATGACTTGGTCCCGTTGATGATGTAGTCATCGCCGTCGCGCAACGCGCGCGTGCGTAAGGCAGTCGCGTCGGAACCCGCCTGCGGCTCTGAGAGACAGAAGGCTCCGAGTTTCTCGCCCTTCGCCAGTGGAGTGAGATAATCACGCTTCTGCTCTTCCGTCCCGTAACTCAAAATGGGATAGCAACAGACAGAGTTGGTGACGCCGACGATGACGCAGACGGAGGCATCCGCGCGCGCTATCTCTTCGAGAGCCAGCGCGTACGCGACCGTGTCAAGGCCAGCGCCTCCCCACTCTTCAGGAATAATCATCCCCATCAGGCCAAGTTCCGCCAGTCCCTTCAACTGCTCGCGCGGAAACCTGGCCTGCTCGTCGCCTTCACGCGCACGCGGGGCGATCTCGCCCGCGACAAACTCGCGCACGGATGATTGGACCATCCGCTGCTCTTCGGAAAGCTCAAAATCCACGGCTCACATCTCCTTTTCGGTCAGACGAAACTAGCACGAGATAGAACGCGAAACAAGTATTGCCAATCCGGTCTCTTCGTTCAAGTAAGAAAGCAAGAGCCACACAGGCCAGAGAGCACACAGAGCGATTAAATATAGCGTGCCTCTCATCCAAACATAGCTTGTCTCTCATCCTCCTGCTCTGTGTACTCTGTGCCCGCTGTGGCTAATTTCCGCAAGAATTGCCGCAACCAAGGCGCAAAGACGCAAAGTAAAATAAGACTCTTCACGCTCATGTTCATATCCAATCGCAAACGGCTATAAATCCACCACATCAAACGGGCGCTTACATTTATCGCGTTTACAAGGCGGCCTTCGGCGCTCGTCCCACTTACGCGCAGTTCAGTTCGGATCGTGGGCGCGTCGTCGTCGGACCGGGACTGGACCAGAGTAAGTCCGCCTTCGCGCTCACCTTCGTCGGGCGTGTCGTTTTCACCAACCAGTACCCGCGCACCTTGAACGCGAATCAATTCGTCAATTCTCTGCTGGGTTCCATCCTCCTGAATTCAAACGTAGACCTCTCCGCGCAAAGAGACGCCCTTGTGGCCCTCTATGATGGAACGGATAATGGGCTGTCGGCCATCCTGAGACAGATGGCCGACAGCCAATCCTTCATAGATGCGGAGTACAACCCTTCATTCGTGGTGATGGAATATTTCGGATACTTACGCAGGAACCCGGACCAGGGCGGTTACGATTTCTGGTTGGGCCAGGTCAACAAGTTCCCGCTCAGGGATGTCGGGGTACAACATGCGATGGCGTGTTCGTTCATCACCTCAGAGGAATATCAAACGAGATTTAGTTCCGTCGTTACTCACACGGACAGTGAGTGCCCGCAGTAGAATTATTGGCCCAGGAAAATAAAAGGCTGTTAATCGTTCTGAGTGACTCCCCCAAATCACACGGAATGATTAACAGCCTCTTTAGCGTTGCCCCGCGACAGCATCACAGGATGAAAGCCCGTTCCCCCAAAAGAGCCGCCACCCGAATTGATGAAAGCGAGTTGAAGCCTCCCCCAAAGCTTTGCGCCCGCCGCTGTCTCAAGAGCCTGACCCGATTTTACCCTTATGTACCCTTCTTTATCTTAACCGCGCATCTCTATTGCAACGTGTGTACCACTCTCAACAACATTCGCCCGCGCAAGTTGGGATCATCTCTCGAACCCTTAAAAAAACGGCGATTCAACGGCTACTCATGTGCCCATGAGCAAAGGCATGCCAGCTTTCCTGGCCCACAAATTTTGCATCGCTTTTATACTTCGGCCCTGTACCACTGACTTATTATCGTGCGCGCCTCTCTCGCCTTCTTTAGTTTCAAACTTGCTCTGAGGCGGCGATGCGTCTTTTCTTGGTCGAGACGTTCTCAGCGATTAAGTGCGTCACGACGGGCGGCTCATCGCCGATGTGGAAAGACCTCGCGAAATCCTGTATCTCGCGGTCCGCATTGGTCACGCGCGCGTGCTGGCGCATGTGCTCGGCCCAGGACTCTACGAGGAAGGTCTCAAGATAACGACCCTCGTTCGCCTGGTCGTTGAAAAGCCCCCAGCGCATCGCGCCGTCCCTGCGGACGATACGCTTGACCCCGTCCATAGCCTTCCTGAATTCGTCCACACGCGCGGGGTCTATCTGGTACTCGACAGTGACCAACACCGGGCCATCTTCAGGATGCGGCTCTATGACGACGGTCGGTTCGGACCAGTGCAACGAAGGATTGAGGTCCAGAGCCTCTGAGGCCGCGAGCGGGTAACGCACAGCCGCCAGGAGACCCGCCAGCATCGCCAGCACCGCGCAGAGGAGCGCCCTCGGAATGCCCAGTCGCGTCGCCACCGCTCCCCAGAGAGCGCTGCCGATTGCCATCCCGCCGAAGAAGACCAGCAGGTAAATCGCCAGCGCACGCGCGCGCACCCACGCCGGGACCACCGTCTGGACTGAGATGTTAAAGCTCGACATCAAGGCCATCCAGGCGATGCCGCCCAGAACCATCGCCAACGCCAGCAACGACAGGACACGCACATACGCGAGCGTCAGTGTCACCCCCGCGAAAAGCACCGTCCCGCACACGACCAGCAGGTTGAGAGACATGCTGCGCCGGATGAGCGGCAGGATGAACGCGGCGAGGACCGCGCCCGCGCCGAGGCCGCCCAGCAAGACACCGTATGCGACCGCGCTTAATCCGAGTTCCCTGCGCGCGATGAGCGGCAGCATGGCCCACAGGGCGCTCGCGCAGACGACGAAGAGGCCCGTCCGCAGGAGCACCGTTCGCAGTTCCGGCGAATGCCTGACATAACGCAAACCCGCGCGCATCGCTCCCACCACGCGCTCCGTCGGCAACATGCTCTCGCTCGGCTCTCGTTGCCAACGATACAGGACCAGTATTATGCCCAGAAACGAAACGGCGTTGAGCATAAAGACTGCCCATGAGCCTGCGAGCGCGACCACTATCCCGCCCAGCGCGGGACCCAGCGCGCGCGCGATGTTGAAGGCCACACTGTTGAGAGAGACCGCAGCCGCCAGTTCGCTGCGCGGGACTAATTCGGGGACGATGGCCTGCCACGCTGGCGCGTTGAGCGCCGCGCCGAGTCCGAGCGCGAACGTGAGCAGCAGGAGAGTCCATGCGCCCGTCAGCCCCGCCAGCGTCAACACCGCCAGCGCCACCGCCGCGATGAGCATCCACCCCTGCGTCATGAGCAGCAGCCAGCGACGGTCAACCACATCCGCCAGCGCCCCTGCGGGCAGCGCGAGCAGAAAGAGCGGAGTCATCTCCGCCGTCTGCATCAACGCCACCATCATCGGAGACGGCGCGATGGAGGTCATCAACCATTCCGCGCCCACGTTCTGCATCCAGGTCCCTATGTTGGAGGCGACGGCTGCGATCCACAGCCACCGAAAGAGCGTGTTGCTCAAAGGACTCCACGCGGAGGAGCCTTGTGCGCGCCCGTCTTTTAAAGTTTTAGTTTCCACTCTTGATACAGCCATGCGCTTGCCTTAGCAATTTAGAGTCCACTTTAAAATTAGCCACAGAGGAGTGAGATTGTAGGGCGGGGCTGGTCCCTGCCCCTACATTTCCTTCTTCTTGCTCTGTGACCTCTGTGGCTAAATTTTTTAAATGGTCCTTTTATTCCGGTATCTCCGCGCCAAAGGTAATCCCGCGCCGCTCGCGTCCGAGACCGGCGACGATGGCGGCCAGAGAGAAGACTATCAACGCCGTCAGCGCCATTGATTTGGCATAGCTCGTATACGATGCGAAGACGGCTTCTATATAAGCCACGCTCCCCGCGATGAGCACGCCGCACTGGTAGGCGAAGCCCGGCAAAAATCCCCTCACCGAATCGGGCGACAATTCAGTGATGTGCGCGGGTATTACTCCCCACGCTCCCTGGACCATAAATTGTAAGAGGAACGCGCCCGTTATCAGCAGGCCCAGCGAAGGCGCAAAGGCCCACAATGGAATCACCAGTATCGCGCAGATGAAGGCCAGCATCATCGCGCGCCTGCGGCCCCAACGATCCGACAGCAGCCCGAACAAGAGGCCTCCCGTAATCGCTCCGACCATCGAGAAGGCGGTCAAAGCGGCGCGCTTCTGCGGACTGAATCCCCAGTCGCGTTCAAGAAACGTCGGGTACATATCCTGCGTGCCATGCGAGGCGAAGTTCATCATCGCCATCAACAGCGTGAGGTAGAGCAGTGTCTTCCAGTTGGAGACGATGCCGCGTCCCAATTCGCTCCAACTCTCGTGCTTCGTCTTCTCCCACACTTCGGATTCCTTGACGCCGTAGCGTATGAAGAGGACCAGCAAGGCGGGCAATCCGCCTATGAAAAAAAGCGGTCGCCAGCCCCAACGCGGAAAGACGAAAAAATAACAGACCGCCGCGAGCAGGTATCCGACCGCGTAGCCCTCCTGAAGCAGACCTGAGAGCACGCCGCGCAACTTCGGCGGCACTTTCTCCATCGCCAGCGAAGCGCCCACGCCCCACTCGCCGCCCATCCCTATCCCGAACAACGCGCGCAGGATGAGAAACGTCGTATAGTTCGGCGCGAAGCCTGAGAGCACTTCGACGACGGAGTAAAAGACCAGGTCAATCATCAAGGGCAGCCTGCGCCCGTAACGATCCGCCAGCAACCCGAAGATGAACGCGCCGACCGGCCTGAACGCCAGCGTCACCGCGATGGTGAACGCAACCTCCGCGTCCGTCTTATGAAACTCCCGCGCGATGGCCGTCAGCGTAAAGACCACCAGAAAAAAGTCGAACGCATCCAGCGTCCAGCCTAGAAACCCTGCGGTCAACGCCGCACGATGATCGCTCTTAGCGGGCGGATTCATATTCCTCTGGTCCATTAAAGATTATCCGTTCTCGTCTCCAGGCAGGAACAAGCTCTGCCCTCACAAATTTCGCAACTCATCCAGCGCCAGTCCCAATCTATGCAAACCTTCTTCAACGCTCGCCGTCTCGCCACCGATGCCGATGCGGAAATGTTGCGGCATCTCGAAGAACCTGCCGGGCACAACGGATGTCTCGTACTTCTGGACCAGCAAAGCGCATAACGCATCAACGCTTCCCTCTCTCAAGAGAGGAAACGCGACCGTCCCGTGTTCGTACCGCGCGACCGACAGTTCATGCCTTGAATCGAAAAAGGAATTGAGCAACGCGCCGTTCGTTTCCAGCACTCCACGCGCGTGCGCCTCGATGCCGGATAATTGGTCCAGCGCGAGGCAACTCAAAAGCTCCGCCGCGTGCGCGGGGATGACTCCGAAGAGGTCTGCGAGCCGCCATATCTTCTGCGCCAGTTCGGGCGGGGCCAGAATCCACCCGCAGCGCAATCCGCTCAAACCGTAAACTTTCGTCAGGCTGCTCGTGCAGATAAATTCCTGGCCCAGATGAAAGGCGGAGCGCGGCGCACTCTCGAACATCGCATCGAGATAAACTTCGTCAACGAGCACGCGCGCCCCTACCTCTCGCGCCATCTCTCCGACACGTCTGAGCGTCAACTCGTCCGCGTAAGCGCTGCTCGGATTATGCAAATTCGTCAGGACGACGAGCCGCGTGCGCGAAGTTATCTCTTTTGAGATTTCATCCGGGTCCAGGCGAAAATTCTCTTCAAAACGGCGCGTGAATCTCTTGACGGACGCGCCCAGATATTGCGCCGTGCTGCGGATGAGTTCGTAGGTGGGATATTCGATTAAGACTTCGTCGCCCGGTTCGATGATGGCGGCCATCGCCAGGTGATTCGCCATAGAGGTTCCGGTCGCGGCGACGACTGAAGACGTGTTCACAGCCAGCTTGTCTGCCAGTCTCTTTTGCAGCGGCTCGTAGCCGTAATAACTCTGCCCGCTCAATTCCAAATCTTCCAGCTTTAAAGAGAGCCGCGCCAGCGGAAAATTCGCCAGCCCGCTCGACGCCAGATTAAAGCGTGCCTGCGAGCGCGTCTTGGCCCACAACATGTACTCGGAACTCATCACGCGCGCAACGCGCAAAGCTTCACTCATGACGCCTCCACCAACGCCAGAAAAAATAGACGGGAATCCCCGCCACCACAATCAAGAGCCCGATGGCGCTATTGGCCGGAGACTTGTTAATCGTGCTGACGACTATCAACGCGCACGCCAGCACGAACAACGCCGTCGTCACAGGATGGCCCGGCACGCTGTAACCCACATCTTCGGTCTCAACGCTTGTCTCATCGTTCGCCTCTTGCGCGCGATGACGAAAGACGAAGATGGAGGCAGCCGTCAGTCCGAACCAGATGAAGTCAACCGAGACCACGTAGTTGAGTATCTGTTCGTACTTGCCTGAGCGGGCGATGATGATTGCGAGCAAGCCTTGCAGCGCAATCGCCAGCACGGGCACGCGCGTGCGCGGGTCCAGCCACGCGACCCTCTTAAAGAAGAGTCCATCCTCTGCCATCGCGTAATAGACGCGCGGCGCGGTCAACATTCCCTGGCTCAAAAATCCTAGCGTCGAGATGGCTATGCCGACGGCGATGAGCGCAGCCCCGCGCTCTCCGAAGGCTTTACGCATGACGGAAGAGGCGGGAGTCGTCGTCACCGCTAAACCGTCCGGTCCAAGCGCGTAGAGACAGACGAAGTTGACGGCCATGTAAAGGAGTATGACGCCCATCACGCCTATGAGCAGACCGCGCGCCAGGTCTCTGCGCGGGTCCCTCATCTCGCCCGCGACGAAACTCGCCGTCTGCCATCCGCCGTAAGCGAACATCACTGGCGTCATCGCCGCTCCCATCGCCGTCAGCAGGCCCAACGAAACGGGACGGTCGAGCGGCGGCGCTTGAAACGTGCTCGCTGGACCAGAAATGAAGAACAGCCCGCAGACGATGAGCGCTGCAATCGCCAGAATCTTCAGGACCATGAGCAGATTTTGCATACTGCTCCCGGCGCGCACGCCGAGGCAGTTGATGACGGTTAAGAGGCCCAGCGCGAGGACCGCGACGAGCCATTCCGCGACGGGCGCGCGTGTGATTTCCAGGAAGTAACGAGAGAAGGTGACGGCGACCGCAGCCATCCCGCCCGTCTGCGTCACGAGCAGTAAGGCCCAGCCATAGATGAACGCGATTGACGGGTGATAAGCCTCGCGCAGGTAAGCATACTGCCCGCCGACGTGCGGACGCCGCGCCGCGAGTTCCGCGTAGATGAACGCGCCCGCCAGCGCGATGAGACCGCCGAGCAGCCACGCACCCAGAATCATGAAAGGGCTATGAACCTGCCTGGCGACGACATAGGGGTTGATGAAGATGCCGCTTCCGATGATGCCGCCCATGACGATCATCGTCGCGTCGAATAATCCCAGGCGGCGAGCGAGTCCCGTCGCAACGAGCGCGCCCCGCGCTTCGCCCCGCTCAACAATTTTCGGTCCATTCGTCAACGGCTCTTTACCTTGTTTGATAGAGGAGCATAAGATAGTCACTCATCGCACGAATGTCCAGACAGTTGCAAAGACTCAACTCGCTTGACGCACTGCGCACGCCGTGCTAGTTTGCCGTTTCAATCATGTTATGACTAGCGAGCCTTTATTAGCTCACCGAAAGGTGTGTAGGAGACGCACTTGACTTCACCTGCGCTGAAGCAGACGCCGCTCAATGCGATGCACCGCCGCCAGGGCGGGAAGATGGTTGATTTCGGCGGCTGGGATATGCCCGTCCAGTATCCCGCCGGGACGGTCGAAGAACACCTCCGCACACGAAAGCGCGCGGGCCTCTTCGATGTCTCCCACATGGGGGAGATTGACGTGCGCGGCGTGGACGCGACTCCCTTCGTCAATCGCATCACATCCAACGACGCCTCGAAACTGGTGGACGGGCAGGCGCAGTATTCGGCCCTGACAACGCCCGAAGGCACTGTCGTTGACGACCTCCTCGTGTATCGCTTCGCGCAGGACCATTTATTGCTCGTCGTCAATGCCTCCACGACCGAGAAAGACTGGGAATGGATTGCCTCTCATCAAGAGAGCGAGGATGTCAAACTCTCGAACGTGAGCGCGCAGTATTGCCAGCTTGCACTGCAAGGCCCGGATGCGCTCGGTATCTTGCAGACCTTGACGGACGTGCCGCTCGCGCAGATTAAGTACTACCATTTCCGAGAGGGGACGGTTGACGGCGTGCCATCCATCATCTCGCGCACGGGCTACACCGGCGAAGACGGCTTTGAAGTTTACGCCGCGCCGGACAGGGCGGAGCAACTCTGGAATAAGATGCTTGAGGCGGGCGGCTATGGCACGGATGAAGGCGTCCTGCCCTGCGGGCTGGCGGCGCGCAATACCTTGAGGCTCGAATCAGCGATGGCGCTCTACGGCCACGAGATAGACGACACGACCACGCTGCTCGAAGCCAACCTGGGCTGGATTTGCAAGCTGAATAAAGGCGAATTTACGGGGCGCGAGGCGCTGGCGAAACAGAAGGAAGAGGGCGTCAAGCGCAAGCTGGTCGGCTTTGAAGTGACGGAGCGTGGCATCGCGCGCGACGGCCAGGATATTTTGATTAACGGAGAGCGTGCGGGCCGCGTCACTTCCGGCAGCCCCGCGCCGTTTCTCAAGAAGAACATCGGCCTCGCCTACGTCCCCGTCGAGTTTGCGAAGGTGGACCAGGAATTACAGATTGAAGTGCGTGGCCGCCCCGTCGGCGCGAAAGTTGTGCCCACGCCTTTTTATAAAAGAGCAAAATAGTTTTCAGTTTTGAGTTTCCAGCTTTCAGAAAAAGGCGAGTTGATTTTTCCGAAAGCTGGAAACTCAAAACTGAAAACTGAGGAGAACATAATGGCGAACGTCCCGGAGAATTTACATTACAGTAAGGACCACGAATGGGTGAGCGTCGAGGGTGACATAGCCACCATCGGCATCACGGACCACGCGCAGGATTCGCTCGGCGATGTGGTCTATGTCGAACTGCCGAAGGTCGGTGAGACCTTTTCTGCCGATGATGTGATAGGCATCGTCGAATCCGTCAAAGCGACTTCGGAGATTTACACGCCCCTCTCTGGCGAGGTGGTCGAAGTCAACGAACTGCTGCACGATGAGGACAACACTCCTCTGGTCAATACGGACCCTTACGGCAAGGCGTGGATGATTCGCCTGCGCCTGGAAAAGCCTGGCGAAGTGGACAGCATGCTGACCGCCGCCGAATATGAAGACTTTACGAAACCGGAGCCAGAATAGAAGTTGCGTTACATCCCAAACTCGCCAGAGGAACGCGCCGAGATGCTCAAAAGGGTGGGCCTCAACTCGGCGGCAGAACTCTTCGACTCGATACCGGCGAAACTACAGCTTGGCGATCATCTCAAAGTGCCTGCGGCAGTTTCCGAGATTGAATTGCTCGCCACGTTTGAAGCGATGGCCGCGCGCAACCACGCCGCGCGCCGTCCCAACTTTCTGGGCGCTGGCGCATACGCCCATTATTCGCCGACGATTGTGGACCATCTCATCCAGCGTTCCGAATTCTTCACGGCCTACACGCCTTACCAGCCGGAAATCTCGCAGGGCACGCTGCAAGTCATCTTTGAATTTCAAACGCTGGTCTGCCAACTGACCGGGATGGACGTTGCCAACGCTTCGATGTACGACGGCTCGACAGCGCTCGCGGAGGCCGTGCTGATGGCCGAACGCGTCACGCGCCGCAGCAAGGTCGCCGTCTCAAATGCGGTCCACCCTGAATTTCTGGAAGTCGCCAACACCTACGTCCAGCACGCCGGGGTTGAGTTGGAGCATCTGGACTTTGACGGCGAGACGGGACAGACCAGCGCGGAAGCTCTCGCGGCGCTCGATGAGCAGACCGCCGCGCTCGTCATCCAGTCGCCAAACTTCTTCGGTTGCATAGAGGACGTGCGCGCCCTGGCCGAACGCGCGCACAGCGTCGGCGCGTTGCTCATCGTCTGCGTGACGGAATCAATCTCGCTCGGACTCCTGCGCTCGCCCGGCTCATGCGGCGCGGACATCGTCGTTGCGGAGGGGCAATCTTTCGGCGTGCCTCTATCATATGGTGGTCCATATCTGGGCCTCTTTGCGACGCGCGATAAGTATGCGCGGCAGATGCCGGGCCGTCTCGTCGGAGAGGCCGTTGACAAACAGGGGCGACGCGGCTTCGTCCTCACGCTCGCCACGCGCGAGCAGCACATACGCCGCGAGAAAGCCACTTCCAACATCTGCACCAACGAAGGACTCATCGCGCTCGCGGCGACGATTTATTTAGAGACGATGGGACCGCGCGGGATGCGTGAGGTGGCCCAACAATGCGCGCAGAAGGCCGCCTACACCGCGCGCCGCATCAACGAGCTCGAAGGCTTCTCAACGCCCTTCAGCGCGCCTTGCTTCAACGAATTTGTCGTCCGCGCGCCGGTCCAGGCTGCGGAACTCTTATCGCGTCTCGCCGCAGAGAAGAGCATCACGGGCGGCCTCGCGCTCTCGCGTTACTATGCGGAACGCCCCAACGATTTCCTCGTCTGCGTCACGGAAACAAACTCGCGCGCAGAGATAGACGCGCTCATTGAGGGACTGAAGGATTTAACCATTTAAGCATTGATTCATTGACTCATCGGCTCATTGATTCATTTATTAATGGGCCAATGAATCAATGAGCCGATGAGTCAATGAATTAATCGAGATGACCAATATCACCAAAGTCACACAGCATCTTTCGCACAACGAGCAACTGATTTTCGAGCGCTCGCAGCCGGGCCGCGTCGGTTATCGCCTGCCGCCGCTCGACGTGGACGAGACGCCGCTCGATGACATTATCCCGAAAGATTTTCAGCGCGATGATGACCTGGAAGGAATGCCGGAAGTGAGCGAGGTGGATGTCGTGCGCCACTTCACGCGTATCTCGACCTGGAATTATTCGATTGACCTGGGGCTGTACCCGCTCGGCTCCTGCACCATGAAATATAACTCGCGCCTCAACGAGAAGGTCGCGCGCATACATGGCCTGGCGAACCTGCACCCGCTCGCATCGGAAGAGGACGCGCAGGGAGCCTTGCAACTCATCTACGAACTACAGCAGCATCTCTCCGAAATCACGGGGCTGGCCGGAGTCTCCCTGCAACCGGCTGCGGGCGCGCACGGTGAGATGACCGGCATCATGCTCATACGCGCCTTCATAGACGCGCGCGACGGCGAGGGAGCTTCCGCCAAACGCCGCGTCATGCTCATCCCGGATTCCGCGCATGGGACCAATCCGGCGTCGGCGCATCTTTCCGGCTTCACTGTCAAAACCATCAAGTCAACGTCCGAAGGCTTGACGGACCTGGACCACCTGCGAGAGCTTTGCGCGTCGGGCGATGTCGCCGGATTGATGCTCACCAACCCGAACACGCTCGGACTCTTCGAGAAAAACATCAGCGAGATTTGCCGTATCATACACGACGCGGGCGGGCTGGTTTACATGGACGGCGCGAACATGAACGCGCTCGTCGGCGTCGCGCGTCCCGGCGATATGGGCGTGGACGTGATTCATCTCAACCTGCACAAGACCTTTTCCACTCCGCACGGCGGCGGTGGTCCAGGCTCCGGCCCTTGCTGTTGCACGAAAGAGCTTGAGCCGTTCCTGCCCGTCCCGCGAGTGGCGTTGGATGGTGAAAAGTTCCGGCTCGATTTTAATCGCCCGCAATCCATCGGGCGCGTCAAAGCCTTTCACGGAAATTTTGGAATGATGGTGCGCGCGCTCAGTTATATTCTGACGCACGGTTACGAAGGTTTGCGCGAAGCGACTGAGGCTGCGGTCCTGAACGCGCGTTATATCGCGCAAGGGTTGGCGGGCGATTACGAAAAGCCCTTCGAGGCTTCGCCGATGCACGAGGTCGTCTTCACGGACAAACGTCAATCGCGCAAGGGCGTCCACACGTTGGACATCGCCAAGCGGCTGATAGACTACGGCTTTCATCCGATGACGATCTATTTCCCGCTCATCGTCCAGGGAGCGATGTTGATTGAGCCGACCGAATCCGTCGGACGACAGGAATTGGACCAATTTATCGAGGCCATGCGCTTCATCGCGCGCGAAGCCGTCGAAGACCCCGAAATGGTCCTCAACGCCCCGCACACCACACGCATCGGACGCCTCGACGAAGCCGCTGCCGCGCGCCGCCCCGTCCTTCGCTGGAAACCGAAAGCCAGAGCGGACGCCGCTTAAGGAAGGCAAAAGGTTAAAGGCACAAGGAAGGTCGGCTGAAACAGCTTTTAATCCAAAGCTGGCTGCCCCTGCCTGTGGCCTTGACCTGTTTACTTTACACTGGCACTTTAAGCCACGCCAGTCTCTCCGATTAACAAACTTATATTATAGTCGTTTGCGATTGGATGAGACCATGAGCGTGAAGAGTCTTATTTTGCTTTGCGCCTTGGCGCCTTGGCGTGAGATTGTTTCTCGCTGGTGGCGCCAAGGCGCAAAGCTCATACGCAATGGCAAACCGCTATGAGTTGCAATAGAAAGAGAGGTCAGTACCGCCTGCGGCAGTGGGCGGGTGCTGTGCGAGGTTGAGGACCCGCACGGCTTAAGCAGGCGGTATTGACTGCTTCATCTCACACCTCTCTTTCTACTGCAATTTGGTATTACCCATTCTTGACGAGCTAGATGAAGGGGCGCATACTAAAGACGCTCACGGCTCCCTCTGCCTGTATCAAGCGATACTAATTGCAAGCCGCATCCCCCTTTTGAATTACTAATACGAGGAACACATCAGATGCAAAGCTATAGGAAATCAATGCTCCTGATAGGCGCAGTGTTTGCTATTGTGGTAGTCACAGCAATGGCGTCGCTACGCAGGGCAGATCAAAACATCTCACCTGCTCAGGCCCCACAACAGGTTGATGAAGTTCAATTGCCGGTCGCTGATAGCGCGGCTCAAGAATCCGCCGACCCGTTGGAGCGCGCCCGGAGGAAAGGCAAGAATAAACGCTATAACAATTCAGGCTCGCGTCCGATTGAGGATGCGACGTATGCCTACGAACGCATCCAGAGCGGCCACTGGTCGAGGGGAATCTCGGCAATCCCCGCAGCCCAGAGCGATGTCGTGTTGATAGGTGAAGTCACGGATGCACACGCATATCTATCAGATGATAAGACGGGTGTTTACTCTGAATTTACGATTCTGACCGGAACAGCACTCAAGAACGATTCCAGTAATCCTCTGTATCCCGGCGGCACAATTACCGCCAATCGTCCCGGTGGCGCAGTGCGCTTCCCTTCCGGGCATATCCATAAATTTAAAACAAGCAGCCAGGGTTCGCCGCGTGTGGGTCGGCAGTATCTATTTTTTTTGAAGCGTACTGACCAGGGACAGGATTTCTCCATCATCACAGGGTATGAGCTACGCGGCGGGCGTGTTGCCCCATTAGATGGCGCAGGCGTCGAGGGAGGTGAGCGGCTGCCCTTTGACGAATATAACGGCGCTGACGAGTCAGCTTTTCTGAAGACGGTGCAAGACGCTATCCAACAGGCTCTGCAAAGTTCTTCTGAAAGGAGGAACTAGGGCCAATGAAAGAATCATCCCTTCAAACATCATCAAAGAGATTTATTATCCTGCTCGGACTCTCTTTGTTAGTCTTGATTTTTGCGCCCGTAGCGTTTCATGTCATAGCTCAGAACGTACCCCCTGCCAATTGTCCTCCGTCAGCTTCAAATCCATGCGCTAATCCGGCAGTCACCAACAAGAAGAGCGCATGGCCGCAGGGCGCACACGTCAATGTCAATATTGATCCGACGTTCAGTACGGCTCAAAGGAGCGCCATCGTGCAAAGTTATCAGAACTGGCAAAACGCGGGTGGGGCTAATGGAAATGCATCCGGCGTGAATTTTACCTTCACGTATAATTCAACTCCTCCATCCATGACTCCACCGGCTGGCACTTACAATTCTCAAGTTTGGAACCAAAATTCTCCGCGAGACCCCGGTCTCGGAGGCGACAATGCCGTGGTTAATAATGGGACCAACGCTGTCAGTCAGGAAATCTGGGTTAATACGCAAACCACAGACCCCTGCGCCCTGGCCCAAACGGTAGCCCACGAGACAGGACATGGCTTTGGATTGGGAGAGTGCTCCGGCTGCGCGGATGGCAGTTCAGCGATGGTTGCGGGAAACAACGGCTATAACAGTTTAAATGGAACCTACGGGCCTACGTCTTGCGATAGCGCACAGGTCAAAACGACGGGGCAATACTCTGCACCAACTCCGACACCGACGCCGACACCAAGAGTATGTCGCTGCACGAGAATAGGGGGCTGTCCAGAGGAAGGTAATTGCTACATGGATGAGGCAACGTGCAGGTATGTCTGTAACGGCAGCCCAATCCTCATTGATGTCGCGGGTAATGGCTTTGACCTGACGGACGGCGCGGGCGGCGTGCAGTTCGATCTCGACAGCGATGGCATGGCGGACGGCTGGGCCTGGACGCTGGCTGGCTCGGATGATGCCTGGCTCGCGCTTGACCGCAACGGCAACGGCACGATTGATAACGGACAGGAGTTGTTCGGCAACTTTACACCGCAACCACCCTCAACTACGCCCAATGGTTTTTTAGCCCTCGCTGAGTATGATAAGGCGCAGAGCGGCGGCAACGGCGACGGGGTCATTAACCGTCAGGATGCGATTTTCTATAGTTTGCGTCTCTGGCAGGATACGAATCATAACGGCATTTCGGAGCCGGAAGAGTTACATACGCTGCTCGAACTTGGTGTGGCTGCCCTGGACCTTGATGACAAGATGTCCAGACGCACAGATCAGTACGGCAACCAGTTCCGTTATCGGGCGAAGGTGAGGGACATACACGGCGCGCAAGTCGGACGCTGGGCGTGGGACGTATTCCTGGTCCACGCTCGTTAGCGCCGGAACGCTAGCCAACGCCTTTTTTTATTTTTCTTCGACGGGCACTCTGAGCAGGGCCAGTCGTTCGACGACGCGCCCGTTGAGGAGATGTTCTTCGATGATTTCGGGGACATCTGCTGCGCGAACTTGCGCGTACCAGACGCCGTCGGGGTAGACGAGGACGGCGGCCCCGACGGCGCAGAAGCCGACCGAGCTACAGTCCGTCAGGATGATGCTGCCTTGCGGATTCTTGCCCTTCTTCTCGTTGCCGAAAAGTATCTTGCGCGCTAAGAGTTCGCGCGTGAAGGCTTCCTTGACTTCGGCGCTCCCGACCGCCGAACAGGATTTCCCGTTGCAGACGAACACATGATGACGTATCGGCGCGTAGGCCACAGGGGCCAGCACGCAGACCTTCTCGTTGTCTTTGATGTTTGAGTATTCTTCCATAGTTAATGACGGCCCGTTTCACAGACACGCGGGCAACAGGACATGCTAACACGAAGCATGTTTGAGGGAAAAACGCGCTCTGGCTCTAGTAATGGTGCAGTTAGCCTTGAGAGAATATGAAAGAGGCATTCACCACCACCGCAGACACAGAGAACACAGAGGACGCACAGAGTTATTGAATCAACTCTCTGTGCGTCCTCTCTGCGCTCTGTGTCTGTGGTGGTGAATAATAATGTCCAATTTACTCAAGACCAATTATAACTGCTACCTCCTCTGCGAGAGCTTTGCCAACTGCTTTGCTCGCATCATAACTATTATTGTAAGATGGCCTGTAGAGGCGACCATCGTCGGACCGTTGTTGAGTTGAAAGCGGTCTCTGCGTTTGGTTGCCTGATTTCATGTGCGCCTCAAGCCGGGGCGGGGTTTTGAGTACGTTGTATGTCCAACGGGCTGGTTGTTCACATAGTCTCTGGCGACGACAAGCACACTGAGGTGCTGACGCAAGACCGTATTCGCATTGGTTCGAGCGAAGGCTGCGACGTGCATCTGCGTTCGTCCGATCTGCCCTTGCCGCCCGGTCAGTTCGGCACTGTGATTGAACTGGCGCGCACCAACGGGCATTATTTCGTCGCCGGATTCGACCGTGGCCTGGACATCACGCACAACGGCAGGCCGCTCGAAATCAACAAAAAAATCCGCGACGGGGACGAAGTCCGCATCAACACGACCAACCTGTGGATGACCTTCTTCCCTTTTCGCGCGCTGCCCGCGCTGGTCCCCGGTTCGAGACATGAAACGCAGGTCGCTCCCTTCATCGAACAGGCAGCGATGGAGGCGGCTGCGACTCCGCGCCGCGACGATGCCAAAGTCTTCCTGCGCGAATTCACGCGCGAACTCGTGCGAGAGATTAATTGGACCACCAAACTCGTCTCGCTGGTGATCGTCCTCGCGCTCGTCGTCGGGATGCTCTACATAGGCGCGTCGCTCGTCAAAGAACTTCGCGAGGGGCGTCGCCTGATTGACGCGCAACGCGCGCAGCTTGAGCAGATGAAGACGCAGGGCGAAAAAGCCAACGAGCAACTCTCCACGCAGCTTTCGGATTTGGGCAGGTCCAATAAAGAGATACGCGACAGTCTCTCTCTGGCGGTCAAGCTGCGGAGTGATTTCGGGCGCGGCGTGTGTCTCATCTCCGGCTCTTTCATTTTTGTCGAACAGGGCACGAATCGTCCTCTGCGTTATCCAGAAGCGCAGACCAGCGAGGGAGGAACGGCGCTGCAAAGCGGGAACGAGTCGGTTCCTTTGACGCCCGAAGGCAAAGGCACGATTGCCGAATTCGAATTTGTCGGGACGGGCTTTTACGTCGGCGGCGGGTATGTCCTGACTAACCGGCACGTCGCCCAGCCCTGGATCGCGGACGAACGCGCGCAGAGTTTGAACAGCACGGTCACGGGCAAGCCGCGCCTGCGTCGTCTCAACGCTTACTTCCCGGACCGCCCGCAACCCATCGGTCTCAAATTTCAGGGCGCGGCGCAGCGCGATGATCTGGCCGTCTGCACGCTCGACGTGAAGGACATCCCGCAGGGGATTCCGGTCCTGCCACTAGAGAAAAATCAGGACGCGGCTGTGGTCGGAACGACGGTCGTGATGATGGGTTATCCTTCCGGGCCGGACCGCCTGCTCGCGCTGTTGGACGAAGCGGAGGCGCGCGGGATTCAAGCGCGTTACGGAGGCTCGCTCGAATCGCTGCTCGGCTTCCTCTCGGATAACAGGCACATCCAACCTCTGACCACGCAGGGACACATCACGGATTTGGACCCGCGCCGCATAGTCTACGACGCGCGCACTTCGGAGGGCGGCTCCGGCGCTCCGCTCTTCGGCCCGTCGGGCAAAGTGATAGGCATTAACTTCGCCGTCTTCACAGAAAACACAGCCTCGAATTTCGCCGTCCCCGTGCGCTTTGCGATTCCCGTCTTGCAGCACGCCAACTGGCAGTCACCTGAGCCGCCGGAAAGTGAAGCGAGCGATAATACGAACCAGACTCAAACCAACACGCGCAGCGCGACAGCCGCCGCCAACACTCAACGATAAATGGCCGGATGAATCTCCCCGCGACCTCTTTTTACTCTCCCAAATTTTTACTCTCCCAAAACATGGATTGATAGAGCCAGCGAGCTTTTGACAGGCGACTTGGAATAAGTATAACCTTGCTGTTTTTGTTGCCCGCCAGGGTGCGTTCTATGGCCTCGCGGGCACATTATTTGCAAGAAAATTTTTCATTCCGAATTGAGGGAGCACTAATCAATCTTGTCCGTATCGGTTGAAACAATGAACACGAGCGTCGCGCCGGAGTTTATCGCCGCGTGCAGGGTACGCTCAAAGAGCCGCACGCTCGTCGTCGCGGCGCTGGCCCTGATTATCATGTTGGGCTTCGGTTTTCGCGCGGCTCACCCCGGAGCAGAAGGTCTCAGCGAGGATGAACTCAACAAGCTGCGCGCCGTCGAAGATTATCGCGCGCACGGATTGACCGCCGCCAACGGCGAGCATCCGATGTTGATGAAGGCGTTGCTGACCGCGAGCATCGTCATGGTGGAAGAGTGGAACGAATCATCTTTCGCCGCCGAGCATCAATCCATGCGTGTCTCTACGGAGACGGCGCTGCGCCTGCCCGGCATCATCCTCGGCGCTTTCACCTCGCTGCTCATTTTTCTCGTCGCCTCCGAACTGTTCGGGACGGAGGTAGGTCTCATCGCGGCTGCCCTCTGGGCGCTCGACCCGACCGGCATCAGCTTTAGCCGGATAGCGAAGGAAGACAGTTTCTTTCTCTTCTTCTTCCTGCTGGCGAATGTTTTCTGGCTGCGCGGGCAACGCGTCGCGGAACGCGGGCGCTTTAATCCGAGACCGTATTACTGGGCCACTGCGGCGGCCTTTGGCGCGATGGTCGCTTCCAAATATCTGCCTTACTTCATCGCCGTCAGTTCGAGTTACTATCATATTTTTCAGGCCATCCCGCAGACGCGCTGGCGACTCGGCAAGAAGCGTTGGGCCATCTTTTTCGCCATCATGGGCGCGGTCTTTATCCTGTGCAATCCGGCCATCCTGTTGCCGGGCACATGGTACGAGATGAAACTCTTCGCGGGCGAACATCGCATAGGCCATGATAGTTATGAGTTCATGGGCACGCTCTTTCACAATCAGGTGACGCTGTGGCTCAAGGGTGTGCCGTGGTATTTCTACTTCGTCTTCACGGGCGTGAAATTGCCTTTGCCGGTTCTCGCGGCTTTTCTGACTGGGTTGCCGCTACTCTTTCGCAAGCGTCTGGGCGACGGTCGCTACTTCATCCTCTTCTGGTTGTTCTACTGGTTCTTCCCTTTCAGCGTGATGGGAGGCAAGTTCACGCGCTATTACACGCTGGCGCTGCCCGTCGTCCTTATCACAGCGGCGATAGGCATTCATTACATTTCGCAACTGGTCCTGCGACTCATCGCGCGTCTTTCCGATAACGAAAAGATGTGGGCTTACGCGCGTGCCTGTGTGCCGACGTTGTTCCTGCTCTTCCCCGCCATCGCTTCGGCAAACGTCTCGCCGCATTATCGTCTGTACATGAACGCGTTCGGCGGTGTTGAGACAAGCGCGGGAACTCTTTTCCCGCACGACGAATTTTATGACGCGAGCGTGCGTGACGCGGTCGTTGAAATCGCGCGACGAGCGCGGCCCGGCGCACGCGTCGCCAGCGAAACGCCCGCGCTCGTCACGTATTACGCCCAACTCGCGGGGAGAGGCGATCTGGTCTCGCTCTCGCTCTCCGAGCGAGAGGAGATGCGACAGTTCACAGCAGGCGATTTCGTCATCGTCGCGCGCGGGCGCAGGTACTTCAGCAACGAAGCGCTGGTGAATAAATTACAGGGGACGAGCGCTCCGGCGGCGAGGGTTGCGCTCGGCGATGTTCCAGCCGTCAGCATCTACATGCTGGATGAGAAATCGCGCGCGGCCATCTCCGAAATCGTCAAATGATATGCAGGCGGCGGCAACGCCTGGCGAGTCTTCCTGCATCGCAAGGGGGATTATTTAGCCTCTTGGACCAGCGCGGTATATGATTTGCCATTGGTTTACCTCGTCTTCGAGTAGTTGAACTTTGATTGAAGCGGTCTCGTCCAGTCCCCTGATCCTGCGATGCGCGCGAATATTGACGAGCAGCATGCGCCGCTGATTTAAGAGACCGCTTCTCATCCTGACCCGCTGCGCCGGATAATTTGTGCGGGAAGCGCAGTTGATTCGCTCCTCCTGGAGCGTTTTCGAGGGAAGATAAATTTATCAAGGGGACAAAGGATGACAGGATGAAGAAATTCTCCTCAGTGCAACTTGCGCGGCGAGTTGGCGGCATATTCTTCTCACTCTTCCTGACGCTCTCGCCCGCACACTCAATTCTCAATTGCTCCGCGCAGACCAACGAAACAGCGCCAGCCGCGCCCGCGAAAGAAGGGGCGGCGACGAGCGAATCCCTCTTCCATCTGGAGAAGACGGAGGTCGCGGGCGGCGCGGAACTGCTCACCATCTTCGGAGAGCTTAAGGGCTTGGACGGGCTTGACGACGAGAGCGCGTCCGTGCCGCTTGTCAGTGTCCTGCGCGATACGCTGAACGACCGCGACCCTGAGAATGATCGCCTGCGCTACATGTGGATGCTGACTTACACGAAGCCTTCTTCTAAACAGCGTCTGGCCGCCGCGATTCCCTTTCTCTACAACCGCGTCGGCAATAAAGGACATGCCGGGAAGGGCGCACCGCCGCCGATTCTCGACCTCTCCGAGACGGAGCATGAAGTGTGGCAGAAGATTTTCTGGTCCACCCTGCAAAACGTCTTCCTTGATTCCTACGGCCTGCCCGTCAAGTTTTCGTCGCGCAATTTCCGTCGCAACCTCGGCGAGTATCGCAAGGCGCACATCCTGCGCGCGCTGGCCGTCCTCTCGCTCTATCAATCAACCACCGGAGCCGCGCCCGCCCTCACAGATGCCGAGATGCGCGACATGCAGGCGCGTTTGATGCTGACGGACAAAATCTTCGGCGGCATCGTTGACGAGATTAACCTCGAACACGTTTATCAGAAGGGCACGAGTGAGCTACACGACACGCGCGGCCATAACTGGGAACTCCTGCGTCAGCGCGCGGAAGCCGAGTCGCTCTTTTTCGACCCGCTCGAAATGCCGGACGGCAGCGCCACTCACGCCATCGTGTGGGCCACTAAATCGGACCTTTTGAACAATCATGAGCGACCCTTCAATAAACGCTTTCTGAATGTAGAGAGTCCCTGGCAGGACCGACGGCTGCTTAATTGGACCGGCTATACGGAGACCAGATACTTCGACGCGGAGCATCATCAAGTCTCATCAGACACCCCCGGCGCGCGCCCTGTAGAGATGATTCCGCTCGCGCTCTACGGATTGGACCACCCGAAGATACCGATTCTGCTCGTGGACTTTCGCAGTCGTCTCAACCCGAAAGAGCGAGAGATGTCGCGCCGCGTCTTTCAGGATGTGACGCGCACGATGCTTGGGTTTTCGCGTTTCGGAGACCTGCCCTTTTTCGTGAGCCGCACCGTCTATGAGTTCGTCACGGGCAGGCGCGGGATGGACCTTAACCAACCGTCTCGGCTGCGCGCCTACTCGCAGTTGAAGTTGCTGTTATCGCTCGATGCCTCGCTGGACCCGCAGTTGCGCGACGAGGTCAGCGAGCGGCTCGAACGCGTCTCGCTCAACCCTCTGGAAAACAGTCTTGAGACGGAGGCGCAGCTTGCGCGCGAGCAGTACGCGGCGCTCATGGAGTACGCCAAGAAGCCGGACGGTTTGCCCGCGCGACTTGATAGAGATCGCCGCGCGGAGATGGTCCCGCTCAAGCATGGTCGCGCGGAGCAAGCCATGTTGCGTCTCGGAAACGTTCTCAGCTTCGGTCTCTACACGCACCGCGAGCGGGCCACGGATGAACTCGCGGAACGCCTTGAGACGCAGCGTCGTCTGGCCTATCACGGACGCTTTTTGCGCGAGGTAGCTAAGTCCAGCCCGCAGGTCGAAGTAGTCTGGAACATGGACGAGGTGAAGCGCAGTTTGAACTTTATCGCGGAGCACGGGACCGTGGACGAAGGCAAGGCTGCGAAGGCTGCGGCGCTCATCTTCGCGCGCACGTCCGACACGGAGGCGCGCGAGCTATGCCTCAAATGTCTCTATCGCATCAACAACGAGACGGCGAAAAATGAGTTGCTGCGTATCGCTCAAGATCAAAAGGTTGAAGCACGCTGGCGTCATATGACCGTCGAATATCTCAAGGCCATGAATGAGTCGCGGCGTCCCGCACCGTCGGAGAGCAAAGCCAACAGCGCTTCCGGTGAGCAATGAGCGAAGTCAAATGCACGGAAGGTAAGAGACTGCATCACACCGGCTCTTCAACGTCCGGCGTCTTCGCGCGCTTGCGCTTACTCGCTTACCCTTTCTTCGCCTCGCCTTTACTGGTCCTGGCTATCTTGCTGCTCTGGCAGGCGACATCGTTCGCGCAATCAGCGCAACGCGTCGTCCTGATTAAAGTTGACGGCCTGCCGCACGACACGGTTGACCGCTTCGTGCGCGAGCGCAACCCGCGCACGGGCAAGAGCCTGCTGCCCTGGATTGAAGAGGTCTTTTATCAAAAGGGCACGCGCGTCGCCAATTTTTACGTGCGCGGGATGAGCCTTTCCGGGCCTTCCTGGTCGCTGCTGGACACGGGCCAGCACCTACAGATTAAGGGCAACGTGGAGTTTGACCGTTTCACTTTGCACTCTTACGACTATCTCAACTTTCTTCCCTTCTACGTCGAGAACGCCGCGCGCAAGCGTATAGATATGCCCGGACCTGAAGTGCTGGACGAGTTAGGACTGCCGCTGTTGATGGACGCCTTCGCCAACGACGAGCGTTATGCCAGCTTTCAGCTTTACCAGCGCGGCCTACGTTGGACCACCTTACAGCGTAGCGCGCAGAACGGTTTCCTGCGCGACCCGCGCGAACTCTTAGACGAATGGACCATCGGCTTAGAGACGCGCAATATCGTCTTCACACAGACCGAGCGCGAGTTGAGAGAGAAGCTGGACAATCCGCGCATACATTATCTGGACCTGTACGTTACGGGGTTCGACCACGCGGCGCACCATAACCGCGACCGCGAGACGAAGCTCGCGGCGTTGCAGGATATAGATGCACTCATCGGGCGCGTCTGGACGGGGATTCAACAATCGTCGCTGGCGGACCAGACGGTGCTCATCATGCTCTCGGACCACGGCTTTAATTCGGACGAGCAGATTTACAGCCAGGGCTACAATCTGGTCAAGCTGCTCGGCTCCGCGCAGGGCGGAGGCCATCACGTCATCACCAAGCGCCGTTTGATGATGGACTATGCCATCAAGAGCATCTACCCGCTCGTGCCTCTCATCACGACGACCACCAAAGAGTCCTTCTATCTCAAGGGGCAGAGCACGGACTATCCGACGGCGCTGCTGGATTTCGACGGCAACGAGCGCTCGTCCATTCACCTGCGCGATAGCGACCTCAACGTGTTGCACATCCTGCTCCAACAACTTCAGCACAAGGATGTGCCAGCGCCCACGCGCAAGGCTTTGACCGGCGCGTTCTTCGAGACGCTGGACCGCAACCGCGCGAACTGGAATGAAGAGTTGGCCCAACTTAATGATGAACTCGGCGCGCTTCATCGTCTCATCGAAAAACAGCGCACGCTGGTTCTCGCACAGCCGAAGAAGTGGACCAAAGAAGAGACGGACAGGGGCCTGGATAAGGAGGCCATGCGCCACGCGGCGCGACTCGATTCATGGCTTGAGGACGAGCGACAGTACGCCGCTTATGCGCGCACGCTCGGCAACCTGCTCGCGCAGAGGCCGGACAGTTTCGATCCGCCGCATCTGAAAATAGAGGATGTCATCGCAAAGGGCGCGATGGGCGACCATAACAACATCTACAAATTGCAGAACTACGTAGTGGGCATCGCGCCCGGCGGGTTGGTCCTCAACGCGGACGGGATGCTCAACACACACGAGAGCTTCGCGCGCGTTGATTATTTCTCGCTGCTGCGCGACGTGGCCCTGCGTAATAACGTGCAGCAAGGGTTGGACAAGCATCCTGTGGACTTCGTCGCCACGCGTATCCCCTCAGCATCAATCGCGCCTGCGCTCGAAGCCGGGACGCGCGGGAGCGGCGACCCCTTGTGGCTTTACGCCGGAGCGTCGCAGCAGGCTTTAATCCTCTCGCGCGAGGAACAGGGCGGCGGGCTGAGCCTGCGTTACCTGCCCATCAAGGCTCTGACGCAGGACGCGTCCGGGAAGATACGTTTTGAGAGCGCGCCTTTGCATGAGGGATTGCCGCTCAAGATTTTGGAGGACCAAAAACTGCGCGTGCCCGAAGGCGCGTCGCGCACGGACTGGTTGAGCGACTGGCACACGGACCTGGACTGGTTGCGCGCGTTGCATAAAACAGCATACTCTAACGGCTTGATCGGCCTCCATGAGCAGTTGATACACCACGCGGTCGAGCCTCTGCTCGTAGACGCGCCCGGCCGCTCTTCTGACGAGCGGCTGTTGCGCCGTTTCCGCAATCGCCAGCGCACGCTTGTCGAAGCGGACTTGCTCGTGATGGCGAACGACCACTGGAATTTCGATGTGCGCGGCTTTAATCCGGGTGGCAATCATGGCTCGCTGTTCCGCATCTCGACGCACTCGACGTTGATGCTGGCGGGAGGCGCGGACACGGGCATTCCGCGCGGCGGGGTGGTTGAAGAGCCTTATGACAGTTTGAGTTTTGTGCCGACCGTGCTGGCGCTCATGGGCAAGTTGCGACGCGACGGGCGCGTGCCGGTCCCTGTGCTGTGGGAGAGAGGCTTTCGCCCGTTTCCCGGACGCATCATCGAAGAGGCTCTGGGTGGGCCAACTCGCGGCAACCCAACGGTGACGCCGATTGCCAGAGGACATTGAGTCAGTTTGATGACGACCGACGAGGAGTTGATAAAAGAGCGTGCGGGGACGGACGGCGGGCAGCCTGCGCTGGCCGGTGAACCGGCGTCCAGGTCTTCCGGCAAAGGACACATGCGAGGGCTGATGCTATGGCTTCAGGTGATAGCATTCCTGCTCGGCGCGGGCCTCTTCGTTTATCTCATACGCCAAGTCGGACTCCAACCCATCTTCGATGCTCTGGGCCGCATCGGCTTCGGTCTCTTCATCCTGCTCGCCATCAGCGGTTCACGGCACATGCTGCGGACGGTGGCGATGCGCGCGGCGGTCCCGGATGAGCACAGGCGCTTCAACTTCATGCAGGCTTTCTCGGCGCGGCTCGGCGGCGAGGCCATCAGTTTCATCACCTTTACCGGACCACTATTGGGAGAAGCGACGAAGGTCGCGCTCCTACGCAAGCGGATGCCTTTGACGCACGGCGTGCCCGCGCTGGTGATAGACAACCTGCTCTACAATCTCTCGGTCGTCTTTTTCATCCTGAGCGGCGCGTGCGTCATGCTGCTCGCTTACGATTTGCCGCCGGTGGCGCGCTTCGTCCTGATCCTGATAGCTGTGTCAGCGCTGGCGGGCATTCTGGCGGCGGCCTACGCGGCGAATCGTCGCGTGACGGTGGTGACGTGGTTGATGGGCAAGCTGGCGCGGCTCGGTTTCAAACGCCGCAAGCTGCTTCAATGGCGCAACAAGATTTATCACATCGAGTCGAACGTCTACGATTTTTACAAGCACAGGCCCGGCGCGTTCTTTACCATGATCGGCTTCGACCTGCTCTCGCACGCGTCGAGCGTCGTGGAGGTCTACATCACTTTGCGGATGCTCGGTTTCAAACCGCAGGTGGAGGCCGCGTACATCATCGAATCGCTGACCAAGGTCATCAATTTCGTTTTCGGATTCGTGCCCGGAACCATCGGCGTCTATGAGAGAGGCACGATGAGCATTCTGGAGACGCTCGGATTCACCGCCGCGACGGGTCTCCTGCTGGCGCTGGTACGCAAAGCCGGAATCGTTTTCTGGACCGGAATCGGTCTCGCGATACTGGCCTGGCGCACCGTGCCGGGCGCGACGCGCCGCCTCGTAGACCGCAGCCCACGCCTGAGCAAACTTATGGACAGTCTGGTTTTCTCAAACATCACGCACAGACCCGCGCGCACGTTTGTGAGCGTGCTCGGCATCGCCATCGGAGTCCTGCTCATCGTCTTTACGGTCGGACTGGCGCACGGCGTCCTGCGCGAACGCGGGCGTCGTGAATCCAACATCGGCGCGGAGTTGATGATTCGACCGGGAGGCACGCTCGGCCTCAACGGCTCGCAGCCCTTCAACCTGCCCGTCGCGCACGCGAAGGAACTGGCTGGTATAGAAGGCGTGCGCGCCGTCGTCCCTATCGCGCAAATGACGGATAAGACCGACAGCGGCCTTGGACAGCGACTGATTGACGGGATTCCCTTTGACGAATACGCGTTGGTCGCGGGGCTGACCATCAAGGAGGGACGCAAGCTGGAAGGCGGCGACGAGGCCATCGTTGATTCCGTCTGGCAACAGGACCATCACGCGTTGATAGGCCAGACCGTCACGCTCTACGAACGACCGTTCCGCATCGTCGGCGTCTTTGAGCCGCCGGGCGGCGGGCGCGTCAAGATTCCGCTCGCCACGGCGCAGGACCAACAGGGCAGCGAGGGATTCTGCACCACCGTCCTCGTCTCCTGCGTCAACCCCGCGAAGCCTGAGGAAGTGGCCGAGCGTATCCGCCAGCGTTTCCCAGACGATCAGATTCTCTTCACCAGAGACCTGCCGGAGCTTTACGCGTCGGGCGTGCCCGCGCTCAACATCTTCATCAACGTCGTCGTCGCGATTGCCGCCACCATCAGCACGCTCGTCATTCTGCTGGCGATGTACACGACGGTCACGGAGCGCACGAGACAGATAGGCATTCTCAAATCGCTCGGCATGTCTAAGACGATGATCGCCTGGGTGATTGAGCAGGAAGCCATCATGGTCAGCGTGCTCGGCGTCATCGTCGGCGTCCTGCTGACCTTAGCGACGCGCTTCGCGGTCATGCGCGCGACCAGCCTCAACGTAGAGATAGAACCGCGCTGGGTTCTCATCGCCCTTGCCATAGGCTTGCTCGGCGGCACGCTCGGCGCGCTCTACCCGGCGCTGCGCGCAGCACGTCAGGATGCGGTTGACGCGCTGAGCTATGAGTAACGAGTTTGGCTAAACAGTCATTTACCACAGAGACACAGAGCGCACAGAGTTTGCACAGAGTTAAGCATTCAACTCTCTGTGCTGACTCTGTGCGCTCTGTGTCTGCGGTGGTGAATCTCACTTTCCATACGTTCAACTGCAATCTGCTCTAAGGCAATGGTGAACATATCCCCTACGGGGATACAGGTGATAGCCGTGGGCAGCGCCCACGGTCGCTCGTCCATCAACACAATTCGACCCTGAAAGGGTCGCACACTCAACATTGAATGTGCGACCCTTTCAGGGTCGGATTTATTGTGGGCCAGTAACCGGGGGCGACGCTGACGCTTGCCCCCGGCTCTCATATCCCGCCCTTTCAGGGCTTAAAAAGACAACCTCGTATCCGGCCCTTTCAGGGCTTAAAAGATACCCCCATAGCGCGCCAGGGTTTTCTTATCGAAGCATAAGCATCAAAGGAATCTCGCTCAAGCTGGCTGGTGTGCATCTCCTGGCGGGCGCGTACCATGAAGTTTTCGATGTCCTTGATGGTGCGTGGGAGCGCCTCCGTCATCCACTTGTAGCCGTCTTCTGTGACGAGCATATCGTCCTCTATACGCACGCCGATGCCTTTGTATTTCAGGAAGGCGGGACGGATGGCGGCGATGAATTTCTCGTTCTCCGGCGTCTTCGGCAGATTGTCGAGGGCATCCTCGCGTATGTAGATGCCGGGTTCGTTGGTGAAGACCATCCCTGATTCGAGTTTGGCTGCGCCGAGGCCGACATCATGCACGTTCATGCCGAGCCAGTGCGATGTGCCATGCATAAACCAGATGCGATATTGATTCGAGTCGCGGTCTGTAATCAGCCCGAGTTTGAGCAGTCCATCTTTGACGACTTCGGTCGCGGCCTTGTGGACATCCGCGAGCGTGGATGCGCCGGGTTTGATGGTGCGCGCGGCTGCCTCCTGCGCGTCGTAGACGATCTGATAAACGGCGGCCTGTTCGGGAGTGAATTTTCCGCTCACGGGAAAAGTGCGTGTCACGTCCGCCGAGTAGTGATCGTATTCCGCACCGGCATCTATCAAAATTAACTGGTCCTGCTTGACGCTGCCCTGTGATTCTATGTAGTGCAGCGTGGTCGCATTAGGCCCACAGCCGACGATGTCCGGGTAGCCCCAGTTATCCGCGTTGCGCCGCTTGAAGGTATAAGCTATCTCGGCGTCAACTTCATATTCGTGCTGGGCCTGTTTGGCGACGGCCTGCGCGCGTTCGTGCGCTTCGATGCTGATGTCTATAGCGTGCTGCAAGAGTTGCAATTCCATAGGCGACTTGCGCTGGCGCATCTGTGCGAAGATGAGCCAGACTGTGCGGACGTTAAAGCCGGTCGCGGACCTGGCCCACTGCGCGGCGATGTTCTGTTCCTGCCTGTACTCCGCGTTCGCGCTCTCGCTCTCGCGCGGGATGAGCAGGTAGAGTTCCGCCTCGCCATTATTCGCCGCTGTGAAGAGCGTCTCGTAGCCCGTCGGCGGAGGCGGCGTCGCGGCGCTGCCAGCCATGCCGCCCGTCACGGTCGCGTTGGTTGAGGCGGTGGCGGTCGCATTAGCAGTGGTCATGTTCGGCGCGGAATTTCCCGTCACGGGTCTCGCGGGGCGTGCCGCTTCGGCAGCCGCTTGCGTCTGCGCGGCTTGCGGTACGGGCGGCGTGACGGGTTGAGCGACAACGGCAGAAACGCCGGGCGTCGCGGATGAGAGGAGCGCTTCAGGCCTGGGGCGATAAGGCTGACGATTGCGCAGGGCTTGCATGAAAGGCTCAAACTCTCTGGCATCCCAGATTTCGTTGATGCCGGAAGCGGCCCGCGCTTCCTCAGGCGAATACATGTGCCCGGTCCAGGTTTCGGCAGCCGGGTTGCGCCTCGGCATGAAGAGTATCTCCTTCAACTGCGGGTTGCCGGGCATCAGAACGAGCGTCGCGCCCTTCTGTTTGAGATTGGTCAGATAATAAAGATTGTTCTCCTGACGATATTGATAATTGACATCGTTGGCGTAGACGCGCGGCTCCGTGCTGAAGAGCACGAGCAAGCCCTTCTGTCCGATGCGCTCCGCGACACGCGCGCGGCGCTGGGCCAACTCTGCCAGACGCGCCGCATCATCAAAGACGGGGGCGGGCGGCGTGACGCGTATGGCGGCGGGACTCTTCCTCTCAGAAGGCTTGTCAGTCAGCCTGTCGCGCGCAAAATCATTCGGCAGCGCGGCGTTCACGCAAAGGGAAACGAGAGCAAGCGCTGGCAAGAGCTTGCGTAAGGCTCTAATCATCTTCAAGGGTCAATCTCCTTATAGACAAAATGCGAAGAGTGAATCACTAAAGGCTTGTCTTGCATGCCAAAGGGGTAGGATGGTCTCGCTTCGGCAGATAATTCCACATGGACGCTCGAACGTGTTGTATTATCACTCATATTTTGTTGAGAGACAAAAGGAGATGCTGAATGAGAAAGAGTTTCACATTACTGGTCCTGCTTCTCGGCCTTGCCGCCTGCCTGTCGGGCTGCTCTTCATCGGAGAGACCCGCCACCTCCACCAGTCCTCATGCAACTACGAACACAAACACGGGCAGCAACGCTCCGGCTCCGGCGAGCGCGGCCCCCAGTAGCCAGACGGTCGGCAGCGGCGGCGCTTCCGCCAATCGCCCGGACGCGCACAAACCCTCGCCAGCGGGCATCAAGCCGCCACAGAAGGCGAATTAATAATTAACGCGAGTTAGCGTCAGTCCGGCACAAGCAGAGTGACAGTTCGATTCTTACGTCGAATAGGCGTATGCTTGGCGGTATGAGCAAACATGTTCCCCCCGATTCCGACGATGTAGTGATTGATATTGGTCCTATGCAACGCAATCGCCATCCCTGGCGATGGGTGCTGGGGGCTGCGGTCCTTGTAGTCTTTGCGCTCTTTCGCTCGCTCTCGATCTATCTTTCCGCGTTGTGGTTCGACTCGCTGGGCTACGCGTCCGTCTACTGGTACATGTTCCGTCTCAAGCTGATTCTTTTTATCGGCTTCGCTCTCCTGACGTTTCTCATCCTGCGCGGGGCCTTCTGGCTGCTCGAACGCGCGCTCGTTTCTTACGCGCTCGAACGCCGCGTCGTGACGTTCAACAATCAGCAGTTCAACGTCTCGCCCGCGCGCATCCTGCGGCCTCTGGCGTGGGTCGTCTCAGGCGTGCTCGGGTTGATGTTCGGTCTCGGCATGATGGAAAGCTGGCGACGCTTCGCGCTCTACCTGCACCAGATGCCGACCGCAGACCTGGACCCTATCTTTAATAAGCCCGTCGGCTTTTATCTCTTCTCGCTCCCGGTCCATCAACTGTTGAGTTGGTGGCTGACCGTGCTCGCTTTCATCATTCTGGCGGGCGCTGTCTTGTACGTGCTGGGCACGCTCTCACCGACGACTAAAAAAGCCGCCTTCACCGACGCGGCGCAAATAAAGACTCGTTACGCCGTCATCTCCTGCGCGCTCGCGGGTTATTTACTGATGCTCGCGTGGCGTTTCTATCTCTCGCGCTTTCCTTACCTGTGGGAGGACCACCAGATATTCACGGGCGTCAATTACACTGAAGCCAACTACGTTCTGCCCGGACTCACCATTGTCTCCATCGCGCTCATCATCGCCGCCGTCATCGCCCTCTTCAACGCTTTCACGGAGAGACGGCTGCGATTGTTGTTGGTCGGCGTGGCGCTGCCCATCGTCGTCTATGTGGTCGCCGTCGTGCTCGTCCCCGGCTACGTGACGAGCTTTATCGTCAAGCCGAACGAACTCGGACGCGAGACTCCATACATCGAACACAACATTAATTGGACCAGGCGCGCTTTCAAGCTGGACCAGATCGAGATGCGCGATTTCGAGGCCGACATCTCCTCGCAGGGGTTCGATCTCAACAGCAATCGCTCGACGCTCGACAACATACGGCTCTGGGACTGGCGTGCCCTTCAGGACACACTGCGCCAGATTCAGGAAATACGCACGTACTATGATTTCCCGGACGTGGATGTTGACCGCTATACGGTCGGCGGGCAGAAGCGGCAGATGATGCTCGCGGCGCGCGAGATTGATGTCAACAAGCTCCCCGAACCGTCGCGCAACTGGATTAACGAAAGGCTCATTTATACGCACGGCTACGGCGTGACGATGAACTCCTCGAACGGCTTTGACGCCGAAGGCATGCCGCTCTTCGTGCTCTCGGACATGCCGATTAAATCGGGCGCGCCTGAGATTAAAGTGACGAGACCGGAAATCTATTTCGGGCAGAAGACGGACACGGAAGTCTACGTCAAGACGATGGAGAAAGAGTTCAACTACCCGCAGGGCGAAGCCAACAACTACACGACTTACGAAGGGACGGGCGGCATCCCCATCGGCAATAGCCTGCGCCGCTTCACCCTCGGATGGGCGCTCGACGACTTTAAAAACCTAACCTTCTCCGACCGCATCACCTCTGAAAGCCGCGTCCTCATCCACCGCAACATCATGGACCGGGTCCAGAGTCTCGCGCCCTTCTTCAACTACGACAACGACCCCTACCTCGTCGTCTCCGATGACGGGCGGCTCTACTGGATGATAGACGCCTTCACGGAATCCGCCTCTTATCCGTATGCGCGCCACTACAGGGCCGCTGATAATACCGTCAACTACATCCGCAATAGCGTCAAAATCACCGTTGATGCCTACAACGGCGACGTGGCCTTTTACGTCTTCGACGGGGCGGACCCGATTATCAGCACCTATCGCGCGACCTTCCCCGCGCTCTTCAAGGACGCGAGCCAGATGCCCACGGACCTGCGCGCACACATACGCTATCCTGAGACTCTCATCAAGACGCAGGGCGATGTTTACAGTCTCTATCACACGCAGAACACGAAGGTCTTTTTCCAGCGCGAGGATGTCTGGAGCGTGGCGAGCCAGATTAGTCTCGGCAAGGACCAGGAACACAAGACTGAGCCGCTCGAACCTTACTTCGTCTTGATGCAACTGCCCGGCGAAGCGATAGCCAACGAGTTCGTGCAGATTCTGCCCTTCACGCCCGCCAGCCGTAATAACATGATCGGCTGGATGGCCGGACGAAGCGACGGCGATGCTTACGGCTCCCTGCTGGTTTACAACTTCCCGAAATCAAGATTGATTGATGGTCCCTTGCAAATAGAGGCGCGCATAGACCAGAACGCACAACTCTCAAGCCAGTTCACGCTCTGGAATCAACAAGGCTCGCACGTCCGTCGCGGCAACCTCCTCGTCATCCCCATCGGGCGTTCCCTGCTTTACGTAGAGCCTATCTATCTACAGGCCGAGCGCAGCCCGATGCCCGAACTACGCCTCGTCGTCCTCGCCACGCAGGAACGACTCGGCTACGGCCTGAACTTCGGCGAAGCCCTCTCAAGTTTACTGGGCCAGTCCGGTCCAACTGCCGCCCCAGACAAGACGGAACAATCCAAAGCCCAGCCGCAACAGCCGCAGCCACAACAACCGGGCGGCCCCGCGCAGCCCGCGCCAAACGCTTCCCCCGCGCCGCAAACCACAGAGCAGTTAATCAATCGCGCATCACAGCAATTTGACGAATACCAACGCCTGACCAAAGACGGCAAGTACGGCGAAGCGGGCCAGAGACTCGAAGAACTCAAGCGCACGCTGGAAGAATTGAAGAAGCAGAAACAGGAGTCAGGAGTCAGGAGCCAGTAAAAAAGAGTCAGCCAGTTTCTCTACTGGCTCCTGGCTCCTGCTTTATTCCATGTCCGAGCGAATTTTGATTGTCGAGGATGACGAGACGCGTTGCGCGTGGTTTGGGGAGAAGTTTGCGGGGCGTGAGATGGATGTGACGTGTGATGTCGGGCAGGCGGTGGCTTGGCTTTCGACGCGGGATTACACGGTCATTCTGCTGGACCATGACCTGGCCGAAGAGCATTATTTTTCGGACGAGCATGACGACGAGCGCACGGGTTACGGGGTCGCCGCGTGGCTCGCGGCCCATCCAGACCGCCAGCGTGACGCGATGATCGTCATCCACTCGCTCAATTATGTCGGCGCGCAACGCATGCTTGACGCGCTCCACGGCGCTGGCCGCGACGCAGAGCATGTGCCCTTTCACTACCTCCAAACGGCGCTCAGGGTGTAGGGTCTGGCGTCTCTCAATCCCGCGTGCATCTTGAACAGCGTTTGCGCCTCTCACGAAGACGGTTCAGAAAACCTTTAACCTCGCCGTGAAATAGTGCTAGAATGTCGCGCTCGAAGCGGTCCTACCTCATGCGGTTTTCTTGATACAACTATTTTTTAAGGAGCCAGCATATGTCCCGGTCTTTGGCCCTGACGGTTTTCCTACTTATCGCCGGTTGTCTTTTCCTGACGCTCGATTGTCAAACACTGCGGGCGCAGGGATTCACCAACGCCGACGCTGCCTCTGCTGCCGCTGCCGCGAAGGACGTTGGGACGCGAACCGATAAACAGTTACCAGACATCTCAGGGCTGGTGCGCGAGTGCGACCTGCACGGCGCGCTCATGCATAAAAGTTTGAGCGAATACACCTACACACTGGTGAAGGTCAAACGCGTGCTCAATGACCACAACAAAGTGACGCGCGAGTTGGTCCAATCCTTCGAGGCTTATCCGATTCCCGGCCAGCATGTCCTGATTCAATTAAGCGAAAACGGCAACGCGCTCTCACCCAGGGCAGTGGCCGAAGGGCGCAGGCTCGCCGGAGAGGAATTGGAGCGGGCCGAGCGCGATGCGCAGAAGCATAATGATGCGATAGCGACGATTGCAGCGACGACCGCCGGGACTGCCGCCACGGTTGCGGCCACGGAAGCGACAAACAATCCGGGCAAGTATCTGGTGGCGGGAGTCTCCGTCAACTCCAACGGCAAATATTTCAACGTCCTGATAGACCTCTCCGAATTCCTGCGCTCTTGCGAATTCTCGAATCCACGCCGCGAGATGGTCGGCAAGCGCGAGGCCATCGTCCTGAGCTTTCGCTCGCGCGCCGATGCCAAATTCCCGGTTGACATGACCTTCATGGCAAAACTCAACGGCACGGTCTGGATTGACGCGGAGGACAGAGTAGTGATGCGGCTCGAAGGCTGGCCTCTGGCGACGACCCCGCCGGAGACGAAGGCTGTGACGGCGACGAAGGCTGTGACGGCGACGAAAACGGCGCACGAAGCGCAGGATTCCAAACCGTCCGGCGCGGCGGTCATTTACCAGCAGGTGCGCCTGCCGACGGGCGTCTGGGTTCCCAGCCTCATACGCATGAACGCGGGCGGCAACAGCACCCTCTTCAACGGCCTGAACTGGGATGTGATGTTCGAGTTCAGCAACTATAAGCGTTACAGCACGGACATCGAGGGCGTCCAACTGGAAAAGCCTAAAAAGCATCCGTGAGATAATCGGTCCATTAATGAGAGAGAAAGAATCTCACGCCAAGGCGCAAAGAAGTGAGTCGCACTCAACTGCTACACGCTCTGGCTCAGACAACTTCTCGTCAATTTTTATCGAGCAGTTTGCGCGCCTCTTCTGTGGCCTTTTTGAACTCCGGGAGATATAAGGGGTCTGGCTTGATGTCGAGGAGCGCGTTGAGTTGTTTGCGGGCATCATCCTTGCGTTTGACGGCGAGATAAGCCTTCGCCAGTTGCAGGCGGTACGGCGAGCTATTCACGCCATAGCGCAGTCCCTTTTCCAGAATCTCCACGGCCTTGTGCGAATCGCCGCCCAACATCCCAGGCGCTTCCAGATAGAGTTGACCCAGTGCCATATAGGCGCTGCCTGACTCGAAGCCTTCATCTAGACGCAGCACCGTTTCCATCTCCTGTCGCATATCCTTGACGGCGGAGAAACCTGAGAGCGTGCTCACCTGTGCCTTGCCGCCGTAGTTCGCGCCGAGCCAGAAATGGCCTTCGGGTTTCTCAGGCTGGAGCTTGACCGCAGCCTTGCCCGCTTCAATCCCGTCATGAAAAGACCGCTCGCGCTCGTCCCCGCCACTGGTAAAATCGCCGAGGTAATAATTAAACTTGGAGAGCTTCCAGGCTGCTTCATAATTTCCGAGGTCCGCGCTGCGCGCCTGCTTCAGAAGAGCTATGGCCTGACGGGCCTGGGCCAAGTCTTCGCGCCCCGCGTAAAGCTTGTCCGCCTGCGCGATGTAATTGAGCGCGGACTGCTGGTCCGTCGCCGTCGCCTCCGCCTGTAAACGCTCCGCGCGGCAGGCCGTGACGGCCCAGACGAGGGCGATGAGAAGGAAGAAAAGAAGGGATTTGCACAATCTGCCTTGAGCTCTCATGTTTTCTCCGTCTGTTTGTAAACTCGTGGAACTTGCTTGCGGATAACTCGCCACCGGGCGAAGGCCGCTACCCATCGGGGGCGGAATAATGTATATTTTCCTGACTTAATACACAAAGCGTTGCGGGACCAAATCTCCGGCGCGAGCCTCGTCTGAACTTTTAGAAGCCATCGGATGCTTTGGAGGACAGTTTGGCAGCCGCTGCATTTTACGACTTAGAGGGAACTCTAGTCAGCACAAATCTCGTGCATACTTTAGGGTTCTACGCGAAGAACCAGCAGGGACTGTTTCGCACGTTCAAGAAAAGCGCTTCGACGCTCTTGAGCATCCCGCTCTTTGCCGTCACGGACCAGTATAGCCGCAAGGTCTTCAACGATCTCTTCTTCAAGAGATACAAGGGCGAATCGGAAGACCGCCTGCGCTTTTTCGCGGACGAACTTTTTGAAGGCGTGCTCAAGCCAGCGGTCTTTCCCGGCGCTTACGAGTTGATAGAAAAGTCGAGGAGCCTGGGACTGCGGCAAGTCGTCGTGACCGGCGCGCTGGAGATTTCCGTGAAGCCTTTGATGGAACATTTGGGGATTCAGGATTACGTGGCGAACCGGCTCGAATTCGTCAACGGTTACGCGACCGGCAGGCTCCTGCCACCCGTCCTCGCCGCCGCCACTAAAGCATCCTGGATCAGAACATTCGCGGAGCGCGAGGCCATCAGCCTCAGCGACTCTTTCGCCTACAGCGACAGCATGAGCGATCTCCCCATGCTCTCCGTCGTGGGCCACCCGGCAGCCGTCAACCCCGACATGCGCCTGCGCCAGACGGCCCTGCATCATGATTGGCCGATACTAAATTTAAAGTGACGAGTGACGAGTGACGAGTGACAAGTTAAAATCTTGTCTTACCTGTCACTCGTCACTCGTCACTCATCACTTATTTATGAGCTTGCAACTGCGACGAAAAACACACGAATCCGTTGTCTACATTGACAGCGACAGCGCGCCGCGCATTCTCCCATCGGGCGAGGATTTTATTCTCGAAGATTTGCCCATCGGGACGCGTGTCATCTATCCGAATCCACCCATCAAGGGCTTGCCCAACCGCGAGGCCGCGATTCGCTACGCCCTCAATCACCCGCACGACGCGGACCCGCTCTTCGCGCAGCTTTATCCCGGCATGCAGGTGACGATTGCGGTGGACGACATCAGCCTCCCGCTGCCGCCGATGGCGACGCCCGACATTCGCCAGACGGTCCTCGAAATCCTGCTCGACATGCTCGCCGGTCACGGCGTGGACGACGTTCACATCATCATCGCCAATTCGCTCCACCGCAAGATGACCGAATGGGAAATGAAGCGGATGGTTGGCTCGAAAATCTTTGAAGACTACTACCCGGACCGTTATTACAATCATGATGCGGAGTGGGCCGATGGCCTTATCCAGATTGGCGAGACGAAACACAAAGAGCCGCTCCGCATCAACCGCCGCGCCGCCGAGAGCAATCTTCTCATCTACGTCAACATTAATCTCGTCCCGATGGACGGCGGGCATAAGTCCGTCGCCGTCGGTCTCTGCGATTACGAATCTTTACGCGCGCATCACGAACCGCAGACCATCCGCGACTCCGACAGTTACATGGACCCCGCGCGCTCGGAGCTTAATCACAAGGTCCACCGCCTCGGCAAATTAGTGGACCAGCACATGAACGTCTTCCACATCGAGACGGCCATCAACAATCGCATGTACAAAGGCAACATGGACTTTCTCTTGAAGAACGAGGACGAATTTTCCGCGTTCGACCGGATGAAGTTTGAGGCGATGCGTTTGACGATGAGCAAACTGCCGCGCGCCGCTCGTCGTAAAGCCTTGCACGCGGTCCCCGCGCAGTACGAGATGATCGCCTGTCACGCGGGTAAGACCGAACCCGTTCATCAAAAAATCGTCGAGAAATGTTTCGACCAGTACGCGATTCCCGTCCGTGGTCAGTGCGATATTTTAATCACTGGCATCCCGGACATTTCGCCTTATAACGTTTACTCTATCCTGAATCCTCTGCTCGTGCAGGTGATGGCCCTCGGCTATCATTTCAACTTCTATCGCAACAAACCCCTGCTCAAAAAGGGCGGCGTGCTTATCCTTCATCATCCCTGTTACGACGAGTTTGACCATAATTTTCATCCGAGCTACATAGAATTTTTCAACCGTCTCCTGCCGGAGACGCGAGATGCCTTCGTCCTGCGCGATAAATACGAGCGCGAGTTTGCCAATAATCCCAGCTATATAGAGATGTACCGGCGCGGCCACGCCTATCACGGCGCGCACCCGTTTTTCATGTGGTACTGGGGCGAGAACGGTCGCCAGCACGTCGGCAAAGTCATCGCCGCCGGAGCCGAGAACGCGCACGTTCCCGCGATGCTCGGCTGGGACCGCGCGGACAATCTGACCGAAGCGATTGCCCAGGCCCGCAGCTACATGGGCCGCTCCGCCGAGATTACGATGCTCCACCAACCGATGATCGGCATCGCGGATATGGAATAGATGGTGATGAAACTTTCTCCGACGGAAATTTATAACGGGCGGAAAATCCTGCTCATAGGGGCGACGGGCTTTGTCGGCAAGGTCACGTTGAGCATGCTGCTGCATCGCTTTCCGAATATCGGGCGGGTCTACGTCACTGTGCGCGCGCGTTCGCATGAAGAATCGCTCACGCGTTTCTGGAATAACGTCATCACCTCGCCGCCTTTCGACCCTTTGCGCGAACGCTACGGCGATGCCTTCGATGGATTCATACGCGATAAGGTCGTGGTCATCGGCGGCGATATAGGCGACGCTAACCTGGGCCATTCCGATGAAGAGGCGCAGAAGATAGCAGACGATCTGGACATCATCATCAACTCCGCCGGGAACGTGACCTTCAACCCGACACTGGAAAGCGCCCTGCGGACCAACGTCGTGGGCACACAGAACGTGATAGCCCTCGCGCGCCGCATGAAGCGTCCCGCGCTTGTGCATATCTCGACCTGCTTTGTGGCTGGCAATCGTTCCGGCCCGGTCTGGGAGAGCGACCCGGTCATAGGCTATTTTCCGCGACACGAAGAGTTGGAAGGCGTGGTCTTTGATGTCGAGCAGGAGATCAGGGATTGCGCCAAACTCGCGGAACGCGTCCGCGAAGAGGCGAGGGATGCGATGATGGCCGCGCAGTTTCGCGAGAGCGCACGGCAACGTCTCGATGAAGAGGGTAGAGATTCGGACGACCTCGACGCGATGGGTCTGGCCGTCGCGCGCGAGCGCAAAGTGTGGACGCGCACGCGTCTCACGGACCTCGGCATAGAGCGCGCGGCCTTCTGGGGCTGGCCCAATATTTACACTTATACCAAGAGCCTCGGTGAACAACTCGTCGCCGCGCAGACCGACATCGTCCGCAGCATTATCCGCCCCAGCATCGTCGAGTCCGCGCAAATCTATCCCTTCCCCGGATGGAACGAGGGCTTTACCACGACCGCGCCCATCATCTTTCTCACGCTCAAGGGACAGACGCAGATTCCCGCGAACAACAAGCTCATACTGGACATCACTCCTGTGGATCAGGTCGCGGCGGTGATGCTCGCGGTGGCTGCCGAAGCCTGCGTCGAAGAACCCAGGCTGGTCCACCAGGCGGCGACGGGTGACACCAACCCGAACGACATGCAGCGCATCACGGGCCTTGTCGGTCTCTTCAAACGCAGACAATTTCAGGAGAAGGAGACGGGCTTTCGTCTCATCAACGAGATCGCCGCGCGCATGGAAGCGCACACGGTGACGGCCTCGCGCTATGACAAGACCTCCACGCCGATGGTCCACGCGGCAGCGAAGAAGGTCTCTTCATTATTGGACCGGGCACGCCCGCGCTGGGGGGGAGGCCGCCTGACAGACATTATTGACAGTGCCAAGGAGAACGTTGATCGTCTTGAAGAGGTGACGCGCGAGACGGTGGATGCGTTCGAGATGTTCGAGCCGTTCACCATTAAGAACGCTTACGTCTTTCGCACGGACAACGTGCGCTCGCTCTTCGCGCGCATACGCAAGGACGAGCAGGGCTTGCTCAACTGGTCGCCGGAGCGGATTGACTGGTACGACTACTGGATTAACGTTCACCTTCCGGGTCTCAAGAAGTGGGTCTTGCCGACTCTCGAAGAAGAGATGCGCGCGCGGCCCAAGCGCATCTACACTTATAGAGACCTGCTCGAACTCTTCGAGACTTCGACCAAGCGACACGCGACGCGCGTCGCCATGCGCATCGAACGCGACGGGCGCAAAGAGCAATACACCTACGCGGACCTGCGCGAACTGGCGACGCGCGCCGGAGCCTTCTTCGCCAGCCAGGGCATACGCTCCGGC
>DASYML010000036.1:0-25617 GCA_036009045.1 Pyrinomonadaceae bacterium
TATTACACTCCCGGCATTGATAACGCTGAGAGCCAGCGCGGTTGCGACCAGCTTTAATCTGTCGTTCGATGGCTTGGCAATAGGGACATTCAAGCATGAAGAGATTTATAACGTACCGATGCTTGTTTCGTCACTCCCCAATAGCATGCAGCGAGGATGTTCATCCGTTATCTAAAAATCGCTGAAGTATGAGATGGAGCCTTGAGGGCTGACCTGGGCCATTTGTATCCAGCTTGGGTCGGCGTTCTCGAAATCGAAGCTTTCGAGTTCGCCCATAGTCGCATCGTACATCAAGCGAAAGGCGTGTCCGGCCTCTGTGGTTTTCCAGAATTCAGCCGTGTTGATGAGTAGTTTGGGGGCCGGGCAAATGGTGAATATCTGGACCATTTTATGCTCGCGCCGCTGCGCCCTGAGACCTGCATGTTGAGAAGGTCGCTCTCTCGGTTCGCGCTCGTTTTTCATCATGTGGGAGTTAGCGGGCAGCACTCCACCGATCATCTCCTTGAGCGAAGCGATACGGGCATCCGGCTGCGGGTCCAGGCCGTCTAGATGGTCCTGGAGTCGCCGCAGGGCGTCCTCATATTTCTGCGCGCGTTTGCGATCTTTCTTCGCGGAGTCGCGGAGGCTCGCCAACTCGTTGTAAAGATAGATGAGCTTGAAGGAATGGCGTTCCAAGACTCCCTGCCTGACGTTGAGCACGCGAAACATCCGGCGGGTGACGGACTGCATGTTCACGTCTTCATCGAAATTGGCGTTGAGCGGGAGCACGAAGAGCAGGTCGCAGCCTTCAAACTCCGTGCCGAAACGAATCGGCAGATTATCTATCACGCCGCCATCTTCGTAGTAAGCATCGCCGATGGGCGTGTACTGAAAGAGCGGCGGTAAGTCCATAGAGGAGAAGACAGCCTCGCGTATATCTTCGATTCTTCTGGCGACCTTATATCTCTCGCGCTGAGCCGCCGGGCGCGTCCGGCGTCCGCCCGGCAGATTGGCCCTGAGGTCCGTGAGACCATGAGCGTTGGTCGTAAATTCGAGAATCGCGCGGGCGACATTGGCGCGCGTAAAATAGAAGTGCAGCGAGTCAAGGCAATCTGGATGACGCAGATGATGAAGTAATCGCTCACGCGCATCTTCGTTCTTGATGAAAAATTCGTTGAAGGATTCTTGCCACGGTTCGTTCGAGAGAAAGAAGTTGCGGCGCGTCGGCAGGTAGTAAGCGGGCTGAATGACGCTCTGAGCATCCACGCTGTTCCACCACTGCTCAAGCAGACCGGGTTGATCTTCGGCTGGACCTTTAATCAAGTCTGCCAACCAGAACATAGAGTTCCATGAACCGATAGAGGTCCCGGCTATCATACGCACTTTGTGATGTGCTTCATGCTTGTCCAGAAATTGGTAAATGGCCTTCATGGCTCCGGCCTGATAGGCTCCCTTGGCCCCACCGCCAGCGAGGATAATCCCGATTGACTCGAACCGTTTGAGAGGATTGTCGTCCCTTCTCTCGACCTCTGTGACGAAGGCTGGCAGCACAGGGGGATGAATCTTGAGATGACCTAAATTATGTTTGCGCGTTATTCTGTAAAAGTAGACGCTGACCCAGTAACAGATCAGGAAACCCAGCAAGGCGCAGAGGAGAATCGCCACGCTGAAGAAGGGCGGCGTAAATACTACCAGCATAAAATCAAGAACCGGCGACTTGAAATTGTGACGCGGCAGCCAAGTATTGAGAATCCATCCGAACCCTAAAGAGACCCCTATGACCATCACCGGAAATAAGGCGAGAATGTGGAGTAAGGATAAGACAAGCAGCGTGATGGAGAATTTGCGCGGCAAGCGTTTCCAAATCCAACGATAAAGCTCGAATATATTGCTCATAAACACCCTCTCTTCAGCGCGTTCCGCCGTTGGATAGTGATGGTTGATTGAAGGAGCGCGGCGGCGCTTTTGACAACTGACGGAAGAACCCGTTCAGTGAGATACAGGTTCGGGAATTTGGTAAGACTCCAAGGCGGGTTTATACGCTTGAGTTCGGGACTCTGTCAACACTAAAGATTCTGGTCCATTATTGGAGAATCGGATGACCGCCGCCGCGACTGTGATCTCTGGTCCGTTCGTAGAGTGCGCGGTCGTTGTAATAGAGGACGAGGTGCTCGCCTTCGTAGCGGACGACGTTGGAGACGCGCTGGAGGTCGCGTTGGTGTTCGGCGATGATGAAGGCGCAGGGGTTGTAGGCGAGGACCATTCCCGCCGCGTAGACATAGCCGCCCTGATCGTAAATGCTCCCCGCGTACTGCGAGGCTCCCACGGCGATGTCCGGCGAGTATGCGCCCGCAGCATCTTTAGTCCGGTCCGGGCGCGCGATGAAGACTGTGTAATCGGAATAGTTGAGCCGCGCGCGAAACCCGTGGCGGCGCGAGATATTGAAGAGTTCCGTCAGGCCGCTATCAATGGCGCGCAGGACTTCTAAGCGCGGACTCGCAATCGCGTAAACGTGAACGCCGCGCGGCGTCTCCATAGAGACGGGAAAGCGGTCTCCCGTAATCTGCTCCGCGCGCGCGATGAGCCTTGGGTCACGATGCAAATCCTGCGCGTGAGCCGTCCGGTTGAGGCCACCGAAAAGGAAGATACCGCTGGCCGCGAGGGTCACTAATAATTGGACCAAAGATTTGCTTTGTATGCACTTCATCATCGCCATCCGTTCTTGACAGGAAAAAAAGAACCCGCCTGGACCATGCGATCCGTGCGGGTTTCTCTCAGCTTTTAATTATCGTTGAAGCTGCTGAATAGCTGGTCCAGCAGCCCTAAGGTTTTCCCCGCTTATCGTCGCCCTTTTTGCCGCCATCGTTCTGCGGCGGTTTCTTATCGGGCACGACGACCAGAGGGTGTTCCTTTTTAGGCGGCGGGGGCGGCTTCTGCCCGTTCCGCTGGTCCTGCGCGAACACACAGGCAGTCACGATGCAGGACATCGTCACGGCCAACCATGTTCGCTTTAAGTTCTTCATAATGACTTTCATCCTCCTCCTCATGTCGTTTTCACATGAGCGCGCATGGGAGGGAGAAGAGACGCGCCGACCTTAAACTAGAGCAAGATGGGTGCCAGAAGAGGCCGCTCAAACTCTGCTCCACTTTTATACTCTTTAACTTATCAATCACCAACCTCGCTCGCACGCTTTCGCAGGTAACACGCACCGTATGGTGCAGAGGTGAGGCAAACGCGTCACTCGCGCGTGCCATTTTATGATGCTTGAGAGAGTCTTTCGGCTGCCCTCAACGGCGCACGGAAACCCTTGCCGTGCCGACATTTCCGTTGGTATCGAAAGCGCGCAGAGAGATGGTGTGCTCGCCCGCGCCGGTGAGCGTGGCTTCGACAGTATAGCGTTCATGCGGGCTGTCCGCGATGCCGTCATCCGGGTACATCGCACGCCACTCCGCGCCGTCCACGCTCATGTCCGCGTGCTTAATCATCCCCGTCACATCTTCAGTGTCGAAGACGACGCGCGCGTGATCACCCGTCACCTGTGGTTCGCCCGCGACCTTCACGGCGGGCGGCGAATTGTCTACGTCGAGCGGCTCGCTGGTGCGCTCGCCCGTCAACGCCTGCCCGGCAGGATTCGCGGGCGCATCCGAGGCTATGACTTTAAAGACGTAACGACCATCCGCCAGGGTCGCGCCGTCCACCGTAAAGTAGTTCTCGCGCAAGTGGTCCTTCAGCAAACGAAACGAGGACTCGTTGAGTGAGCGATAGTAAATCGAGTATTCGAGCGTATCGCCGTTGCGGTCTTCCGCCTGCCACTGTAGAGAACGCGCGCCGCGCTGGTAGAGACGACGCGGCGGGACCTGCGCAATCGCGCCGAAGAGCGAAGGGTCGAGCCCGGAGGATTCCACGTTCGGGTCCGCCTGGACCTGTACCACCTGTTGCAGGCCGACGCCCGTCGGCAAGCCAGTGATGGAGAGCACTTCCGGCGCCACGTTGCGCGGCAGGTAAGCGATGCTCACATCCTCCATCTGAGCATCTGGCAGGGCTTCGTTGGCGGGTGGCGCAGGCGCGCGCAGGGTCGCACGCCATTGGATAAAGCGCGCGCGCGGGCTGCTCACCTGCGACCCCGCCGGATTACGATACGGAGCGCTCCAATCGCTCCAGGTGGCATCTGGCCGCTCGTTATTGCCGGTGCGCGTTTGCAGTTCGACAGCGCCACGACCACGCCACCAGATACGTCCCCAGGTGGCGACGAGTTTGGCATCGCGGACGGGCGATTCGTATGTCCCGTCACCGACTGGCTCCGTGTTGAAGCGAAATAACTTTCCGCCGTTGCTGGAAGCCGCGAAGACCTCGCGCCCGCGCGTCAGGAATGATGAGATTTGTCCTTCCGTTGATTGCAGCAACAACTTGTCACGCCCGTCGTCCGTCACAGAATAAATGCGTCCCTTGTCCGCAGTGCCTATGAGGACGCTCCCGCCTTGCGGCGCGGGCGTCACGGCGAAGCCCGTCACCGTGGCGGAACTCCAGAGGACATCCGTGCCCCCGTCCGGCAAGACACGAAAGACAGCGCTACGCGCCGTCGAGAGATCATTACGGCTGCGCCCGCCGGACTGTGAGGCTTGACCAACGCCATCTTCAATCGAGGTGATGGTCACGGTTGTCGTGCCGCCCGCGCCGGATTCCGTCGTCGTGCTTGAACCTGCTGAAGACGATGCGCCGACAGTGCGCGCGGATGAAGCCGCGTCGCTCAACGCCAACGCATAGATAGAACCGTCCGGCGCGGAAGCCAGCGAGTGTATCTCTCTGAGCGGAGCATCGAAGAGCGTGAACGCCTTCCCCTCCGGCGAGATACGCAGGACCAGCCCGCCGGGGTCCGTGCCCGCGATTAAATTTCCCTGCGCGTCCGTCGCCAGCGAAATGACGTGCGTCTCGTTCGTATCAATGAGCAGAGAGGCTTCGGGTTTGGCCCCTGCCGCGCGCACGCGATAGAGCTTTCCGTTGTCGCCCGTCCCGACGGCCAACGCTCCGTCCGGCATCGCCGCGAGCGACCAGATATACTTGTCCGGCGGGTCGAAATAAGTCTCCGCGCGACCATCCGCGCCGATGCGATAGACCTTGCCATCCGGCGAAGTGCCCGCGTAGAGCGCGCCGTCACGCCCCACCGCCAGCGCCGTCACATCCAGTTCCGCCGCATCGTAGAGCAATGCGCCTTTACCGTCCGGCGCGACGCGATAGATGCGCCCGTCGTGGCCCGTGCCGAGATAAACGTTGCCCGCGCTGTCAGCGGCGCTGGACCAGATATAAGCTTGCTCGGTATTGAAAAGCTGCGTGAAGCGCGGCGCGAGCATCAGCAAGCCAGTATCCGTGATAGACACGCCGCGCGCTTCACCCTTCAAAAGTTCAGAGCGTGCGCTCGTCTCCCAGATGATGGGTTCAGCCGCGCTCGCTTGAGCCACGAAAGTTAAAAGGATGAGTGAGAGAAGAAGCGCACTGGTCGCGCAAAGGGAAACAGTTCGGTTAATCATCAAATGAAATTTGCCGCTTTATCGTTAAGGTTTGCGAGGGTCAATGACCAGCCCATCGCACACGCAAAAAAAATTCGTGGAGACCACATCAACAATCATAACCCGAAAGCAGTCGCAGCGGAAACGTGGCTATTTCCGTTCGGGGTTCAATTTGTCTTGAGCGCCGATGCGAGATGTATTCACCACCGCAGACACAGAGGACACAGAGTAAGCACAGGGAAAATATTTCAACTCTCTGTGCTAACTCTATGCGCTCTGTGTCTGCGGTGGTGAATTCCGTCTCACCTGATACTCAACCCGAATAACTCTCTCAACAACCATACGCTATCGAGGAGCGCTGTTCGCTGGCGATGAGAGCGATTGCATTTTGTTGGCGATGAACGTCTCCGTGCTTACGCCCTTGGACAGTTTCGGGTCCAATTCGAGGGCCTTTTTGTAAGACTCTATGGCCTGTTCCTTCTCTCCCTTTCGCACAAGAAAATCACCGAGCAGTTCATAAACCGAAGCGTCGGACGGGTGCAGGTCCGCTGCGGCTCGCAACATCTCTATGCCTTTCGATAACATCTCCGGCCTGTTAATCCAGTTGCGTGTGATGCTGGTAAACGTCTTCGCGGCGACGACGCCGTTCGGGTTGGTCTGCGCCGCGCGGCGGAAGTAGAAGAGCGGAGGCGGCGCCTCGCTCCCGGCCTCCCTGATGACGGCGCGGCCCTGCTCCGTGTCACCGGCGACGAGGAGAAAGAAGCCCCAGTTGAAGTTGAGTTCGTCGGAACGCGGATAAAGGTCTATCCCCAGCTTACCGGCCTTCCATGCGACGGCCCCGTTCTGAATCGGCTGGATGTCGCTCGTGTAATCCGGGTAGACTTCGGCCCCCGCGAAATCCTTTTTGAGCCGCGCGCCGATGGCATCCAGGTCCGAGTTCGGAGTGATGATGAGATGACGCGTGTAATCATTCCAGGTCCTGGACCAATCCGCGTTCCATTTCTGGACCAGCTTCTCAAACGACTCGTTAAAGCGGAGCGGCTTCGCATACTTCGGGTCGGCCTTATACATCGCTATGTAATCCGCGAAGAAAGGAATCGCGCCCGCCATGTGATATGCCTTGAAGCGCTCAGGACCGTACTTTTCCCTGAGCCTCAAAGCCATGTAAGAACCCATCTTGATGAAAGGGATGCCCGCGACGGGATGCCTGCCGTCGTTGATCTGCTGCGCCGTCTTTTCATAATCGGCGCGGAGAGCTTCACGATTGACGTTGCGATTAAAGAAGGCGAAGGCGTTCGCCAGTTCCTGCGCGTCGGTCGTGGTGGGCCGGTTGTATTCATCGAAATTCATCGCGCCGTAGTTGAAGGCGCTGCTCATCCCTTGATAGATGGGCTGATCCAATTTATCGGCGGCATAAACGTTGATGTCCCAGGCTTCGTCCGTCAATAGTTCGTAGAGATGCTTGATGTATTTTCGAGTGTTGGCAAACTCAAGGTTAGCGGCGAAGGCTATCGTCAGATTTTGCGACGGGAAGTGGAACATCTCCGTCGCGGTTCCCTTCTGGCTGCCGGAATTGTTGACCACCCAGTGCCCGTTGACGGGCAGCACCAGCCACCCAAGGGCGTAATACCAGTCTCCGTCTCCGATGCCATTGTAGCGCCCGCTCTTGGTCTTGACGGGAGCGAACATTTCATCCAGAGAGGCTTTCGATAAAACTTTCCCGGCCAGGACGCCCCTGCCCCAGCGCAGCAAATCCGGCACGGTCCCGGTCAGGCCGCCGCCGCCAAAACGCGAACTGGTGTCTATGAACTCGGCATTCCTGACCTGCCCGTTGACGAGTTCGTAGCCGCGCACGCGGTTCGGAATCAACTCGCGCACGGAATCAAGGCGCGTGTCGTTCATGCCGAGCGGCACGAAGAGATTTTCGCGCAGGTAGTCACCGAAGGGCTTGCCGGAGACTTCCTCTATCGCCGCGCCGAGCAGGTTATAGCCGCTCGTCTGGTAATCGAATTTGGTCCCAGGCTCAAACTCAATCGGATACTTGGCGATTCTGGCTACCACCTCGCGCGTCGTGAGCGGTTCCTTGCTGAGACCCGAGCCGACCTGCCCGCCGCCCAAATGGACCAGTAATTGACGGACGGTGACGGGCCATTTCTGTTTCGGGTAATAAGGGACGTAGGTCTGAATCTCTCCGTCCAGATTGAGTTTGCCGTGCTCTGCGAGTTGGACGATGGCCGTGCCCGTCATCATCTTGGTGACGGAGGCGAGCCGGTAAGCGGATTCGGCCTTCGCCGGAACTTTATTTTCCAGGTCCGCGAATCCGAAACCTCTGGTCCAGGAATAATCATCCTTCATGAAGCCGATGGTGAGGCCGGGAATCTTATCCCGCTCCATCTCCCTCTGTGCGAACTCTTCAAAGACGCGCAACTTCTCCGCGTACTTATCCGGCGCTTGAGCGGTCGTGGTCTGAGCAGAGACACGCGCAGATGGCTGCCAGCACGGGCTGAAGGTCAACATGGCGATTGCCGCGAGGGCCAACATTTTTCTCATTGCAGGCTTCCTTTCGAGCGATGAAGGCAGGAGTGTAGGGAAAGCCAACTATGCCCTGAAAGGGCATCATGTGATAGCCGGGGCATCGCCCACGGTATTCTGCCGTCACCACATCCCGACCCTGAAAGGGTCGCATCTCAACCTTGAATGTGCGACCCTTGCAGGGTCGGCGTCTATTCTGGACCAGTAACCGGGGGCAAGCATGAAGTGCTTGCCCCGGCTATCGTATGTCTCCCCTGTGGGGATAGATATTGCTCCATCTGCTTGTTAGGCATCCTCTAACTGCCGATGTATTTCGCGTAGAGCGAGCGCGCGGTCGTCACATCGTCCGTGCCGCGTATGATGGAACGCGCGTCTTGAAAGACGGTCAGATCGTAATCCCCCGCGCGAAAACGCAAGAGATGTTCATTGAATTTGACTTCAAACGCAAAGCTCAATCTGGCGGCGAGCGCGGCGAAGTCAACGCGCGTTCCGGCTGGCGGCGAAATCTGCACGGCGTTTCTCCCGCAGAGCACGGCGGCGAAGTCCCCTGCCTCCGCTTCGAGCGTGAAAAAGTCGCGCAGCGCGCACGAACGGCAATCCGGTAGCGGCGACTTGAGCGCGATGCGCCTGTACTCGTTACGCCACACGTCGAACTGCATCAAGGTGTTGTGCAGGCTCTCCGTCTTTCCCGTCAACAGTTTCATGGCTTCGGAGACCTGTACGGCGGCGACCATGTTGATGATAGGCATGATGACGCCAGCCGTGTCGCACGTCGGAGCGCTGGCCGCAGGAGGCGCTTCCTCGAAGATGCAGCGCAGGCATGGAGTGCGCTGCGGGCGAATCGTCATCGTCACACCGTAAGAGCCGACCGCCGCGCCGTAAATCCAATTCACGTTGTGCTTGACGCAGGCATCATTGATGAGATAGCGCGTGGCGAAATTATCCGTCCCGTCGAGTACCACATCGCAATCCACTATCAGTCGCTCGATGTTCGTGTGGTTGACATCAAGGACGAGGGCTTCCGTCTTCGCCTCGGAATTAATCAAGGAGAGATGACTGGCGCAGGCGACGGCCTTCGGAAGACGCTCGCGCGCATCCTGTTCCGTGAACATGGTCTGTCTTTGCAGGTTTGATTCCTCGACAAAATCTCTATCCACGAGTCGCAAATGACGGACGCCCGCGCGGGCCAATGACTCAGCCTGCGCCGTCCCCAACGCCCCGCAACCGACAATTAAAACACGCGACGACAGCAGACGCCGCTGCCCCGCCTCGCCAATCCCTTCAAAGAGAATCTGCCTGCTATAACGCTCAATCATAAAACACCAGGGGTCAGGGGTCGGGGGATAGGGGTTAGTGAACACAGATGTCTTTAAACTAACCCCTATCCCCTGACCCCTGCCTTTCCAACCCCTCTCCGGCTGCTTTTGACATCAACTCGGTGGGCGCGTCCTGGCTGGTCCAGAGTTTGAATTGCGCGGCGGCCTGTGCGACGAGCATGGGCAACCCGCCGAGGATGGCGCAACCGGCTTCGCGCGCCTCTCGCATAAAGAGTGTCTCAACGGGATTGTACACAAGATCGTAGGCCAGACGCGCGCCTTCAAGTTGGCGAGCGACGGCGGGAGTTTGGTTTTCACTCGCGCCACGCGTGCCGAGCGGCGTCGCGTTGATGACTATCTCAAAGCCCGCGAAGCGTGCGCCCTCAAGTTGCTCGCAGTGAGCTTTGAACTCCGCTGCCAGCGTTTCGGCTCGCCAGATGTTCCGCGCAAAGAGCGTGACATGCGCCCCCGCTCGTCGCAATTCCCGGAGAGCACCGCGCGCCGCTCCGCCCGCCCCTATGACGGCGACGCGCATCTCTCTGATTGGACCAATTTTTTGTTCCAGCGGCGCGAGCAGCGCGGCGGCGTCCGTATTGTAACCATGAAGCAAGCCCTTTTCGACAACGATGGTATTGACCGCGCCTATCTCGCGCGCGGACTGGTCCAGCCAATCCAGATGTTTCATCACCTCAAGCTTGTGCGGCGCGGTGACGCTCAGGCCGCGCAGGTTCCACTCCATCTCGCGCGTGCGCGGGTGGACCATGCGACGCAGGAATCCCTCCACGTCGCGGACTTCAAAGGGAAGATAGACGGCATTGAGGCCGCGCGACTGGAAGGCCGCGTTGTGCATGTGCGGCGAAACGGAATGGAGGACGGGCAAGCCCATGAGGCCCGTGATGGTCGTCTGCTCGTCGAGTTGGTCCAGATGATAAAGATGGCGCAGGGCTTGAGCGCCGATTTGCCCCGGAGCGGTACTATGTTCCGCGTCGAATGAGCCGTAGGTGAGAAACGCTCCGCGCGCTGGTCCAAGAATGCGCGTCATGATGCCCGCCGTGCCCATCGCGATGGCGATCATCTCTCGCCCGGACTGGCGCGCACGCTCAAGCAGGCGAAAGATTGAAATGCAATCCGTGATTTCATTGGCCTGCACCGCGAGTTTCAAGACGCGCGCGGGTGTGCTCATCATCCGCTCGTAGATTTGTTCAAGGTCGGCTGGCACGCCCGCGAAATCATGATGAGAGCAGATGACGCGGTCCCAGTCCGGCGTCTTTGCTTTCTCCTCATCTTCGTTATGGTGGAAGAGTTCCGCGAGGTCCAGTTCGAGGTCCGCGAAGATCGCGTGTGAGGTTTCCTCTACGGGAAAATGATTGGTCCAGAAATCGAGCCTCGTCAACATCTCAGGCTCAGACTGCCCGCCCTCTGCGGCGGGTCGCAGCGTGAGAATGAGCGGGCGCGGGCTGCCGCTCACGAGCGCTGGCAAATCGCGCAAAGCCCTGTGCAGTTCCTTATCGTCGAGGCAATCAAGGCGCAGTTCGATGATGTCCGCGAGTTGGGCCGCGCGCGTCAACGATGGCCGCAAGTGGCTGGCGCGTTTCTCGCAGACCGGAACACAAAGACGTGCGTGGCTGTCGGCTTCGCTCATCAAAGACGGCGCGAGGCGATGCGCGCCCATAATTTTTCTCGCTCTTACACGAGCGCGCGCATCGCCCCTGATTAATGGACCAGAGCAGCTTGAAAGTGAAGCTACTGATTCTCTCCTGTGGTGAATAATTCGTGCGAGAGATAACGCTCGCCGAAGTCGCAGATGATCGAGACGACGCGTTTGCCGTGGCCCAACTCCCTGGCAACGTCGCGCGCGGCCCACGTAATCGCGCCCGAAGAGATACCGCAAAAGATGCCTTCCTCGCGCGCCAGGCGACGGGCCATCTCCAACGCATCGTTGTAGTCAACGGCGATGACCTGATCCACAACCGCAGGGTCGTAGTTGCGCGGCACGAAGCCCGCGCCGATGCCCTGAATCTTATTTGGACCAGGCTGGCCGCCGGAAAGAACCGGCGACGAAGTCGGCTCGACGGCGATGATGCGGACCTGCCCTCCCGTGCGCTCCTTCAAGACTTTGCCGACGCCCGCAATCGTGCCGCCTGTGCCCACGCCCGCGACGAAAGCATCTATGCGCCCGTCCGTGTCCTCCCAGATTTCTTCGGCTGTCGTGCGGATATGAACTTCCGGGTTCGAGGGATTATCGAACTGTGCGGGCGTCCAACTGTGCGGCGTCCCTTCGGAAATGTCAGCGGCCTTTTTCATAGCCCCCTTCATGCCTTCCGCGCCGGGCGTGAGCACGACTTCCGCGCCGAGCGCGCTGAGCACGCGCCTTCTCTCGATGGTCACAGTGTCCGGCATCGTGACGATCAATTTATAACCTTTGACGGCGGCGGCGAAGGCGAGCGCGATGCCCGTATTGCCGGAGGTCGGCTCGATGAGCACAGTCTCGCCGGGCTTGATGAGACCGTCGCGTTCGGCAGCCTCGATCATCGCCGCGCCGATGCGGTCCTTGACCGAATCCATAGGGTTCTGTGATTCGAGTTTGGCGATCATCTCCGCCGAATCAGTATGAGGAATACTGTTCAAACGCACCAGCGGCGTATAACCAATCAACTCCAACATATTCTTCGCAATCTTGGGTCTCTGCGGCATCTGAAACAACTCCTTCCAGTTTCTAAAAATCCGGGCATCGGGCTGATTTGATAGTTGAATGAATATACAGCCCCACGTAAATCAAGCGCAAGAGATAGGCGCAAGAGTACAGGGGCCATGCATTCTCCAGAGGTGGAAGCCGCGCATGCTTTTTAGCCCTGAAAGGGCTGAACATGAGAGCCGGGGGTAAGCACGCGAGTGCGTCGCCCCCGGTCTCATGTGGACCATGAATCCGACCCTGAAGGGATCGCACCTTAGCGGACCATCAGTCCTTATATGCCTGACTATTACCGGACTCGCCGATGTGCCTCGTCGGTGCTTCCGCGCCGAGATGTCTGGTCGTGCCTTCAGTGATGCTCGGCGGCTGCATAATCTCCGAAGTATTACGCGGGGGCAGCGCGCTCACTCGCGCGGGCGGCAAATTTGAAGCGACGACCGGACCCGCCGTCGGGAGTCCGCGTTGCTCTTCGCGCCGCGCCCGGACCAGCCCGGCGACGCCTCCGCCCATCATGGAGAAGGCGGGGATGAGCATCCAGTACCACCAGAACATACCGGCGGGCGAACGCGAGAGCGCGAGCGCGACGAAGAGAAAGCCCAGGCCCGCGAAGATGTTGGTGATGCTCTTTTCCATGCTCATCGGTGCTTTATTTTTGCGCTTGCCTTTTCTGGACCAGTCATGAGACGCATCGCCCTCTTCCGCTACAGCCACAGGCAAGCGCCCCGTCATCGCCTGTGGCACAAGGCTGATGTCCGTCCCGCACGCGCGGCAATATCTCGCCGCGTCTAAATTTTCGGTGGCGCATTTTGGGCAATACATTTCGGCTCTCTCCTTTTCAGGCTACATACATCAACTGTCTATTACGACATAGACCTCGCGGCGGTTCGCTGCCTGATGGCTTCATAGAGCAGGACGCCCGCCGCGACAGAGACGTTGAGCGAGGTAATCCGGCCATGCAGCGGGATACTCACTAACACATCGCAACGCTCGCGCACAAGGCGATGCAATCCTGCGCCTTCACCACCCAGAAAGAGCGCGGTCGGCTGCGTCCAATCCCATGCCGTGTACGCGGTCGAAGCCTCCGCGCTGGTTCCCACGGTCCAGATATTTCTCTCCTTGAATTCCTCTATCAGCCGCGAGAGATTCGCGGCGCGGGCCACAGGGACATGCTCCAAAGCTCCGGCGGCGGCCTTCGCCACAGTCTCCGTCAGGCCCACCGCGCGACGTTCTGGAATGAAGACGCCGTGCGCGCCCGCGCACTCGACTGTGCGCACGACCGCGCCCAGATTGCGCGGGTCTTCGACTCCGTCCAGAACGACGGCCAGCGGCGGCTCAGCCGTTCCCACGCGTTGGCCCAACGCGTCCAGGAGTTCGCCCGTCAAAGCGTAGCGCGCCGCCGCGATATGTGCGACGACGCCCTGATGATTCGCGCCGTCCGTGAGGCGCTCAAGGTCCGTGCGCGGCGCGCGACGCACGGGCACGCGAGCCTCGCGCGCCAGGTCCAGTAATTCGCGCAGGCGATGGTCGCGCGTCCCTTCCGCGAGAGTGATGTGCTCCATCGGGCGCTGACCCGCGCGCAACGCTTCGAGCACGGGCGAAACGCCGTAGAGGAGCGCACCGGAAGTTATCGCGCCGGGACGTGATGAGCCGGAACGCTGCGCGCTCGACGCTGGACCAGTGATAGCTCTCGCATCCGTTTTAGACGGCGTGTTATCCGGGCGCGATGCGCGCTCGCCCATGTTCAGGCGTGCGGCTTCGGGTTTGCGAAATCGCCTCTGTTCATCTCTCTTCATGTGTTGATGTCCGCGCGGCCTTGCGACAGGAAATAATAACGAAGCAGCGCGTAACGCGTGAACTGCGCCTCGTTATCACTGGTCGTTAAGGTTTCCGTGCTGTATTTTCCGGGCCGCTCCCGCTTCAGGCCGCGCACCTCCACGTTCTGGTCAGGCTTCCAGACGCAGGCCAGCGCCTGACGCACGCGTGTGAACGAATCGTCATAAGTCGCCAGCGACGCGCGTGCGCGCAGGATTGATGCCAGCGTGCGAAAATTTTCCGTCGCCATCAGGCTTTTCTGTTGGCCCACGCAGGAAAAATCGAAATGATTAGCGGCGATGCGCCACCCGTCGTCCGCGCTGTAAATATCCAGCACAGCCTCGTCCGCGTAGGTCTCGCTGGCGCTGGCAAGCTCAGGTTGAGAGCCACCCATCCAGCGCCCCTGCCGCTCTGCGCTGGCGACCTTGTGGACCATCAAACGCCCCGTCAACAGCAGCACCACATCACTCCAACTCAAAGAGCGAACCTCACCGCCGCCCGTCGGGTGAAGGACCAGCGTTGCCGGTGTCAACTCTGCGGCGCGTATGCGCTTTGGCGTTAAGACTTGCTCTCTCAAATCTTCATCGGAGACGGTCAACGCGCGCAGGCCGAGCGCGCCGAGCCTGCGCTCTATGAGAGAGGCTTCGTCGAATGTCGCGGCGCGACATAGAGGCAACGCTTCATTAATTTCCAGAATACGCTTGAGGTCTGAAGCATCCAGGCGCAACAGTCCGGCTATCTCCATCAAAGATTCTTCGTTGACGTGCCCCGCTTGATGCGGCGCGAGGATGGTGTTGTATCCGCGCTCCCATTTCTCCAAAGGCTTGAGCGTCGGCCTCTGCGAGTTCTCGCTCGCCGTAGAGACTGGCAGAGCGCTGCCGCAATACAGGCAACTCGTGCGCGTCGGCGCATTGGCCCTCAGGCAGGCCGCACACGTCAGCGTCTCTGCGGGCGAGAAGGAACGAGGTGCTGTTGATGCCTGCACATTCTCCAAGGGCTTCGCCGCGTCTTCATGATCTTCATTCAAGGCATGCTCTCCGGCCCTGATTATACGCCGCGCGCACGGTCATAAGCCACAGAGAACACAGAGCGCACAGAGCGGGGAGAGAAGAAAAAAGTGAAGCCAGCTTTACCTTCATCAAATTCTCTTCTCACTCTGTGCGCTCTGTGTCCTCTGTGGCTAATCCTTATCTCTCTTTAATAAATTGGTCCTGATATACAGCAATCAGACTTGAGACTTACGGCCATTAACTTTAGACTGTGGCCGATGCCGTCCGTCGTTCATCCACACTTGAACCCGCTTCGATTGCTGCTCATCGCATGTTGCGTTGCGCTGGCCGCCTGCCTGTGCTCTTGCGCGGGCGCATCGCAGCCACCTGACGCAGCCGGACCGCGCGCGGGCGAACCGCCTTATCCGATTCTGCTGACCGACGACCAGAACCGCCGCGAGGCTGTGCTCGCGACCTGGGCCACTCTCACGCGCGAGGCTGGCGCCAACAACGCGCCCGCGCCCGAACTCCAACCCGTGACCGCGAGCGTGCAAGGTCTTCCGCAGACTTCAACGCCAGTTCTCTATTTGCCGAAAGTCGGGACTGGCGCGACGATGTCCGAAGAGGAGACGCGCGAAGCACTACGCCGCTTTATCGTCTCCGAAAGTCGCCTGATTGGCGCGGACCCGCAGCAGTTGACGCTCGAACTGCGGACGGACGAGGCTGACGGAACAAAGAAGGCCAGATACCAGCAGCAGCCTTATCGTCGCCCGTTGCGCGGCGGCTACGGAGTGTTGGAGATAAGCTTTACGGACGACCGTCGCATAAGGCAAATCTATAGCACATGCATTCCAGAGACGGAGCGTTTGCGCGCGGCCTTCGTCAATCTACGCCTGCCCACCCCGAAGGCCGAAGATGTCGCCAAGCGATTGATTGGCCGCACGCTCACCTACACGGACGCCAACGGAAACGCGCAGAGCCTCACGGTGGGAAACACTGTCAATGAGATAACGGTGCGCGAACTGGTCATCTATCCTCGACTGCGCGCAGGCCAGCCTTCAGCCCTTGAGCTTCACATGGCCTGGGAGTTGACGCTCGGCAACGAGTCCTCCGCAAAGACGGTCTATCTCGACGCCGTGACGGATGAAGTGCTCGCCGTCAGTTAAAATTTCATCAGGGCACAGAGCAGCGCTTACTCCTCGCCCGTTGAGTGTACGTGTCAAACAATTCACCACAGAGACACAGAGGACATAGAGGACGCACAGGGAAAATATTTCAAGCCTCTGGGCTAACTTTGTGCGCTCCGTATCTGCGGTGGTGAATGGTTGTTGAAGCGCACTCAATTGAAAGTTTATTCATCCAACGGAAAACAAAAAGGCTTCGTGCGATTATCTTTTCACTTGACCTATCATGCCTTGCGGCGGCATCCTAGACGACAGATATTTAAAAATTTAACGGAGCAACTTTTGCATGAACAACTTTGATCCGACGAATAATATTTCCTGGCAGTTCGGACATCGCGGCAGAGTGGCGGTTTTCATTGACGGCAATAACCTTTTCCATGCGGCGCGCTTTCACAACATAGACATTGATTACAACAAGCTTCTACGTGTGCTGCTTGGAGACGGTCGTCTCCTGCGCGCCTTCTTCTATACGGGCGTGGATGTCGGCGCGGAACGCCAGCAGGGTTTTCTGCTCTGGATGAGGCGCAACGGCTTTCGCGTCATCCAGAAAGAGTTGAAAACTTTTTACGATGGCACGCGCAAGGCGAACCTGGACGTGGAGATAGCCGTTGACATGCTCTCGCTCGCGGGGCGCTACGATACGGCGGTGCTCGTCTCCGGCGATGAAGATTTCGTCTACGCCGTCAACGCGGTCGCCTACAAAGGCTGCCGCGTAGAGGTCGCTGGCTTTCGCTCGAACACCGCGCCGAAGCTGATAGATGTCGCGGACTACTTTATAGACCTCGGCGAGATAGCGGACAAGGTCCGCAAAGAACTGCCGCACGGCGTGCGCTACGACGAGCGCGAACTGCACGACGAGACGCATCCTTCCGCTTACCTTCATCACAATCACGTTGGGCCAACATCCCACGGTCAGAGCGATGTTGACGGCTTTACTCAACAGGTCGCGTCCGTCGTCATCGAACATCACATTGACGACGAGACAGAGCAGTTCGACGCCGCAGCCGAGTTTATACGCATCACGGATGATCAGTGAAAATAGAGGCCAGAGGTTAGAGATTAGAGGCTGGTAAAAGCAAGAATGTTTTAACTAGCCTCTCACCTCTAGCCTCTAGCCTCTGGACCTTTATGAAACTCTTCAGCATTGAAGAAGCGAACGCCTTGCTGCCGACCGTGCGCTCGATAGTTGTGTCCATCCAGCGCACGCACAGTCGCATGCTCTCTTATAGTGAAGCCGCGAGGTATGCCGCTGAGGGGGCCAAACTTGGCGGCGGCGGGATGCCCGGCGGCGGGCGATACGTGGCCCTGCTGGCAAAGCTTTCCTCGCTCACGGGCCAGTTGGATGTGCTGGGTGTTCAACTCAAGGATTACAATCGCGGACTGATAGACTTTCCCTCCCTGCGCGATGGCCGCATCGTCCTGCTCTGCTGGCAACTGGGCGAAGGCGAGCAACTCGAATGGTGGCACGACGTGGACACAGGCTTCGCCGGACGACAGCCACTCTAAGAGAGAGAGGCTAGAGGTTAGAGGCTTGGGGCTAGTAAAAGGCATCTGTTCTTTTAACTAGCCCCAAGCCTCTAACCTCTAGCCTCTTTCTTCTTATCAGCATCTTGTACCCCCTGTGTGGGCCAAACACAGCAGGTTGTGTATTTTCTGGTTGACGACTTAAAGTAGTTTCTGATAGTATCCGCCGCGACTCCGCAGTGGGCATGGGTTTACAGCTACGGCCCATCGCTCTTATGAATCTTCTAAGGTAACAACGCAAAGCTTTCTTTGTGCCTTTTTACCTTTTTACTTCGCCTTAAAGTGGAGGCAGTTTCGTTATGCAGTGTCCCTCGTGCCGTGCGGTTTATTCCAATGGCTTAGACCTTTGCCCGCGTTGCAAAACACCTGCGGCCAAAGCTGTCCCAGACCCTCAACTCAAATCACCCCGGCCTCAGACGGAAACTCATGCCAACCCGGCTGGCAATAGCAGTCGCAGAGAGGCCGCGAGCAATCCCGCGCCTGAAGCGAGCGCGAACGGCGCACCGCAGACACAGGCCGCCTCGACCCTCTTGGAGTTTCCCGGTATGGCGCACCGCCCGCAGTGGCGTAAAGACCTGAGCGAACGTGTGCGCGAGATACAGGAGCGGCGCGCGAGAGATGCCGAAAGAGAGGCACAGGAATTGGCTCAGCGAAAGTTGGCCCAGCCCGCACCACCACAGGATTCAGCGATAGCTTCATCAGCCGCTTCAAACGCCGCGTCGTCAACGCCGCAACTCGGTCTCGTCCCGCAACCGGACGCGCCCGCCGTCAACCCGATTGTCGCAGCGGCGCTCAGGCGCATAGAACGTGCGCGGCAACCATCGTCAATGCCTTCGCGCGGGCGCGTGGGAAGCGGCGGCGCAGCCACGGCTGTCGCTCGCGTGGCCGAAGAACAGTTTGAAGACGAGACCCAACTCCAAAACTTAATCATGCCCGCGCCAGTGCCCGCTCCCTCTCCCTTGCCGGACACAAGAGCGGAGGCCATCGCCGAGAAGACGCCCGAACCCCTGCGCGAGCATGGATTGGTCGTGGTCCAATCACCGCCGTCTCTGCCCAGAGAGGTCCAGAAAACAGAGCCTGTCAGGAAAACTGAAGTTATCATCCAACCACAGCCGAAGCGTGTCTTCGCGGAAGCGGTGGATGATACTTTTGCGGAACGTTTGGAAGCGCCAGCGCCTCTCTCTCTAGAAGAGCCTTATGACGATCATGCGCCCGTCTTCAAGCGTCTCGCGGGCGCGTTGATTGATTTACTGGTAGTCGCTTTCGCCTCCACACCCTTTGCCGCCATCATCGAATTGACGAACGGCAACTGGACGGACATACGCGTGGCCTCTTCTATGGGAGGCATCATCCTGCTCGTGATGTTTCTCTATCTCTCCGCTTCGATGGCATTGACCGGACGCACCTGGGGGATGTCCGTCGTCTCCGTGCGCGCGGTTGATGCGAAGACGGGAATTGGCCCAACCACCTGGCAGGCCGTCGGGCGCGCGCTGCTTTACATGCTCTCGCTCGCCACCCTGGGCTTAGGGATTCTGTACGCGCTCTTCGATGCGGAAGGCCGCACCGCTCACGATCATCTTTCCGGCACAGCCATCGTGCGCGAGTAGAAAGAGAGAAGACCAAAAAAGAGTCAGGGGAAAAGTTAACGGCAAGAGGTGCAGCGGGAAAGCGAGTCTGACGGGCTTTCCCTTTTCATCTTTTGCCTTTAATCTTTTCCCCTGACTCTTTTTTTATTATGGATGACGAGACGATTAAGGACATCACGGCGGAACTGTCGAAGGGGCTGTTGGGCCGTCCCTTCGGCAAGGTGTTTCAACTGACGCGCGCTTCGCTGGCGATTGATTTTCGCACTCAAGATTCATCCTATCTTTTCATTAGCGCGGAGCCTGCACAGCCTCGTCTCTACATGATTAAGCGGCGCGTGCGCGATCTGGAAAAGCAGTCTCTCCCGCTCACACCCTTCGCGCAGGTCTTACGTAAGCACCTCGGCAACGCCACTTTGCTCGCCATCACAAAGGACCCTGGAGACCGCATCGTGCGTCTCTCCTTCAACGCGCGAGATGAGATGGGCAACACGCTCGGACGCACGCTCGTGGCGCAACTGACAGGGCGCACGGCCAACCTGCTGCTGCTTGATGACAGGGGCTTTATTCTGGACATGCTGCGCAACCCGCGTGGCATGGGCCAACAAATCGGAGACCCTTATGCGCATCCGCCCGCGCAGGCCGCTCAGGCTTCAGCGCACGCGCCGCTCATCGCGCGCGGCTCTTTCGCAAGTCTTTCGGAGGCAGCCGACCAACATTATCTCAGCCAGGAAGCGGAGAGGCTTTTTGCTGGCCGCGCGGCCCACGCGCGCCAACGCCTGCGTAAAGAGATAGACCAACGCCAGAGGCTGCAACGCAGACTCGAAGGAGACCTCATAGGGCATGGTGATGCGGATGAGCATAAGCGCATCGGAGATTTACTGCTCGCCAATCTTGGGACGGCGGAGAGACATGGCGAGACGGTCACGCTCACGGATTACTACGCGCCCGACACGCCGCGCATAGAGCTACGGGTTGACGAGCGCAAGAGTTTGCAGGAGGAGGCGGTCCAACGCTTCGCGCGCTACACCAGGGCCAGGCGCGCGACGCAGGAGATAGCGCGGCGCATGGAAACGCTCATGAATGAATTGGAGATGCTCCGCGCGCAGCAGTCCGAGATTGAACGAATTATCGCAGAGCGCGACGAAGATGAGTTGGCGTCTTTTTTTGAAGAAGGCAAGAGCGGCGCGTCACGTCCGAAAAGAAGCGGCCCGCCGCGCGGGGCCAAGCCTGCGGAGGGAGTGCAGGGAGCACGCCGTTATCGCTCTTCTGACGGTTACGAGATTCTGGTCGGACGCGCCGCGCGCGATAACGATCATCTCACGTTTCGCATCGCACGCCCGCACGACCTCTGGCTTCACGCGGCGGACTATCCAGGCTCGCACGTCGTCGTGCGTAATCCGACCCGCGCGGAAATTCCCCAACGGACCATCATCGAAGCAGCGCAACTCGCGGCCAATTACAGCCATGCCAAACGAGACGCGAAGGTTGACGTGCATTACACGCCGCGTAAGTTTCTCTCCAAGCCCAAAGGCGCAGCGCCCGGCCTCGTCCGCATGTCCAGCTTCCGCTCCATCACCGTCGAACCGGGCGAGAGCGCCGAGCGCATCTAACACACATCGCAAGCTTCGCTTAGAGGATGTTTGACAACTCATCTTTCGCCCTGAAAGGGCAAGATATGAGAGCCGGGGGCAAGCGCAAGCGTCGCCCCGGTTAATGGTCCAAGATAGAGACCGACCCTGAAAGGGTCGCACATCCAACCTTGAGTGTGCGACCCCTTTCAGGGTCGAATTGTGTGATGGCGAGAGTACCGTGGGCGCTGCCCCGGCTCTCATATGTATCCCCTCCGGGGATAAGCTTGAAGGGTGTGCTCTGCCTTTTCAGACAGCCTCTTAGCAAAAGAGGGACACTTTCGCCACAGCCTTTAGCTATCCTTTTATCAACAAGAGAGGGAGCGCGCATCTAGACATTTATGAGCACTAATTTTATAGAACCTTTGGAGCAACTGGCAACGGACGTGTTGAACAAACTCGCGGATGTGGTCGTGGGCGAGGCTTCGACCCTGCGCGACGGGACGGAACACGCGGGCGTTGAGCTTCCGCGCGATCTCTACGCGCACAGAGAAGCGCAAACGGAGTGGTGGTACTACACAGGGCACATGCGTACGGAGAGTGGTCGGCGTTTCGGCTTTGAACTCGTCTTCTTCAAACGGCGCACGGACCTGGACCGCTTCGGCATAGTCCCCTTGCGTCTCATCGCCAACCCGCTCTACCTGGCCCACTTTGCCATCACGGATGAATCGCGCAAGGCTTTTCGCTACGAGCACCGCAAGAGCACGGGCGGCGCGTTCGACCTTCCGGCGCGGGCGAGCGAGAAGCTTTATGACCTGCGGCTCGGCAACTGGACCGTGCGCGAAACGAATGGCGCGCACACGCTGCGCGCGACGATGGGCGACGACCTCATCTTCGAGGCGACGTTGAAGAGCACGAAGCCCGCTGTGCTCAACGGTCATGAAGGCGTCGGCGTTAGTTTCAAGGATGAGGGCGAGGCTTCGCGTTATTTTTCTCTGACGCGTTTGGAGGCGGAAGGGCGCATCACCTGGCATGGCTTGACGGAGAAGTTCAAGGGCAGCGCCTGGATGGATAGAGAGTTCGGGACGTGGCGAACGACGGATAATCAGAAGGGCTGGGATTGGTTCAGCTTACAACTGGAAACGGGCGCGGAAGTGATGGTCTATCACCTGCGCGACGCGGCGGGACGGCCCGCGCCTTTCTCCAGCGGCACGTTTGTTGACGCAGGCGGAAAGTGGGCACATCTCTCGCGCGAAGATTTCTCGCTCGAAGTTTTGGGCCACTGGCTCAGCCCGCACACGGGCGCGAACTATCCGAGCGGCTGGCGCTTGCGTGTGCCGCGCTTCGGCGTTGACGTGCTGGTTCAACCCGTCTTGCAGGACCAGGAATTGGACACGCGCGGGACGACCATGATCGTTTACTGGGAGGGCGCGTGCGCGGTGCATGGGCGTCACGGCAACGAACAAACGGAGGGGCGCGCCTTCGTAGAGCTTGTCGGTTATGACCGCTCGCACGAGCAGCCATCCTTGAGCACGTTTCTCTTCGGCGAAGCGCTGGACCGCCGCTGGCGCAGCATCTTCGGATAAGCCCTGCCGGTTCTGGATGAGCGATAAAGCAGAAGCCTTTTGAGCGTTCCAGTACGAACACCGGCTGACCTAATAGCGGACAATGCGGGACCGTGTGCCTCCGTTATCTTCAACATTTCCAGTTGGTATAAGGCTTGCAATATGGGCCGCGAGGGTTTTCTTTTTGCGCCGTGGTCGGCCACATCGGCTGGAATGGCTTAATTTCTTTAGCTGAGGGTAGGAGGAGAAATAAAATGGGACTGTTCGATAAAATGTTCGGCAGCGGTGCGGCTGAGTCACAGCAGCAGCCGAATGCGGACCAACGTTTCAACGAGTTGAAGTCTAAGTATCAATCCGTGCTCAACGCGATTACGCAGGAGCAGGTCCAACTTCAGAACCTGCACGTCCAGGACAACAAGCTTTTCATCAGGGGCGTCGCGCCTTCAGATGATGCCAAGAACAAGATTTGGGACCAGATCAAATTAGTGGACCAGAATTACGACAACGACCTGACCGCAGACATCAACGTGGATGAAAGCCGCGCTCAGGCGAGGGGCATGGCGGCGGGCGCGGGCGGCGGCGGCGGCGGCGGGCAGACCTACAAGGTCCAACCGGGCGACACGCTCTCCAAGATCAGTAAACAGTTTTACGGAGACGCTCATGAATACATGAAAATCTTCTACGCCAACCAGGGCACTTTGAATGATCCGAACAACATTGACGTGGGCCAGGAATTGCAGATTCCAGACGCCAAGTCATAAACGGACCATTATTCCCGGCGAGTTAAGGTAAACACACTCTCTCTCGCACGGGCCAGCGACCAAAATTTGCAGCGGCTCTCGCATACGGTTGATGCGAGAGCCGCTGCTTCTTGCTTTTATTCACGCCTTGCATGGAAAATGTGCCCATGAGTTCGACACCACAAGACGAGCCGGACCTTTCTCAAAAACTATTCGAGCGCGCACAGGAATTGATTCCCGGCGGCGTCAATTCTCCCGTTCGCGCCTTTCGCGGAGTCGGCGGCACGCCGCGTTTTATCAAGAGCGCGCAGGGCGCATTGATGACGGACGTTGACGGGCGCACCTATGTTGATTACCTAGGCTCGTGGGGTCCTATGATTCTGGGCCATGCCGATGAATTGGTCCAGGAATCCGTGCGCGAGGCTCTCACGCGCGGCACGAGCTACGGCGCTCCGACCGAGTTGGAAGTCCTCATGGCGGAAGAAATAATTGACGCCGTGCCATCCGTCGAGATGGTGCGGATGGTCAACAGCGGGACGGAGGCGACGATGTCCGCGATACGTCTCGCGCGCGGCGTCACGGGCCGCAACAAGCTCGTCAAATTCGAGGGTTGCTATCACGGGCACGCCGACAGCCTGCTCGTCAAGGCGGGTTCCGGCGTCGCCACGCTGGGACTGCCGGACAGTCCGGGCGTTCCCGTCTCCGTCGCGCAAAATACCTTGACGGTTCCCTTCAACGACGCGCCTGCGCTCGAACGGATTTTTGAGGAATACGGCGTGGACATCGCGGCGGTGATTATCGAACCCGTCGTCGGGAATATGGGCTGCGTCCCGCCGCGCGAGGGCTACCTGCAAAGCGTGCGCGAGATAACGAGCAAGGCGGGCGCGCTCCTCATCTTCGATGAAGTGATGACCGGCTTCAGGCTCGCGCGCGGCGGCGCGCAGGAGCTTTACAAAGTGATGCCTGACATCACGACGCTCGGCAAAATTATCGGCGGCGGTCTCCCCGTCGGCGCTTACGGCGCGAGCCGCGAGATTATGCGCCACATCGCGCCCGCCGGTCCTATCTATCAGGCGGGCACGCTCTCCGGCAATCCGCTGGCGATGAGCGCTGGACTCTGCACGCTCAGGCGACTGCGTGAGAAATCGGTTTACGAAAAATTGGACCAGTCGGGCGGGCGTCTCTGCGAGGGTCTGGCGGAGGCCGCGCGCGAGGCGGGCATCTTAACTGTGACGAACCGCGTCGGCTCTATGTGGACGAGTTTCTTCACGAACGAGCCGGTCACGGATTGGACCAGCGCGAGCAAGAGCGACCGTGGCCTTTACGGAAAATTTTTCCACGCCATGCTAGCAGAGGGCGTCTATCTCGCGCCCTCGCAATTTGAAGCGGGCTTCATCAGCATCGCACACACGGACGAACTGCTTGACAGGACCATCGAAGCGGCGCGCAGGGCATTTCGGGCGATTGGTTGAGATTGATTACTCACCTGTAGCCGGAGAAATTTAACATCTCTCGCAAAGGCGCAAAGGCGCAAAGAAAAGCCGCCTGGCACAACTCTCTCAAGAAAATCTCTTACCAGCTTTGCGTCTTCTTTGCGCCTTTGCGTGAGGCTCTTAATATTTCTCAAGATTTATAGCAGTTTGCAATTGAGTGTAACTCATGTCAGTACCGCCTGCTTAAGCCGGGCGGGTCTGCGGGCGAACGTTACCCGCCCGCTACCGCAGGCGGTACTGACCTGGACGCTTTCATCAGGGGTCACATGCCATTACAACCCGCTATAGTTGGGCCAGTTATTAAGAGAGAGGCAAATCTATCGTAAAGCGCGTGCCCTTACCTTGTGCGCTGTCGAATGAGATTGTGCCGTCGTGGCTTTCGACGATCTGTTTGACGATGGCGAGGCCGAGGCCCGTGCCGCGTTTCTTGGTGGTGAAGAACGGCTCGAAGATGCGGCGGCGCGTCTCTTCGTCTATGCCGCTGCCCTGGTCCTCTATCCTGACGCGGGCGACTCTTTGCTTGCCGACGCCCCCGCTGCGATGACCGCCGCCATTATCGCTCGCGCGCTCGACGGTGATGGGTTCCGTGGAGATTCTGATTGGAGAATTTTCCGGGCTGGCATCCACCGCGTTAGCCAGCAGGTTGACGAAGACCTGTCTTAATTGGTCCACATCCCAGTGACCATGCAGGGCCTCCCGGCTGAAATGCTTTTCGACCGGCGTGCCCTTCTCTTTGAGACGGGCGGAGATTAATTCGAGGCTTCCTTCGAGCAGATCGTGGAGGTCCGCCTCTGTCCGCACGAGCGGGCGCTGGCCCGTGAACTGCGTCACGTCAACCACCAGTTTGTTGAGGTGATTGATACCGCGCTCGACGAGGTCTATGGTGTTGAGCGAGTCGCTATCCGTGGCCGTATCGCGCAGCATGGAGACGCCGAGTCGGATGCTGCCCAGAGGATTTTTGATTTCATGTGCGACCTGCGCGGCGGCCTGTCCCACAGCCGCGAGCGCCTCCGTCCGTCGCAAAGTCATTTCCGTCTCAGCGGCCTCCGTCACATCCACCAGGGTCACAATCTGCCCCTGCGCGCCGTCAATTTCGAGCGGCGATGAATAGATGTCGAAAGTCTTGTCCTGG
>DASYML010000037.1:0-13184 GCA_036009045.1 Pyrinomonadaceae bacterium
CGCTTGAATCAGGTGGCCCTGCTCGACGGCCAGTTTCTCCAGCATTGAGGCTTGCGCGGGCGTGCGCGGGAAGCCGTCCAGAATATAGCCGTGTTTGCAATCTTCGCGTCCCGTACGCTCGCGCACGACACGAATCGTCAAATCATCAGGGACCAGCCGCCCCGCTTCCATGATGGCGCGCACCTCTTCTGCCAGAGGCGTCCGCGCTTCCTTCAACGCGCGAAACATATCGCCCGTCGAAATCTGCGGCATTCCCAGCCGCTCCTGCAAGAGACGCGCCTGCGTCCCCTTACCCGCGCCCGGCGCACCCATCAAGATGATGATTTGAGACATTGATACATTTAATCATTGATTCATTGAGTCAATGACCAAATGAATCAATGAATCAATTCCGCTAGGCTCGTCGTCCGCGCAGGCGACCGCCGCCGCCGAGGAATCCCTCGTAGTTGCGCATGACGAGTTGGGCTTCGATTTGCGAGACGGTGTCCATCGCGACGCCAACGAGAATAAGCAGCGAAGTCCCGCCGAAATAGAATTGATACCCCATGCCCGTCGGTATCCAGCCGAGACCCGGCGTATTGCTCACAAACTGGTCCAGCCAAGTGCCTATGAAGGGCAGGCGCGCGACCTTGAAGCCGCTCAACATGATTTGCGGGACGAGCGCGACGAAGGCCAGGTAGAGCGCGCCGACGGTCGTGAGGCGGGTCATAATCGTGTTCAAGAATTCAGCCGTCGCTCTACCGGGTCTGATGCCCGGCATAAAGCCGCCATGCTTACGCAGATTGTCCGCCACTTCCTCGACGTTGAAAACGATAGAGATGTAGAAGAAGGTGAAAAGGACGATGAGCGTGATAAAGATCAACTCATAGTAAGGGTCGCCGCCGTGGAAGCCTCCGAAGAAACCGTAAATCTTGGCCCACACTCCGTTCTGATTATTGGGGTCAGGCGGAAAGGCTGAGAAGAGCGTCTGCGGCATCGCCAGCACGGAAGAGGCGAAGATGACAGGAATGACGCCGCCCATGTTGACCTTGAGAGGCATCGTCGTTTGCTGTCCGCCGACCTGCTGGCGACCGACGTGGCGCTTGGCATAACTGACGGCCACTTTGCGCCGCCCGGATTCCACCAGCACGATAAAGGCTATGAGCGCGATGAGCGCGACGAGCAGCGCGATGACGCCGAGCGTCTCCATCACGTCGCCGGTGCTGACGCGACCCCAGACCTGCATGACGCCGCGCGGCAGACCGATGATGATGCCCGCGAAGATGAGCAGAGAGATACCGTTGCCGACGCCGCGCTCGGTAATCTGTTCGCCGAGCCACATGACGAAGATCGTGCCCGTCGTCAAAGTCAGCATCGTCATCAGGAGAAAGCCCCAGGTGTTTGCGCCGACGCCGTTGACTTGCAGCCAGTGCGCGACGAAGGAGGTCTGGATAGCGGCGAGACCGACCGTGAGATAACGCGTCCACTGGTTAATCTTCTGCCGTCCCATCTCGCCTTCCTCTTGCAGCTTTTTCAACTGCGGCGAGACGACCGTCATCAACTGCAAAATGATAGAGGCCGTGATGTACGGGGTGACGCCGAGGGCGAAGACGGAGATGGTGCGAAAGTTGCCGCCGGAAAAAAGGTCCAGCACGCCGAGGAGCGTCCCGCTCACATCCTGCCAGACCTGGTCCAGACGGTCCTTATTGATGCCGGGCGCACCGACGTGCGCGCCGAGGCGATAGATGACCAGCAGCCCCAGCGTAAAGAAGATGCGCTTACGCAAATCCGGGACCTGGAACATGTTGCGAACGGCGGCTAAAAACTTTTCCATATCAGTGCCTCTTGCGAGAGTAAGTCTGTGCCCAAGGGGATTGTGCTTAGATTATGCTTTTCGGCGTCGGAACGCGCAAGGCCCGCAAGCCGTGTGAAACGAAACCACCGGAGCGATGCCAGCGTGCTCTTCCCCGTCTCTCAAAAAGCGCGGCAAACTCCAGTGGTCTAAAAGGCCGGTCCGGCCCGCAAAAAACAGGCTTTTGCGGCTGAGCGTTCTCGTCCTACTGCTACTCCTGCTCCGCCGCGCCGCGCGTAATCAGCGTGGCCGCGCCGCCAGCGTTCTCTATCTTCTCACGCGCGCTTTTGGTGAAGCGGTGCGCGGAGATACGCAGCGCCTTCGTCACTTCGCCCGTGCCGAGCACGACGACATCGCGCCGAGCCTTTTTGATGAGACCGCGTTCATGCAAGAGTTCGGGCGTCACTTCCTCGCCCGCCGCGAAATTCTGGTCCAGCGCGGAGAGGCTCACCTCAATCCACTCCTTCTTGAAGATGTTGGTAAAGCCGCGTTTGGGCAGGCGACGATGAAGGGGCATCTGCCCGCCCTCGAAGCCGACCTTGCCGGAGTAGCCCGAACGGGATTTCTGTCCTTTATGACCGCGCCCGGCAGTCTTGCCGAGGCCCGAACCGGGTCCGCGACCCAGCCGCTTTTTTTTATGTGTCGAGCCTTCCGGCGCGTGTAGATTATTAAGACCGATTGCCATGTGATGTACTCCGTAAATGAGGGGTTGGGGACAGGGGATAGGGATTGGGGAAAAGCAATCTTTTCCAACCCCCAGCCCCCAGCCCATATCCCCCTTATTCTATGATGCGCAGAAGGTGCGGCACTTTCTCTACGAAGCCGCGCGTCGCGGGCGAGTCAGTACGCTCGACGACCTGATTCAGTTTTGTCAGGCCGAGGCTTCTGACGATCTGCTTGTGCGTCTTCGGCGCGGCGATAAAGCTCCTGTAATACTGGATGCGAATCTTGCCGCCCGTGCCGGACTGCTCTTTTTTCTCTTGCTGCTCTGCCATCTTTAAGACCTCGTGAACGGTCAATAGAGAAATGTTTTTACCTCTTGACCTGGACCATTAATTATTTACTGTATAACCCACTCTGCTGTCCGAAAGCTTTACAGGTCTTCGACCTGCTTGCCGCGCAAGCGTGCCAACTCCATAGGGTCCTTCATTCTCAGGAGACCATCGAAGGTGGCGCGCACGACGTTGTGCGGGTTGGTCGTGCCGAGCACTTTCGTGCGTACATCATGGACGCCGACGGCCTGCATGACGGCGCGCACTGCGCCGCCCGCGATGACGCCTGTGCCCTGCGAGGCTGGCTTCATCAAGACGCGGCCCGCGCCGTACTCGCCAATCAAGGGATGCGGCAGCGTGTTGTTCATCAAGGGCACGCGAATCAAGTTTTTCTTGGCGGCCTCGATGGCCTTCTTGATGGCGAGCGGAACTTCGCGCGCCTTGCCCGTGCCGAAGCCGACGTGGCCCGCTTCGTCGCCGACCACGACGAGCGCCGCGAAGCTCATGTTCTTACCGCCCTTGACCACCTTGGTCACGCGGTTAATCGAGATGACCTGATCCTTGAGGTCCAGGCCCTGCGCCGTAATTCTGTTCTTGGGTTGTCTCATGTGCTATTCCTGATTACCTGCTGCTTCCGCCGTCGCTGCGTCGTCGCCTTCAGGGGCTGCGGCTGCGGCTTCGTCCTTATTCAAACCGGCCTCGCGCGCGGCATCCGTCAGAGCCTTGATGCGTCCGTGATACAGATAACCGCCGCGATCAAAAACCACTTGATTGATACCGGCGGCCTGCGCGCGTTCAGCGATGGTTTTGCCGATACGCTCGGCGGCCTCTATGTTGCCGCCCGTCGCGCCGCGCAAATCCTTCTCGGTCGTCGAGGCCGAAGCGATGGTCTGTCCTCGCTCGTCGTCTATCACCTGAGCGTAAATATGATTAAGGCTGCGATAGATCGCTAAGCGCGGGCGCTCAGTGGTCCCACGCACTTTCCGGCGAATCCGTTTATGAATCGCGTTGCGAACTTCCGCTCTCTTCCTGTTTGCCATCTCAACTCACTCCATTGCGGACTTCGGATTTCGGATTTAAGAGATGATTATTTTCAAATCCGCAATCCCAAATCCGCATTCCGCAATCCTTTATTTTCCGGTCTTGCCCGGCTTCAACTTCAAAGGCACGTCCGCGTAACGCACGCCCTTCCCCTTGTAGGCATCCGGCTTGCGCAGCTTGTGCATATTCGCCGCCACCTGGCCCAGTTTCTGCTTGTCAATACTGGAGAGCGTGAGCGTCGTTTGATACTGCTGGATGCTGCTCTTGGCAGGGATGCGTTCGGCCTTGGCCTCGACGCCTTCGGGGAGCGGAAAATCAATCGGGTGCGAGTAGCCGAGCGAGAAGACGATGCGCTTGGCCTGCACGTCCGCCTTATAGCCCACGCCGACGACATCCATCTGCCTGCTAAAGCCCTCCGTCACGCCGACGATGGCATTATTAGCCAGCGCGCGCGCCAGCCCGTGATGCGCCGCCAGGTCATCCGAAGCGCGCTCGGCCTGCAACTGGTCGCCATCGAGTTTGAAGCTCACGCCCTCCGGCACGGGTGTCTTGAGCGTGCCCTTTGGCCCCTTCACTTCCAACTCGCGGTCCCCAACCGTGACCGTCACGCCTTTCGGCACTGTGATAACTTTCTTTCCAATGCGAGACATAACTTTAACCTTCGGTTAAAGGGGTTGGGGATTAGGGGTCAGGGATTGGAAAGACTGCTTCCCCTAACCCCTGCCCCCGGCCCCTATTCCCCTAGTAGATTTCTGCCAGCACTTCGCCGCCGACGTTCTCGCGGCGGGCGGTCTTGCCGCTCATCAGCCCGCGCGAAGTCGAGACGATGTTGATGCCATAGCCGCCGAGCACCTTCGGAATCTCTCCTGAGCCGACGTAGACGCGGCGGCCCGGACGCGAGACTCTCTGTAGGTAGGTGATGGAAGACGTGCCGCGCGCATCGTAGCGTAGGAAAATACGCAGGGTGCGCTTGACGCCCTCGCCCTTGACGACGAAGTTGTTGATGTAGCCCTCTTCCTTCAAGATACGGGCGATCTCCAATTTCAACTTTGAGGCCGGAATATCCACACGCGAATGTTTCGCCGCGATGGCATTACGCACGCGCGTCAGCATATCGGCAATAGGATCAGTCATTACTCAAACTCCAAACATCAGTGACGAGCGACGAGTGACGAGTGACGAGTTAAAAGCTTTTCTTTGCTTGTCACTCATCACCTGTCACTTGTCACTGCTTTTTTACCAACTCGATTTGACGACGCCGGGGATTTGCCCTTGAAGCGCCAGTTCGCGGAAGCAGATGCGGCACAAGTTAAACTTGCGCAGGTAGCCACGGGGCCTGCCGCAACGCTTGCAGCGCGTATAGGCGCGCGAGGAAAATTTCGGTTTCCGGTTCGCTTTCGCAATCAGTGATTTCTTTGCCATAAATCCTCAGAGGCTTGAGGCTTGAGGCTTGAGGCTCGTCAAAGCTGTTCCCAGCCTCTAGCCTCCAGTCTCCAGTCTCTTCTTTTACTGTCTGAAAGGCATGCCCAGCGCTTTCAAAAGGGCGCGCGCCTGTTCGTCGTTGCGCGCGGTGGTGACGATAGAGATGTTCATGCCGCGCGTTTTATCCACCTTATTGAAATCAATTTCGGGGAAGATTAATTGCTCGCGGATGCCGAGCGTGTAATTGCCGCGCCCGTCGAAGGCTTTGGGCGAGACGCCGCGAAAGTCTCTCACGCGCGGCAGCGCGACGGCGATGAGCCGGTCCAGGAATTCGTACATCCGGTCGCCGCGTAGTGTGACCATCACGCCGATAGGCATCCCCTGTCGCAGTTTGAAAGAGGCGATGGATTTTTTCGCCTTGGTGACGACGGGCTTTTGTCCCGTAATCGAGCGAATCTCGTCCGCCGCCGTGTCCAGAATCTTCGCGTTGGCGATGGCTTCGCCCATCCCCATGTTGACGACGATTTTTTCCAGGCGCGGCACGGCCATCGGATTCTCTATGTTGAACTCTTTGGAGATCGTGCCCGCAATCTCTTTGTGATAACGCTCTTTTAATCTTGCTGCCATGATGTTTATTTACTCATCGGTTCATTGACTCATTGATTCAATGATCAAATGAATCAATAGGTCTACTTCTCCAACGAATGCCCGCTCCGAGCGGCGATGCGTTTCTTCGTCCCGTCGCCCTCGACTTCATACTTGACGCGCGTCGGCTTGCCTGACTGCGGGTCAATCAACTGCACGTTCGAGATGTCAATGAAAGCTTCCTTGTCAATAATGCCGCCGCCGCGATTGTTGCCGGGGTTGGCTCGCTGGTGTTTCTTCATGATGCCAGCGCCCTCAACCTTGATTTTGCCGCGCATGGGAGCGACTTCGAGGACGCGGCCACGCTTGCCCTTATCGCGTCCGGCGATGATGACCACCTGATCATTCTTTCTAATCTTGGCGCGTTTGTTTCCCGTATTCACGATTATATTACCTCCGGCGCGAGGGACACGATTTTCATAAAGTTCTTATCGCGCAGTTCGCGCGCGACTGGTCCAAAAACGCGCGTCCCGATGGGCGTCCCGTCGTCTTTGATGAGCACCGCCGCGTTCTGGTCAAAGCGAATGTACGTCCCATCTTTGCGGCGCACTTCCTTGCGCGTGCGGACGATGACGGCGTTCTGCACAGTCCCCTTCTTGACCGCGCCATCCGGCGACGCTTCCTTGACCGTGACCTTAATCTTGTCGCCGAGGCTCGCAATCTTGCCCGTCGAGCCGCCAATCGGCATAATCATCTCGACGCGCCGCGCCCCCGAATTGTCAGCCACCTCCAGAGAGGTTTGCATCTGAATCATAACGATTTCCTCATTTCGGATTGCGGATTGTAGAGTGCGGATTTAAGAAATCATGCGACCGCTTTTTAATCCGCAATCCGAATTCCGCAATCTACTTCGCTGCTTTCTGCACTATCTCAACCACGCGCCAGCGTTTTCTAGCCGAGAGGGGACGCGTCTCGACGATGCGTACTTTATCGCCGATGACGGCATCCGTCTCGTTATGGGCCATGAATTTCGAGGTGCGGCGCACGTAACGACGATACTTCGGATGCAGGACCAATCTATCAACGCGCACGACGACCGTCTTCTGCATCTTGTCCGAAGAGACGATGCCGATTTTCTGCGAGCGTTTGCCGCGATCCTTGCCTGCCTCCGTGGCGTTAGCATTACCTGCTTGCGAATCAACGTTCGGGGCCAACTCATGGGCCAACGTCTCGCCCGCCGTAGTATTATCAACAACCTGCGCGTCGTCCGCCGTCGGCTTCACATCTTCTTGATTTTCTTCTGCCATCTTTCACCTTACAGGCGGCTTTCAAATTCAGCTACAGCCGCTTAACAAATATTTGGTTCTTATCGTGTCAGTCCCAACTGGCGTTCACGCGCCAGCGTCTGAATGCGCGCGAGCGATTTCTTCTCCTCGCGTATGCGCTTGACCGCGTCAACTTCACCGAGGGCCAGCTTAAAGTTTAAACGAAAGAGCGACTCTTTCAGCCGTCCAGCCTCGTTCTGTAAATCCTCGTCGGTCAAGCCGCGCAGCTTGTCTATCTCTTCGTGCCTCTTCATCGCTAAATCGCGCCTCCTTCTTGCTCCGCGCGGGTCACAAACTTCGTCTTAATCGGAAGCTTCTGTGCGGCCAGGCGCATCGCCTCGCGCGCCGTCGTCTCGTCCACGCCTTCAATCTCGTAGAGGATACGGCCAGGCTTGACGACCGCGACCCAGTATTCGGGCGCGCCCTTGCCTTTGCCCATACGTGTTTCCGCAGGCTTCTTAGTAACGGGCTTGTCCGGGAACATGCGAATCCAGATTTTGCCGCCGCGCTTGATATGACGAGTCATCGCAATACGCGCGGCCTCTATCTGTCGGTCCGTAATCCAAGCAGGCTCCAGAGCCTTCAATCCATACTCACCGAAGCTGACCGCCGCCCCGCGCTGCGCCTTGCCCGTCCGACGCCCGCGCATCTGCTTCCGGTGCTTAACTTTTTTCGGCATCAACATAATGTTTCGCTCCGCTCAATCAGAGGCTGGAGGTTAGAGACTGGAGACTGGTTAAAAACATCTTTGCTTTTCCCGGCCTCTAGTCTCCAGCCTCTAGTCTCTAACTCCTGTCGCCTCCGCGTCCGCGTCCACCACGATCACCGTCGCGTCCACCACGCTCGCCGTCGCGACCGCCGCCCTCGCGCTCACGTCTGGTGCGGGGTCTGCGCTCGCCGCGTCCTTCGCCGCGCGGTTCGTTGATCGGGTCTGAGCCTGTGCCGCGCGCCATAGCGGCTTTCGGGTCCAGAATCTCGCCGCGATAAATCCAGACTTTGACGCCGACGACGCCGAAGGTCGTGTGCGCTTCCGCCAGACCATAGTCAACGTCCGCGCGCAGGGTATGCAGGGGCAGCTGTCCCTGCAAGTGCCATTCGCTGCGCGCGATTTCCGCGCCGTTGAGACGGCCCGAAACCTTGACCTTGATGCCCTGTGCGCCGAAGCGCAGGGATTCTTCCACGGTCTTACGCATCGCGCGACGAAAGGCTATACGCTTTTCAAGTTGCGCCGCGATCTTCTCCGCCTGAAGTTGCGCGTTCAGTTCCGGCTTATGAATCTCCTGTATGGAGACCAGAACTTCGCGCCCCGTCTGCGCCGAAAGATCGCCCTTGAGCTTATCAATCTCCGCGCCCTTGCGCCCGATGATGATGCCCGGACGCGAGGTGTAGATGATGATCTTGAGACGATTGGCGGCACGCTCTATATCTACGTGCGAGACGCCCGCGCCCGCAAACTTCGCTTTGAGTTCCTTCTTCAGCCTCAAATCTTCGAGGAGGTACTCGCCAAACTGTTTCTTGGCATACCAGTGCGAGTGCCAGTCTTTGTTGTAGCCGAGGCGGAAACCGTATGGATGAACTTTCTGACCCACTCTTATTCTCCGTTTCGATTCGTGAACATTACTGTTCGTTCGTCACATTCCCAACTTCGCTGCCGCCGGTCTCAGTCGTCGTGTCGGCGGCGGCGGCGGTCTCTTTAATTTCGGTCGCCCCCGCAGCCTTTTGCTCAGGTGCGGCTGGCGCTGTGCGCTTCGGTCTGGGAGCAGAGGCCGCTCCGCCGCGCTTGCGATTCTTGCTCTCGGCGGGTGTGGCCGTCGTCGCAGACGCCGCGCCCTTCGCGTTGGCGGTCGTCGTGGCCGCAGGTTCATCGCTCGAAAGCAGGACCGTGACGTGGCAGAAGTGACGGCGCTCGCGGTAGGCGCGCCCCTGCGGGGCCGGACGCATGCGGCGTCTATTCTTGGTCGTGCCGCGATCAACGAAACAAGCCTTGACCCACAACTCATCCGGGTCTATGGCGATGTTCGCTTTCTCCGCCGCCTCGCTCGCGTTGGCGATGGCAGAGCGCACGCACTTCTCTATCCCGTCAGCCGCACGCTTATTTGTGAACTGCAAAATCGCCAAAGCCCGGTTGACGTTCTTCCCGCGAATCATATCTATCACGAGCCGCGCCTTCTGCGCGGACCCTTGAAGATACTTTGCACTCGCTCTTGCTTCCATAATCTAACCTCAGTGACAAGTGACCAGTGACCAGTGACGAGCAAGAGCAAGTGTTTGACTTGTCACTCGTCACTGGTCACCTGTCACTACTTTTTAGCTACCTTCGATGACTTCTCAGCCTTCGTGCCCGAATGGCCCTTGAACGTGCGCGTCGGGGCAAACTCGCCGAGTTTGTGTCCGACCATATTCTCCGTCACGTAGATGGGCAGATGTCTTTTGCCGTTGTGGACGCCGAACGTCAGCCCCACCATATCCGGGGTGATGGTCGAACGACGCGACCACGTCTTGATAGCGGGCGGACGCGCCCCGCCCAAACGGGTCCGCTCCACGGCCTTCAATATGCTCTTATCAACGTAAGCACCTTTTTTAACTGAACGCGCCATACATTCTCCATTATGGATTTCGGAATGCGGATTGAGAAGCAATCCTCTTGTTCTTAAATCCGCAATCCGAATTCCCAATCCGAAATCTATTTGACTCTTCTATCGCGCACGATCATCTTCTGCGTGCGTTTGTTGCTGCGCGTCTTGTAGCCGCGCGTCGGTTGTCCCCAGGGCGTGACGGGATTGCGCCCGCCGCTCGTCTTGCCTTCACCGCCGCCGTGCGGGTGGTCCACGGGATTCATAGCGACGCCGCGCACATGCGGGCGAATGCCCTTCCAGCGCGAGCGTCCGGCCTTACCGAAAGAGACGTTCTCATGTTCGACGTTGCCGACCTGGCCGACCGTCGCCTTACAGACGACGGGCACGCGGCGAACTTCGCCCGAAGGCATGCGAAGCTGAGCGTAGTCGCCCTCCTTCGCCACCAGTTGCGCGAAGGCTCCGGCGCTGCGCGCCATCTGCCCGCCCTTGCCCGGACGCATCTCTATATTATGAATCTGCGTGCCCAGAGGGATGTTGCGAATCGGCAGCGTATTGCCCGGCAGGATGTCCGCCTCCGCGCCGCTCATGATGGTCTTGCCGACTTCGAGTCCGACCGGCGCGATGATGTATCGCTTCTCGCCGTCCAGATAAGTGATGAGCGCGATGTGCGACGAGCGATTCGGGTCATACTCTATCTGCGTCACACGACCGGGCACGCCGTCCTTATCACGCTTGAAGTCTATGATGCGATAGAAACGTTTGTGGCCGCCGCCGCGACGACGCACCGTAATACGTCCGTCGTTATTGCGCCCGGAGATGCGCTTCTTCGGTTCCAGCAGAGACTTCTCAGGCTCCGCCCCAACCGTTAATTCATCGCGCGTCAGATATGTCTGATAGCGCCGCGCCGGTGATGTCGGTGTAAGTTTCTTGATGCCCATAATCTTAATATGGGGTTGGGGGCCAGGGGTTAGGTGTCTGTTCTTTTCCAACCCCTAACCTCTAATCCCTATCCCCCGCTCTTAAATTGCTTCGCCGTAATCCACGGGCTTCTCGCCCGCCTTCAAGGTCACGTAGGCTTTCTTCCAGGATGGCTTGCGGCCTTCGTAGCGTCCGCGTCTGGCCGTCTTGCCCATGTAATTAATCGTGCGGACCTGTTCCACTTTGACTTGAAAGATGGTCTCGACCGCAGACTTAATCTCCGGCTTGGTCGCGTGCCTGTCCACACGGAAGGTCAAAAGCTGGCGACTATCCTGCGACTCTTCCTTGGCGATGAGCGCCTTCTCCGTAATCACCGGCGACTTGATGATGTCCCACACTGTTCTCATCTGATTTTACGCCGCCTCCTCTTCCGCTGCGTTCTCTTCGCCGCCCGCCGCATCCGCCTGCGCCGCGTTCTCATCCTGCTCGTCATGCGCCGCATCTGCCTGAGCGGCGTTTCGCTGTTGCGGGTCCAGAAATTCCGACAACTCCTGTGCAGCCGCGCGCGAGAGCACCAGCTTTTCGTGATAGAGCAGGTCGTAGATGTTCAAGCCGTAACAGTTGACGACCTTCGCGCGCTTGATATTGCGCGAGGCCCGCAGGAGGTTTTCGTTTTCCAGCGAATCCACTATCAGCGTCTTGCCTGCGAGGCCGAGCGTGCCGAGCGTCTCAACGAAAGCCTTCGTCTTCGGCTGGTCCAATGTAAAGCCGTCAACGACGATGACGTTCCCTTCACGCACGCGCTCAGAAAGAGCCGAGCGCAAAGCGCCGCGCCGCATCTTCTTCGGCAGGTTATAGGACCAGTCGCGCGGCTGCGGCCCGTGCACGTTGCCGCCGCCCTTCCAGAGAGGCGAGCGCAGGGAAGCGATGCGAGCGCGTCCCGTGCCCTTCTGCTTCCAGAGTTTCCGGCCCGCGCCCGAAACATCTCCGCGCGTCTTGGTCGCGGATGTCCCGGCCCTCGCGTTCGCCATGAAATTCTTCACAGCGGCGTGAATCAACGCTTCGTTCAACTCCGCGCCGAACACCGCATCGGACAACTCCACATCGCCGACCTCTTCGTTCTTCAGATTGCGCACCTTCACGGTAGGCATAATTTCTACTCCGTAGAAAGATTGATTCATTTATCCATCGGCTCATTGATTCATTGTCTGATTTTTAATGAGTCAATGAGCCGATGAATCAATCCTTCACTTCTTTTTAGCTTTCTTGATAATGACGACGCTGCCCTGCGCGCCCGGCACGGCGCCGCGCACCATGAGCAGGTTGTTCTCGACATCCACACGCGCCACGGTCAAGCCCTTGATGGTCACGCGCTCGTCGCCCATGTGGCCGGAAGAGCGCATGCCCTTGACGACGCGCGAAGGGTACGCCGAAGCGCCTATCGAACCCGGCGCACGCACGTTCATAGAGCCGTGTGATTCCGGTCCACGATGGAAATTATGCCGCTTGATAGTCCCGGCAAACCCGCGCCCCTTGGAACGCCCGACGACCTCGATGCTGTCGCCGTCCGCGAACTGGTCCACCAGGATGGTATCGCCGACGTTGGTCGCGTCCGCCGCATCTTCGAGGCGAAATTCCTTCAAGATACGTGTCGGAGGCACGCCGCCGCCCGTCTTCTCAAAGTGGCCGCGCATGGGCTTGTTGACGTTCTTCAGCTTGACCGGCTTCTCTTCCACTAATCCAAGCTGGACGGCATCGTAGCCGTCACGACCAGCCGCACTCTTCTTCTGCACCACGACGCAAGGCCCGGCCTTAATGACCGTCACAGGAGTGACCGTGCCATCGTCCGCGAACAACTGCGTCATGCCGATTTTCTTACCGATGATTCCGTTAATCATCACAATCCTCAATTGATTCATTGCCTCATCGGTTCATTTGCTCATTGTTCAAATTTTTATTGAACCAATGAATCAATGAGCAAATGAGCCGATGCTATCTATCCCTGCCGAACGCTTTGATTTCCACGTCCACGCCCGCCGGGAGGTCCAACTTCATGAGCGCATCCACGGTTTGCGGCGTCGGGTCTAGAATATCCATCAGACGCTTGTGCGTTCTGATCTCGAACTGCTCACGCGACTTTTTGTCAACGTGCGGCGACCTGAGAACGGTCCACTTATTTTTCAAAGTGGGAAGCGGAATCGGTCCCGCGACACGCGCGCCGGTCCGCTTGGCCGTCTCGACGATTTCCGAGGTGGACTGGTCCAACACCCTGTGATCGTACGCTTTGAGTCTGATTCTGATTTTTTCGTTCAGCATATTTTCAACTCTCTATCAAAGATGTGAGAGGGACTATTCGACGATGTCGGTGACAGTGCCAGCACCCACGGTCCGCCCGCCTTCTCGGATCGCAAACCGCAACCCCTTCTCCATCGCAATCGGCGCAATCAACTCTATCTCCATCGCCACATTGTCCCCTGGCATCACCATCTCTACT
>DASYML010000038.1:0-6107 GCA_036009045.1 Pyrinomonadaceae bacterium
AGGCTCCATACACGTCCTTTCATTTGGATTGCGGATTGTAGATTGCGGAATGCGGATTTAAGAATAAGAAGTCAATCGCTTTTCAATCCGCAATCCCAAATCCACATTCCGCATTTTAGAAAATCCGCAATCCGAATTCCGCAATCCGCAATCGAAAGGGCGATTATGGAGCCTGAGCGTCCTGATCTTAAAGAGACCAAGCAGATAGAAGGCGGCACTTCTTCTTCGGGCGCGAGCCTGGTCGAGAGGGTGCGCGAAGAGGGGACCGCGCTCAAGCAGCGAGCCATCGAAGAGGCCAAGACTTATAAGGACCCGCAGGAGACACAACTCTGGAAGTCCATCTTCCGCGTCTCGCACGACCGCTCGGACCCGCGCAATCGCAGTCTAGCCATTCTCTCCAACGTCTTTCTGCACCTGCATCCGGCGAAGATTAATCGCGACGCGGTGCGCTACGGCTTCACCTGGGGGATGGGCGGCATCACTTTTTATCTCTTCATCGTCCTGACCTTCACGGGCGTGCTGCTCATGTTCTACTACCACCCGACGAAGATTCAGGCGTTCAGAGATATTCTCTACCTGGAACATGACGTGCCCTTCGGCAAACTCCTGAGGAACATGCATCGCTGGGCGGCGCACCTCATGATTATCACGACCTGGCTGCACATGTTCCGAGTGGTCCTGACGGGTTCATATAAACGCCCGCGCGAATTCAACTGGTGCGTCGGAGTGGTCCTGCTCGTCCTGACCCTGTTGCTCTCTTTCACGGGTTATCTGTTGCCTGACGACCAACTCGGTTTCTGGGCCGTCACGGTCGGGACGAACATGGCACGCGCGACGCCCCTCCTGGGCCATGAAGGACCGTTCGGGCCGCAACTGGGGATGACGCCTTATAACGACGTGCGCTTCGGCCTGCTCGGCGGCTCTATCGTGGATGCCAACGCGTTGCTGCGTTCTTATATCTGGCACTGCATAGGCATCCCGCTCGTCGCCTCCATCTTTATGGCGGTCCACTTCTGGCGCATACGCAAGGACGGGGGCATTAGTGGTCCAGCGCCCGTAATGCTCGAATCCGAGATGAAGGCGATTAAGAAAAAGTAAGCGGATTGCGGATTTTCGATTGCGGATTGTGGAGTTAAGAAGAGAGGATTGCTTTCCAATCCGCAATCCGAATTCCAACATCCACATTGGTAACATCCGCATTGGTAAAATAGAGAGTTGGACATGGAAAAGCCAAAGTTCAAGCTTAGCGTCGGCTGGATAATCTTTCTGGCGTTGGTGCTGCTCGCAGGCGTCTGGGCCGCTTTCGTTAAAGACTGGGTCCAGCTTCGGAAAATCGCCACCTCGCCGGACAACATTCCCATCGTGGCGATGCTCTTTCTGGTCCCGTTCTTTACCTGGCTGGGCATCCGGCAGGCGCGCGACAACGACAAGTTGATTGAGACGCTTGAGGGAGACACGCAGCTTGCCAAGACGCATCATCGCAAGACGCTGCCCTGGCGACCGGGTTGGGCGCGCGAGTTGCACGTCTGGCCTTACTTAGTGCGGACGGAATTTCTCGCCGCCGTGATCGTCACGGTCATACTCTTCGTCTGGTCCATCACGCTCAACGCTCCTCTGGAAGAACCCGCCAACCCGAACCTGACGATGAACCCGTCGAAAGCTCCCTGGTACTTTCTGGGCTTGCAGGAGATGCTCGTCTATTTCGACCCGTGGATTGCGGGCGTGGTGATGCCGTCCATCATCATGATCGGGTTGATGGTCTTTCCGTATGTTGACTCAAACCCTTTGGGCAACGGTTACTACACCATCAAGCAGCGCAAGTTCGCGCTCGGCATGTTCGGCTTCGGCTGGGTGACCTGGATTCTGCTGATTATCATCGGCACGTTCATACGCGGCCCCGGATGGATCTGGTTCTGGCCCGGACAGACTTGGGACCATAACGCGGTCGTCTTCGATAAGAACAGAGATCTGCCGGACATCTTCGGGATTACGACGGCCAACTTCGGTGACGCGGCCTGGGTCTTGAAGATTATCTTCGGCGCGATAGTGGTCGGGCTGTTCTATCTCGTCGCGGGTTTTCTGCTGCACAAGCTGGCGACGTGGAATAACTTCGAGCGAAAGATACTGGCGCGCACGAGTATTCTGCAATACCTGACGTTTCAGTTTTTCGCCATCTCGATACTCGTCGCTCTGCCGGTCAAGATGATATTGCGACTGGCCTTCACGATAAAATACGTGTGGGTCACACCGTGGTTTAATATTTAAACTTAGACGCCCTCTCCCGGAGGAATGAGACAACGTGGTGGCTGACTCTCCTGATGTTGACGCGATAGCCAAAAAGGAGCCGGACATTCCGGCCCAGGACCCCATCGTGAGCCGTTCGACGAGCGGCATCATGCTCATTTGCACGCTCCTGCTGATAGGCTCGCTCGCCTGGGCGCTCTGGGATGAAGCCTACGGGATGCGTCCCTGGCGCGGGATGCAGAAAGAGTTCGTCGCGCGCTATACGCGTTACCTCAAAAGCATTCGCAAGGATGCGAAGCAGTCAGAGACGGATGTCAAAGCGAGCGAGGAATACCAGACTTTAGATGCAGAGGCGAAGTCCGCGCAGGCCGCCATCGAACCGCGCAAGCAGGAGATAGATAAAGAGGTCGCCGTCGTCCAAAATCAACTTGACGCCGTGACCGAACCATTCCAGGACCAGCGCGGCAGAATCACGGTCCTCAGCTATAACGTCGAGACCGCTTCCAGTGATTCTCAAAAAAATAATCTGCGTAAGGAAGTCGAACAAAAGAAGCAGGAAACGATTAAGGTCAAAATGCCCGCCGAAGATGGTTCGGGCAAGACCACCGAAAAAAACTACAACTACACCGCGCTGGAAAAAGAGTACAACGACCTCAAGGATAAAAAGGCCAGGCTGCTCAGCGAAAAGGCCGAACTGCTCAAGGGGCCGAGCGAGTCTGCCAAGAAGCGCGACGAGTATCTCAAGAATAACGTCACAGGATTGACGGACCCCGCGATTGCCGGACTCATCAGAAAAAACGAGACCTTCGATTACTCCATCGCCTCGCACCAGATCAGCGTCCCCAACGCCAACATCGTAGACCGATGCGAGGCCTGCCACCTCGGCGCGCGTGAGCCTCTGACCATCAAGGCATCGGACCTCGCGCCGGATGGTGTCGGCAAAAAGCCTGACGATCTGGCGAGAGCCTTCGTCAGTCATCCCAACAAGGAATTGCTTCAGATACACAACCCGGACCGCTTCGGTTGTTCCAGTTGCCACGGCGGCAACGGGCGCGCGACGACGACCATTGAAAAAGCGCACGGGCGCAATCCCTTCTGGCTGCACCCGCTCTACGAGAAAGAGAATACGCAGGCGGGCTGCCAGCAGTGCCACACCAACGACCGCGTCTTGCAAGGCGCGGACACGCTCAACCTCGGCAAAGACCTTTTTTATCAGAGAGGCTGTGTCGGCTGCCATCGCTATGAAGGTTTCGACCGCGACGCGGACGCGCTCACCAACACGCGCCAGACCATCAGCCAGTTAGAGGACCAGATAGCCGCCAACGAGCGACAGTCCAAGCAGGATATTGCGGCGAGCGCCAACGTCCCCGACACGGAAGAGGGCACGGCGGAGAATCATCGCCTGTTGGCCCACGAAGAATCCCTGCGCGTCACCAACAGCCAACTCGCCGCGCGCAAAGACCAGCTTAATCTCTCATCGCGCTATCTTTTAATGGACCAGAAAAAGGTCGGGCCGAATCTCAAGGATGTGCGATTGAAGCTACGCAAGGAATGGATTCCCGTGTGGCTCCAAAACCCGCAGGCGTTTCGCCCCGGAACCAAGATGCCGACCTTCTGGCGTTTCGGAGACGCGGGGACCGTCACAAACAAGGATGCTGACAGCGAGGAGCAGATTAAATCCATCTCCGCTTATCTCTGGCAGAACGGCTTTGAGGGGCAAGTCCCACAGCAGCAGGGCGGCAACGCGGACCACGGCAAAGAACTTTTCGAGTCGCGCGGCTGTCTCGCCTGCCACTCCATCGGCGAGGGCGACGACAAGATGGGCGGGACGTTTGCCGCCAACTTGCAGCGCGTCGGTGAAAAGGCCAGCTACGATTATATCGTGCGCTGGATTTACAACCCGCGCGAACGCTGGATGCCCTACTGCCCGAAAGAGAAACGCGACCTGACGCGCGAAGATTACGAGAAGGCGGGCCAGCCCTACGTCTTCGACAAGGACCACTCGACTTGCCCGAACGACGGCGCGGAGTTACAGGTCCAGAATATGACGGTGATGCCGAATTTCCGTCTCCCGATTTCCGACGCGCGCGACATCGCCTCTTATCTCTTCAAGCTGGCAGGTCAAAGCTCTTACCCCGACGCCTCTTTCATGGACCAATCCGATTACGCGGAGAAGGGCAAGACTCTCATCAAGCAGTACGGCTGCGCCGGATGCCATGAGATAAAAGGGTTCGAGGAAGAACAACGCATCGGCAAGGAGTTGTCGGCGGAGGGCGCGACCCCGATTGAGCGTCTGGACTTCGCGCTCTTGACGAAGGACGCGGAAGAAGGACATGACCCGCTCAAGCTGCATCCGACGAAGAAGAACGAGGAACCGAAAGCCTGGTACGACCATAGAGGATTCTTCGAGCACAAGCTGGCGGACCCGTCCGTTTATGACAAGGGCAAAGAGAAAGACCCGAAGGACCGCCTGCGTATGCCGAGGCCGTACCTGACGGATGAGTGGCGCACGGCATTGACGACCTTCCTGCTCGGCAGCGTCGGGCAGGAGGGAGCGACAGTGCCTTCATCGCTCTTCTACAATCCGAGCGACCGTGGAAGAGATATACAAGAGGGCTGGTGGGTCGTCAAGAAGTACAACTGCATGGGTTGCCATAACGTGCAGGTCGGGCAGAATTCGGTTCTCACATCGCTGCCCATGTATCAGGGCCAGCAAGAATCTTTGCCGCCCAAGCTGACGAGCGAGGGCGCGCGTGTTGATCCAGACTGGCTGCTCGGCTTTCTGCGCGACCCCTCTTTGTCGGACAAGAAAGGCGGGCCGGAAGCGGGCCGTAGTGATAAGACCGTGGGCCAACCCGCGACCGCGCCGAACGCCAGTCCATACATAGGCGGCAACGGCGAACAGCAAAACGCGACTGACAATAAAAGCGGCGCGACCAAAGGCGCGAATCAAAACGGCGCAGTCAACAACGGCAATCAGGCGGCGACCGTCAAGCCTCAGCCCGGCCTTGATCGCAACGGCGTGCGGTCTTATTTGAAGGTACGCATGCCGACCTTCAATTTCTCGCCGAACGAGTTACGCACGCTGGTCCGCTTCTTCATGGCCGTCTCGGCGCAGCAGGAACCGTACATCAAGGAGAACCTGGAACCGCTCACGGACCAGGAGCGCACCGTCGCGCGGACCATCTTTACGTCCGGCACGCCGTGTCTCAAATGTCACATCACGGGCGACCCTGCGCGGGACAAGAACGCGAGCGCGCCGAACTTCCTGCTCGCCAGCGAACGCCTGAAACCGGAGTGGACTCATCGCTGGCTGCTCGACCCGCAGCAGATAAGTCCTGGGACCGCGATGCCTTCGGAACTCTTCATCAAAGACGGCGAGCGCTGGGTTGCCAAGATGACGCAGCCACCGCCCCTGGTCACAGATTATCACCGCGATCATGTGGACCTGCTCGTGCGCTACATGTTCCTGATGACGCCGGATGAGCAGCGGCGCTTGATGGCGGCATCACCCATGCCGACCAGCGGCCAGCCGCCCGCGTCGCAGGAAGTTCCGCCACCCGCCACGAGCGGCGGCAGCCAGAAGATCAGTCGCAACACCTTGCGACGGGGCAGCGGAAGGCCCAAGACGCTGGCGCAGTTGAAAATTGATGGGCCAATGGCGCGCGCGCCCGATGCGCGGCTGGCGATAGTCCACCGGCCCGGTAACTATTCGCCGTAAAATCTCTATGCGAATTTGCAGTTCAACCGAAATTATCTTAGAGTTCATTTCAATACTAGCCATAGAAGAAGTAAGGATGAATTATGAAGGCGGAAGGATGAGCGAAGAACTGTTCAACTTGAATCATCACTCTTTCATCCTT
>DASYML010000039.1:0-23646 GCA_036009045.1 Pyrinomonadaceae bacterium
GCTGCGGCGCGAGGCTACACCGAAGTCCCCGCAAATTACCTTCAAAAAGGCAAAATCGGTAGGGAAATTGGGGCTCGGAATGTAAGCCGAAACAACATCATCATGCTCCCTAAACTGCATGTTGATATAGCGGAGCAGAGAGCTTTTGCCCATCCCGACATCGCCGAGGATCGTGGTCAGACCTTGTTTGCGGTCAATCACATACTTGACCTTGTGCAGGGCTGTCTTGATATTTGGCGTCAGATAAAGCATGAAGGGATCGGGACTGGTTGAAAATGGAGAGTCGTCGGCCGGTCTAGAAGTAGCCATAATAAACGCCTATGTATCATAGGAAGCAAAATGATTCAACCCTTTTTTTTAGCAACTCAGGGGGGTGGGGTGGGGACTTATTTCTGTAACAGGTGTTAGTAAGCAACGTAGTCGAACAGTGCTGCTCAGATTTACTCATCATTCGGGCCACTGATTCGTTCAATAGATTGTCCCGAGGAAAGAAAATAACTCCGTATCGCTGAAGTTTCACAAAGCTCCACAGTTTAATAAATAAGAGGTTTAAAATACAAATATTATCAAAAATCTATTGCTATATATCTGATTTCTGATAACGGAACTTTCCCGCAACACGCGGATGTCTGACTTTGTTTCAAAATGACTTTCCCGCAACACGCGGATGTCTGACTTTGTTTCAAAATGACTTATGACGAGGCCCTTGGGCACCAAGCAAGGCTCAGAGTACCTCTATGGGCCGACCCGCCAGGACGCTTTTTGTTTACAGGGGTAATCGCGTTACATATAATCTACGTGAGACCAAACCAGCGGGTTCTTTTATCTTCAGGGCTATACTTACCGGGCGTGGGCGGTTAGTGGTCCGATTCTGCAATCCTCATATGTCATCTGATTGAGAGTTGCAAGATAACGGAAGTTTCACCTCAAACAGTTCCTTACCAGCAGAAGGCTTAACATGGACCCAATGAGATATAGACAAAAAGTAAACGCATCCTAAGGTGGGGCTGCTCGGTTTTTATCGGCTTTCGTATTCGTCATACATCGCTGAACGGAAAGAGCAGTCTAACGAGGAACGTTTACATGGCTCAAAATCAGGGCTTGTCAAACAACAGTAAAGAGCGGAATCCTGAACTGATGAATAGCGTGCTTCCTCCAGGCGATCTCTCTGGGCTGGGTCACATGTGGGATGGCAACGCAACGGGAAGTTGGGCTGAAGAGAGCGCAACTTCCTTTGACCCATTCAACGCAGAGGCGTTTGAAGATGAGGAATCCCCCACCAGGCAAGAGATGAAAGTTTTGCTGAGAAGGCTGTCTGCTGGCGATTCGACGGCCTTCTGGTGTTTATGGGAGATGCATCGTGATTATCTTTACGGCGTCTGTTTCAATAAAATGGGAGGCGTCCGGGAGGATGCGGAAGACGCCTTGAGCAGTGCGATGATGAAGGCTTGGGATAACCTACCGCGCTATGCCGAAGCGATCATCAACCTGCGTGCCTGGCTCACGCGGCTCACTTGTAATCTTTGTATAGACATGCATCGAGAACGAAACAGGCAGGCCCGTGTGGTGATTAGCATCGAAAAGATTAATATGGATGAATTGTCGCTGACCTGCACCCTGGAATCACCCGAACAGGCGTTCTTCTATCGTGAACTCTGCATGCATGTGAGGTGGAGAGTTCAAGAGTTGCCTTACCCGCTACGCACGGCCTTTATTCTACGCTTCGTCCATGAGATGCCATACCGCGAGATCGCGGAGCGTTTGATTCTCTCGACAGATAATGTACGCAAGCGCGTGCAACTGGCGCGAGCAATTCTCTGCACACAATTGAAGGGCATCTTCCGCGATTGAAAGCGGAAGATGCCCTATCACAGACGCTCGATTATCTTTACGTGCTCTTAAAGGTCGTCAAGCGGTCTCTTTGATGAAGCGGACGGCACGGTTTGCACCCGCTCCACCAAATGATTCGCTGAGGTTCAGCGTTTGGGTCGCGTCGTTTGCGGTTTCCCTGTCGGCTTCGTCAGACGCCGTAAGTCCTCCAGAATGGGGTCCGTCAGCAATTGAGGTTTGGATGCCTTCCTGCCAGCCTTGGTAGGCGCAACCGCCATGAACATCCCCTGCTGTTGAGGCGGTTTATAAGCTTCCTTGGCGAGCAGGAAAGTGAAGTCGTCTTGCGATGCTCCATAGTGGCATTGCATGCAGGTGCTCCCGCCTCCGCTCACGCTGTTCTGGAAATAGGTCTCCATCGTGGTGTTCGCGACGTTCTGCGCCGGGAATGGATTGTCTGCGTTCTGCGGATAGACGCCCGTGGCATTGCACATAGGGTTGCTTGGATTCGGACAGCTAGCAGGTCTCTTCACCTGGAAGTTGTCATTCGTGCTCGGCCACTGGGTCGCCACCAGTTCGTAATTTTGCCAGACCGTCCCACTGAGCGCGGCCCGCCATTGCGCGTTAATCTGGTCCGTCGTCGGGCCGTTCTGCCCCGCGTAGGTGATGGGCGTGAAACGGACCACCTGAACGGGAGTCGGTGAAGGCGGCAAGGGCGAATTATCTGGCAAGGGGCTTGGCTCATAACTGTACCCGTTGGTTGTGGCGGGCGTGGACGTTCCGTTATTGAAGGACCAGCCGTTGGGCGGCGGGGACGGCATCGGATTCGGCAAAGGCGACGCCTTCGGGTCAACCGGAACATTATCCACATGCTCGAAGGTGGACCAGACCCACTCCCTGAACGGCGCGACCTTGTTGGCGATGTGGAAGCCCACGAGTCCGACCGTCGTTTGCTGACATTGCTGTGACCCCGGATTGACTACCTGTGCTGGCATCGTAAAGAAGCGGCCACTGGTTATCTCCGCCTGATTCAAAATCTTCCAGGCCGCTTTGACTTCTATCGAAGCCCAGGGGAAGACGTTGGGCTGGCTGGGATCACGAGAGACGTTTGAGAAGATGTACCACTTCGTATTGACGATGGTATTGTAATCCACTTCATTGAGATGAATCTCATAGCGCACGTAATTCTTTTGCTGGTCAATGAGCGGCCCGGAGAATGCCTGGTTGAAGCCGTCAATGACCGAGTCCATCTTGGAGATGAGCGGGAGAATTTCCGCGCCGGAGGGCGTCCCGCCGCAGGGGTTGGTCGCACCGGAGGGATTTAGGGCGTAGGAATTCCAGTCCGTCGGCGGCGCGCCCTGCGGACGGAACGTCTCCCAGTCGGCCTTATAACTCTGCCAGACGCGCATGCCCACTCCGTTAAGGTTCTGGCTGGAGGAAGGCTGCCCGCGTTGCGGCTGGCCGCCGGACATGGCGACCTGCCAGTTGAGGGCTACGAAAGACTGCCAGGAAAAGTAGTCGAAATATGGCCTGACGGCGACGGGGCCGGAGACTCCGGCGGGGATAGTTACCTGGGTCGGAATGTTAGAGCTTATGACCGGCGTCGGAAAAGCCTGCGGCAGGGCCAGGGCGGCAGGCTTGCTTTCAGATTCATTCTTTTCGGCCACGCTTACCTTCGCCGTCGTATAGGCGAAAATAATGCAAGCAATCAGCACTAAAAGGATTTTGATCCGATTCTGCATAGGCGCTCCTTTGTTGGGTGGAAAAGCTGGTTAAGATGTGAGACTTCGCCCCGCGCCCTCTCAATCAAGAGCCAGGCTGCGGTTTCGTGCCTGGGCCGGAGGAGCGCATGGTTTCTGCGGATCAGTCGAACAGGGCCGCCGACAATCCCACTTTGGGGCTGCCCTCATGAAAGCCGATTCTTCACCAACAATTAAGACGATGGAGCGGGGGCGTTTGTGATTTTTTCTTTGAAGCTGATCTCACATCAAACATCGCTATTCACAAATGGCGGCGCGGGTCGTCTTTACTATGTAAGTTTTAAAGGGTCTACGGAATACATCGGTCTTTCTCTCGTCAGGACGGTCTCGCACGTCAAATGGACCGTAGATATGGAAAAATCGCCTTTGGCTCTTGACCATGCCGTTCGCGTAAATTTCCTCTGGACAGCTTAAGCCATGTTTGTCGCCAGCCAACTCGAAGAGGAGATACCGGACGAGGGTCTCGCGCGGGGTGAAGGCTGTTTCTTTGCACAGACGCGCCTGCCGACGCGGTACGGGGCGCTGGACGTGCGTATCTACGTGGATCAGCAGGGCAAAGAGCATCTGGCTATTTCCACGGGTGAGATAAGGAAAGCCAGAGACCTGCCCGTGCGTATCCATTCCGAGTGTCTGACGGGCGAGGTGCTGGGCTCGACCAAGTGCGACTGCAAACAACAACTGGAGGTCGCCTTGAACTCTTTGCAGATGTCCGGGTGCGGCCTGGTGCTCTATCTGCGGCAAGAGGGGCGCGGCATCGGTTTGGCGAACAAGATTCGCGCCTATGCCTTGCAAGAGCAGGGGCACGATACGGTGGACGCCAACCACCTCCTCGGCCTCCCGGATGATGCGCGCACCTACGAGGCGGCAGCCCTCATGCTGCGCCAGTTGGAAGTCTCTTCCGTCTTGCTCATGACGAATAACCCGGCGAAGATAGAAGCCCTGCGTCATCTGGGGATTGAAATTACGGGCCGCATCCCGCTCGTCATCAGGAGCGATAACGAGCAGGTGGCCTCCTACCTGGCGACCAAACAGGCTCGCATGGGACACCTTCTGGAAGATGCTGAAGGCCCTGCGCCGACCAGTGCAGCGCAGGTCTCCGGTCCGTCGAAGAAAGTGGTCTGCTGAATCCTTGGAGGCTTCTCCGGCGTGGCGGCTACCGGTGAATATCGGTTGATGGATGTGAGACGCCAGAGACCAACGCACTGGTCCAATTATATGCATCTTCAACGAACGGGCTTTGAACGGTAAAACTTTTCTAGATGGCTCAGGACCAGCGACCATTCATTCATCTCAACCTTGCCATGAACCAGCAAGGTCAGGTCGCTTCTGCCGAAGGGAACGCCCTTCCGCTTTCATGCCTTGATGATTGGCGGCGGGTCCATCATCTGCGTGAGCGTTGCGACGCCATCGCGGTTGGAGCCAGAACCTGGATTAAAGACCGCCCGCGTTTGACGGTCCGGGGCGAACGTCTGGGGCGCGAACCTCAAAGGCAGCCCGCGCGCATCATCTTCGCGGGCAGCCATCAATGCGTCGTGGTCCCGGATGGCCGCCCGACCTTCGTGATAGGTTCGGCGGCGCTTGAGTATGACGAGATAACCCTGATTCGCGCGCAAGGTTGGCGGCTGCGCGAGCCGCTTCAGTGGCTGCACGCTTACGGTATTCGCTCCCTGCTGGTTGAAGGTGGGCCAACGTTGATACGCTCTTTTCTGTCAGAGGGGTTGACTGACCTCGTCACCCTGTACGTGCGTACCACTTGCGTCGAATCGGCTATCAAGGCCGCCTCCGCATTGTTCAGCGAGCTTTCTTCGAGTATCGCCGCGCAGCCTCTGGGCGAAGGTATTTTACTCAGTAATGCGCCCCTTGAAGGCCACGTCGAATGGCCTTTGAGCGCGCCTGAACCGGAGATTAAAGTCTTAGCCTCAAGCGGCGAGATGCCCGGAGACAGCAGAGACAGAGGAGAGGCATAGTGTCAACGAATCATCCGGGCATGGCGCAGTCCGCAATCAATCCGCACCTCGATCCGTCGCGTGGACTCTTCCGCCACAGGGGACCCGTGACGTGCGTGGCGGCCATCCCTCACACTCGAACGGCTGTCACTTCAGGATATGACAGCGCCGTGGGGTTGTTCGATCTGGCGAAAGGCACGGCCATCCTTCTCGGCTATCATCAACATCTGGTCAATCGTATCATCGTCAATCATGATGGCAGCAAGGCGGCCAGCAGTTCTTCCGATTACACCGTCTGTATCTGGAACCTTTTGACGCTGCGACCGGAGCTTGTGCTGCGCGGCCACTACGACGACGTGGAGGATTTCGTTTTCATAGATGAGGAGACGGGCGTCTCGGCCTCGCGCGACCAACGCATGATCGTCTGGAATCTTCGGACCGGAGCGCCCATCCGTATCCTTGAGGGGCATGAGAAGGATGTGCTCTCGCTGGCCTATGCTGACGGAAAAATATATTCGTCGGGCGACGACATGACTTTGCGCCAGTGGGATGCGGACAGCGGGGAACTCTTGAAGACCTGGGGGCCGTTTGAACAGGAGACGGATACCTGCGCGATTGACCCGCTCTATGGCCGCGCCGTCCTCGGCTGTGATGATGGTTATCTGCGCATCTTCGATATTGAAAACGGCGCGTTGCTTCATGAACTCAAGGCGCACTCGTCCGGCATCAAGAAGGTCGCCGTCTCGCCCGTCAACGGAGCCATGTTGTCTGCGGCCTACGACCGGAGAATATTAGTCTGGGACGCGGAAGATTTTCGCTTGAGAGTTGAAATGGATGCGCCCGCGTCCATGTGGGAGCGTTCTTTGAACTGGTCGCCAGATGGTACGCATGTGCTGGCAGGGACTTTCGACGGAACGGTGATTGAATGGGATGCCTTGAGCGGGCGGCGTCGGGTTGAGATTGGCGTTCAAGATGGCGAGCCGGGCAATGCGTGTTTCAACGACGTGTCGGCCAACGGACGCGGCGAGGTGGCGCTGGTCAGCGATGATGGATACGTGCGCCTGGCGCGGCTCGATCAGGCTCAAGCGCGCTGGATGGCGAAAGTCGAACCGGCTTCGGGCCGTATCCTGATGAACGCCGTGTGCATGGATGAGGCGAGCGGTCTGGTCATCACAGGGGCGCATAATCACAGGCTCTACATTTACCGGAAAGTTGACGACCGCCTGACCGGAGAGGTTGAGGTGTGTCTTCAGCAAGGCCCTATCAACTGCATTCGCGTCGCACATCAAGCGGGCTTTGATGATGAAATTTTCGCCGCCTGCTATAGCGGGGCCATCGTGCGCCTCACACCTGAGGGGCACATCAGGGGAGCCATTGAGTTGCACGAAGGAGCGGTGAAGGCTTTGCGACTTCACCCGCGACGAAACCTCGGAGTCAGTTGCGGCGCGGACAATCTGCTTCTCTCATGGACGCTCGACGGCGAACTCATCGAGCGTTTCCCCGGACACACGGCCATCGTTGACGACGTGGACATAGACCCCGCAGGGGAGCAGATTGCGAGCGCCTCGCGCGATTTCACTCTCAAAGTCTATGGCCTCGCGGATGGCAAACTGCGACACTCGATTGCGCTCGGGCACAGGTCGCCGAAATCGGTTTGTTTCCTGACTCCGTCGCTCGTCATCGTCGGTAACTACTGGGGAGAACTGCTCAAAGTTGATCTCCTGACTGAAAGCGTGACGCGACGCACGATTGCCGCCAACGGCATCAGTTCGCTGGCCCGTTGCGGAGAGCATCTGGTCGCGGTCTCCTATGATGGGGGTGTCTACCTTGTGCTCCCGGAAGATTTGACAGTTGTGCGGTCTCTGCGGGCGATGGTCCAACGTCGTCTTGAAGTGCAGTCCGTCTAAGTCGCTAACTCCTGTTGTTCTGGTCCACGATGGTCATTACGGATAAATTTGTCTACATCCACATGGCTAAAACCGGCGGCACGTTTGTCGAGAACGTGCTGTCAAGGCTGCTCTCGACGCGCAGCCGCGTCTACCTTGACACGGCCACCGCAGAGGGAAGGCGTCAACTGCCGCAACTCTTCTATCACTCCGGCATGAGGCGTCTGCCCGGTCGCCATCGCCGGAAAAAAATTCTCTTCACCATCCGTAATCCTTATGATTACTACGTCTCGCGTTATGAATACGCGGCGGAATATCTGCCCTACGGAATCTTCTATGGTCGTCGAATGAAAATGCTCTACCCGCATTATCCTCGTCTCACTTTCGCGGAGTACATGGAAGCAATCAACAATTGGAATCTCAAAGTGCTGCGGCCCAGACCCGACGGCCAATCCTTCGCGCGGCTTCCGGCAGAATCCAACATCGGCAACATGACCTGGTTCTTCATCCAACTCCTGTTCAGCAACCCGCAAAAGCTTATCAGGAATCTGGACCGATGCCTGGACAATGGGGAGCAACTGAAAGCTCTCCCGCCGGACCTTCATTTCATCAGGACCGAGAACCTGAACCGCGAGCTATACGAGTTCCTGTTGACGATCGGCCACGAACCGCAAGAACTCGAATTCATCCTCCGGCTCGGCAAGATTTATCCGCCGGAGGGCGGGCGCGTGGAAAGTCAGGAGTGGGAACACTACTATACGCCGGAGTTGAAGGGCCGTGTGCGTGAAAGAGACAGACTCATCTTTCACATGTTTCCAGACTATGATGTATAAAAAGCCGCGTAGATTTCCGGCCCGGTAATCGTGATTGAAATTCGTCATCGCACATTTTTTCAGGGACGCGTGAAGATGCCAGGAGATTCAAGGGGAGCACCTCCCGCCGACTCGCAGCCGGACGGGGCGGGCACAAAAGAGATAGTCAAATTTGTCATTCTGGCCGCTCCGAGGACCGGCAGCAACTGGGTGTGCAGTATGCTCAACTCGCACCCGCAGATTCTCTGTCATCATGAGATATTCAATCCCGGCGGCATTCATTACGCGCTGGATTACCGTCATGGAGAACTCGACCTCGGCAGCCTGGAGGAACGCGAGCGCGCTCCCTTACTCTTTCTGGATCGCCTCTGGCAACAACCTTTCGGCCATCGCGCCGTCGGTTTCAAGCTCAACCGCCAGCAGCACGCCGCCGTCTTTGAGAGCGTCCTCGGCAATCGGGACGTGCGAAAGATCATCCTCGTGCGCCGGAATCGAGTGAAGACTTTCGTCTCCGAGATGCTGGCCGAGCAGACGGGGCGATGGGAGAGCTATGAGGCATCTCTGCGATGCGGCGAGCGGCGCAAGATAGCAGTGGACCCGGCAGCCTTGTTCGAGCACATCGCGCTCAACGGCGCTTATTACAGACGGATGAGAGAGTCTCTGGAGGCGACGGGGCAAAGCTTTCTCAGCGTGGCTTATGAAGACTTGAACTCCGAGACGCAGTGGCGTCTGCTGCTGCAATTTCTGGGCGTCCAATCCGACGGCTGCACGTTGACCCCCGCGACGAGAAAACAGAATTCGTCCGACCTGCGGGATTTAATCTCCAACTTCGCGCAGCTTGAGGCCGCTCTTGATGATGCGGAATTGAAGGCTCAATTGCATGCTCTGGAGTTCTGAGGGTGAAGCCTTTGAGAGGACCAAAGGAGTCAAGAGAGCTTGGAAAATATTGAAGCAGAATATGCCTGTGCAGCCGTCTGGGATGAACGCCACGCCAGCCTTCTGCGCGCGGGGACAGACCGGAATCAGTCGGAGAAATGGCTGGCCTGTTTTCTCCCCGCCCTCTCCGGTCACAACGCGCTGGACCTCCTCGACCTCGGATGCGGGACCGGCTACGATAGCCTCGAACTCGCGCGCCGTGGAATGAGAGTGACGGGCATTGATTACTCTGAGGTGGCCGTCGCACAAGCCCGCGCGATGGCGCTGGCCGAGCAGTTGCCCGTCAAATTCAGAGAGGTAGATATAGCGCGGCCTCTCCCGTTTCCCCCGAACCGCTTCGACGCGGTCATCAGTAACCTCGTCCTCCATTCGTTCTCCAAAGATGTGACGCGCCGGATTATCGCAGAGGTGAAGCGGTCGCTCAAACCGGGCGGCCTTTTCCTCTTTCACGCGAACTCTACGGAAGATAGGCTCCCTCGTCTGAAACACCAGCGACCCGCGCGCGAGTTGGAGCCGGACTTCTATCTTCTGGACGGCGGCCAGACGATGCACTTCATGAGCGAGGAGTTCTGTCGTGAACTGCTCGCCGCGTGGTCCATCTTTGAATTGCAACATGTGCGGACGTTCGATACGGAGGGAAATGTTTTAAAGTGTGCCTGGAGATGCATCGCACAGAAGCCCTTCTCTCAGCATGACAGTGATGTTGCTCCGGCGCATCTCTGATTCGGGCGGCGAACCCTGTATGAAAGTTTTGCTCCTCCAACAAGCCGTCTACCTGCCCTCGCTCGGCGGCGGGAACAAGGCCAACCGCCTGCTGCTGGAAGCGTTGGCGCGCAGGGGCTACCAGTGCGCGACCGTCTCCACGGCCCTCGCGGGGCGCGTCGGCTGGCGGCCTCAATCGGATGTGGCGGAATTGGCTTTGCGCAACGTGGCGGTGAGGACGCGCGGCCCGGAGCTATTCTGTTACGACTTTCAAGGCGTCGCGGTCGAGGCTCTTAATTTTCGGACCATTGAAGAAAACCGGGCGCATGTTATGCGTCGTCTGGAAGAGTTCGAGCCGGACCTCATTCTGGTCTCCGACGATAAGCGTGAATTCTTGCTGGACAGCGCTCTGCGCGCCTCCGAAGCCCCTGTGGTCATGCTCGTACACACGAACATGCATCTGCCTTTCGGTCCGCTCTCATCTCGTCCGAGCGCAAAGCAAGCGCGCTTGATTGAGAAAACACGAGCCGTCATCGTCGTCAGCGAGTACGGTCAAAGATACCTGCAAGAATATGGCGGGCGGGCCGCAAAGGTGCTCCGGTTTCCGGTCTACGGCGAGGGGCCTTTCCCGCTCCTGGCGCGCTTCGATGAGGGATTCGTCACGATGGTCAACCCCTGCGCGATGAAAGGAGTGGCGCTATTTCTGGACCTGGCGAAAGCGTTTCCGCAGACGGCCTTTGCTGCCGTCCCGACCTGGGGAGCAGATGAAGCCGTCTTGCGTTCATTGCGTGCGCTGCCCAACGTGCAACTGCTTGAGCCTGCCGATGAGATAGAAGAGATTCTGGCGCGCACGCGCGTGCTCGTCGTGCCCTCTATCGTCCCTGAAACCTTCGGCTATGTCGTGGTCGAAGCGATGCTGAGAGGCATCCCCGTTCTGGCGAGCGATATTGGTGGACTGCGCGAAGCCAAGTTGGGAGTTGATTACCTGCTCCCTGTGCGGCCCGCCGAGCGACATGATGAACTCTACGAGGTTCCGCCACAAGAGACGGCCCCGTGGCGCGAAGCCCTCGCAGAGTTGCTACAGAACCCGGAGGTTTATCAACGCTGCTCCGGGGCCTCGCGCAGGGCGGCCCTCGAATTCATCTCCAACGTGAGCGTCGCTCCCTTCGCGGAGTTGATAGAGGAACTCGTGGCGGCGGATAAGAGAGAGAACAAGGGAAGTCCGGCACGGGCCACTTGAGGAATCCGACCAGATGACAATGCCGCCTGCGGCCATCGTTGACCCTTACGAATCGGGAGCGTTGTTGGCCCCGGAATTCAGGAGGCGCGGACATCAATGCTCGATGGTCCAGAGCCACGCTGAGATGCCAGCCGAATTTCTGAAGACCTTTCGCCGACGTGACTACGAGGAGATCATACGCCACGCGGATAATCTGGAAGAGACCGCAGCGCGGCTCAGGAATCTCGGCACGCGATATGTTGTTGCGGGGAGCGAGTGGGGCGTCAACCTGGCGGATCAACTGAGCGAGGCTCTGGGTCTGGCCTCGAACGGCGCGAGGCTCACGCACGCACGCCGGAATAAATTCATGATGGCGCAGGCCGTCACACGCCGGGGCCTGCGCACGCCGCGCCAGTTTTGTGCAGGCCATGTGGAACAGTTGTTGGCATGGGTGCGCCGGAATGATTGTTGGCCCATCGTCGTCAAGCCTCCTCATAGTATGAGTTCGGAAGGAGTTTGCCTGTGCGGTTCGGAGACCGAGGTGGCGCAGGCTTTTGCAAGGTTGAGCGGAAAGGTCAACAAGCTGGGCCTGGTCAACGAGACGGTGCTGGTCCAGGAATTTCTTGAAGGGCCGGAATACATCGTTGACACGGTCAGCAGCGCGGGCCAGCATCGTTTAATCGCCATCTGGAAATACACCAAACAGACCGCGCAGCCGGGACTGATAGGCTCTTTTGAGACGAAAGAATTGCTGGACCGTGAAGGAGACCTGGCCCGTCGCCTGTTTGAGTATGCATCGGGCGTTCTGGATGCGCTGGAAATAAGCTATGGTCCGGGTCACTGTGAAATCGTGCTGGTGGACGGCGAGCCGTATCTTCTCGAACTGGGCGCGCGCACGCACGGCGGAGAGTTGGCCCATGCGACCTGTCGAGCAGCCACAGGCTTGAGCCAGATTGATGCAACCGTCGAAAGCTATCTTGACCCCGCGCGGTTTCTGAGACGCCCGTTGAAGCCTCGCGCCAGGTCTCGCGGCGCTCTCATGATTTTGTTGAAGCCCGGATTAAACGGCAGAGTGCGAGCCTTCAAAAACCTGCCAGAGATTAAAGCGTTGCCCTCTTTTCATGGTCTGCACATGGATGCCAGGCTCGGCCAGCCCCCGCCGCGCTTTCTCGGTCTGGTCATTCTTCTGCACCGGGAGCGAGCCATCATAGAGCAGGACCTGCGGAGAATCAGGGAACTCGAAGAGGATGGATTCTACGAGACGGAGTGAGACCAACCGGCAAGATGCGGGAAGATGATAAGGCACAGGCGGAGCGGATGGCAGGCGGCGCTGTCAACTACACCGTGCTGCGCGAATTGTCTGAAGTCGAGGCCGTCTCGTCGCAGTGGGATGCGCTGTTGGAGTATTCGACATGCAACCGTGCCTTCAGTTCATCAGGTTGGTTTATGGCCGCCTGTCGCGGGACGGCATCGAAGCTCTCACCCTATGTCATCGTCGCGCGACGCGGCGCAACTCTCGCGGGTCTGTTGCCGCTTGTCCTGACGGAAGAAAGAGACGCCGCGTTTCCCGGTGAGTTGAGCGACTACAACGATATGATCGTCCGCGAGGGCGACACGGCCATCATGACCGGACTGTTCCATCAGGCTCTTTCATCAGCGAAAGATTACGCTCGACTGAATCTCAAATGTATTCGACCCGATGCCAATTGGATGGTCGCCTTACGGCTCAACGGAACGTCGCGCGCCGACGCGCAGCCTCTCGTGAGCCGTCGGATTGTGTGTCCCTATATTCGCCTGGATGAGAGCTATGATGAGTACCTGGCGACGAAGAGCGCGAATTTTCGCCACGCTCTCAAGCGTGCGCGCGGCAAAGCGCTTGAGGATGATGTGACGGTGCGTCAATTGACGCCGGACAGTTTCCCGCAAACCGAGTTGGCGGAGATTTTCCTGACGCTAAACCGCGCGCGTTTCCAGCAAAAGAGTTGTTTCAAAGCGGAGAACGAGTCATTCGTCAGGGAAGTTCTGCCAAGGCTCTTTCTTGAGAGCAGGCTCTTCGTCTTCGTCATGTGTGAGCGTGAGGAAATCGTCGGCATCAACCTCTGTATGCGCGGAGCGCGCAGCCTCTGTTACTGGAACGGCGGGTTCCTTTCACATGCTGCGCGATGGTCGCCGGGGAAACTGCTCCTTGAGGCCGGGATCAGGGAGGCCCACGCCGCCTCTCTGGAAGAATATGACCTGATGCGCGGCACTGAGGCATATAAGGCGTGTTGGGCCACACACACGCGCACGATTAGCCATATGGAATTAACCGCCACAAGTCAGTAGGCGCGGGCCTTCAACTCTGTCTCTCCTGTAGAACAAGAGACGCGGCGGCAGCAGATTCTGGCAACGAGGACCGGCTAACAAATAATGGTTGTGAGAGATGGAAGCGAATAATCAGGCTCAGGAAGATGCGGGAGGGCTGGACGCTTCGGCTGCGCCGGAGGCGACGCCGGACCCGTGGGCCATCGGTATTTATGAAGGCGCTTCGCCTTTTCAATTCTTCCCTCATGCGGGAGTGGCTAATCCTGTTCTGACGCGGCGGGATGTTCGCGATGTCGCGGCCTCTTTCATCGCAGACCCGTTTATGATTCACACTTCGGATGGCTGGCACATGTTCTTCGAGGTCATGAACGAAGGAAGCGGGAAGGGAGAGATCGGGCTGGCGACAAGCCCGGATGCTCTTTTCTGGACCTATCAGAAGATAGTCCTCAGCGAGCCGTTTCATCTCTCGTATCCGTATGTCTTCGCCTGGCAGGACGACTATTATTTAATGCCGGAGACGCTCGGCGCGCGTTGCGTGCGTCTCTACCGGGCCGTCTCGTTTCCTTCGCGTTGGTCTTATCTGGGAGACTTGGTCCGGGGGCTGTGCGCCGACCCGTCCATCTGTTATTTTGCGGGGCGCTGGTGGCTTTTCACCTGTAGCACCCCGACCGCGCATGACACGCTGAGGCTCCACTTCGCGGACGAACTGCGCGGCAGGTGGTTTGAACACCCGCAGAGTCCGATTGTGGCCGGAGACGTGCGAACGGCGAGACCGGCGGGCAGAATTCTGGTCCAGGATAATCGAGTGATTCGTTACGCGCAGGATTGTCATCAACGCTACGGCCATCAGGTCCGTGCGTTCGAGGTGTGCGAGTTGACTCCGCGCGATTACGCGGAGAAAGAAGACGCGCGCAGTCCTGTCTTGAGCGCGACGGGCGCGGGATGGAACGGCAAGGGCATGCATCACGTTGACCCGCACCTCACGCCGGAAGGCCGTTGGCTCGCCTGCGTTGACGGTCATCAGCTTCCTTAAAAGATGCCTCCGACACGGAGGCCGGGAGGAAATCAAGTATGGCTAAAAAAATTATCGGCCAGGTCGTGTGGCTTGGTCTCGTCGTGAAAAATTTCAAAGCGCAACAAGAATTTTACCGTGACGTGCTCGGCTTAAAGGAGCTTACATCGGGCCCGCACTGGGCGCACTTTGAACTGGATGCAACGCACATGCTTGAGTTGATGACGGGCTGGCCCGAGCCGCCACATGGTCGCAGGTGTTTTCGCCCCGGCTTTCAAGTCGAGGATATTAAGGCCGCGCGCCGTGCGCTGGCGGCGCGTGGGCTTGAGCCGACGAGCGACATTCAGGGCGGCAAAAAGTTCGGCAGCTTCTGGTGCAGCTTCAAGGACGCAGACGGCAACTATTTCGAGCTTAAGCAACTCGTCTCATCATCTGCGCGCAGAGCTTCAAAGCCGCGACGGTCAGCCGGAAAAAAGGCTCGCGCCGCTCGCCCCTGAACGGCCTGTTGACCACGCCGCCTCTCTTCGATTTGAGGCGGCCATCGGATGCCGCCGAGCGCCAGTGAAATGAGCATCAAACATCAACTCGCACGAACGTCGGGCAAGTCCGTTTGCGGCCAGGTAGAGAGGTCCAGAATTCTCTCCGTGCTCGGGCCGGATATGTTCGCGGAGTTTAAGGCGTTGAGAGTTCCGGGCAGAGTCGTCTGGTGCAACTTCGAGTTGGCGCGCGAACTCGGATTCGATGTGCCCGCCTCGCATCAAATGACGCGGGAGTTTCATCTCCAACTCGTAGAAGCGCTTTCATACAGAGCTTTGACTGGCGAAGAAGAGGATGATCTCGCGGGGCGCGCAACCATCAACATGTATGCAGATAAATACGGAGGCGACGGGGTGCTTCCGGCTCTCGGTTCGGGCCGCGCCGGATTTCTCCCCTACGGCAATCTTTCGATCAAAGGAATCGGCCACACGCCGCTTTTCAAGCACGATGACCCGGATGATTTCGAGCACTCGCACGGCGGCCTCAATATGTTCGCGGCCATCGCCGAAGCCCTGTTCGGTGAAGTGAACGTCAATCTCTTCAGCAAGCCGTCAACGCGCATTCTGGCTATCATAGACCAGGGTGATAACACCATCTACCCCGATGGACGCAAGGTCGCGCGGGCCATCGTCGCTCGCGCCGGACACCAGCTTCGCCCCGGCCACGTCCTGGCCGAAAGGAGTTCGGGCCAGCGCTCAAGATTCGATCTCTTTATTTCCATCACGGGAGAAACGGGCCAACTCGTCCAACGCACAGATGCCGGGACGGGGGCGTTAGTGCCGCATCTGAGAGCCACCATGTTGCGCGTCATAGACGACCACGCGCGCATCGCCGCCGAGCAGGTTCGCTGGCGCATCACGCACATGGCCCTGAGCACTTCTAACATGCAGATGGACGGCGGGATGCTGGATGTCACAGCACAACGCGCCAACCCGCGCACGACGCCGATTCGCCCTCCCTCATCTCATCCGGCAGACCTTGAGAAGATCGCCAACAGGGATTACATGGACCGCGTTTCGCAGATGAAGCTGTTGTATAGCGCCCTGCGCGCCAGCATCGCGCCGGACCATCGTCGCCTGTTCAGAGCGCATCCGATTGTCGTTAAACGCGAGATGGGCCGGGCCTATCTCAGCCATCTGGAGTTGCAACTGCTGTGTGCCGCAGGGCTCAAGATGAGACTGGCAGAGCGGCTGCGCGCCGAACGTTACACCGTCGTCAAGTGCTTTATGAGAGTGTTGATGAGGATGACTGAACTCAAGAACCGGACCGATTTGCAACAGTGCAGACTGTTGATCGAGGAGGCCGCCGTCGTAGATGTCTTTCAACTCTTGCAGCATTATCCCGAGCAATATTTTAAAGCGCCGACGGCAGGCCATCTGCGCTATATAGCGCGCGCCTTGAATCCTATTTACAGGGGCGACAAGATTCTCGTGGCCGGAAAGAGAGCCGCCGTCAAGACTCTCATACGGCAATTCAGCGCGGCCTATCACCAGTTAATGACGGCCTGCCTCTCTTTCGCGGAGGAATATTACGACGATGTCGCGGCGATGCGTCGCTCCATCGAAGGCCGCGCCGCCTTTGAGAATAGACCGCTCAAGTCCATCTACCGCACGGAGTATTTTGAAGAAAATCAGGCCGCGCCGATCACGTACAGGGAGACCCTGGAGGCGGACATATTTCGAGACCTCATTGACAGGAAAATCTCCGCCTCAGTCCGCAACGTTGACGCCCTGCTGGTCCGGGGAGGCGCAGCCGGTTTGCCCTGTGGAGGGCTGGAACTTCAGAAGCGCACCATTGATGGAATAACCTATTCCGTCCGCGCGTGGGATGATGAAAGGCAGACTCGGTATCTACACGTCCGGGTTGTGTTGCGGCGCGAAGGCGGAGGGTATGTCGCCTCTCTGCCGGGAGCACCCGTCCTGACCGAACGCCAGGTGGCTTCGCTTCGTTATAAATTCACGACCGACGAATGGAAAAATTCCGGCGAGGCATCTGCGCGCCTCGAACGCTCTGGAAACGGCTGCGCGCTCCTTGACTTCGCGCCGATTTCCTTCTGTTCCCCGTTCGGAGAACTGGAGGGGACGTTCTATGTCGGCCCAGGCCAGGACTTTTGGCTGCGAGACGGCGCGCATCATTTTCGAGGATATACGTTTGCGATACCGGACAGGCAGGAATTGTTGGAACTGTCTGCGCGCCTCCTCGCGCGAGCGCCGCGCGTGGACGGGGCCGCGCGCTCTCTGACGGCAGCCAGTGGGGAAGGGGACTCGTAGAAGATATGCACATTGAGAATCTGGTCTATGGTCTGTTGGACACTTCGCGTCACATAGAGAACCGCGCGCTGGCAGATAAGCTGCGTAGTTTGACCATCTCATGGTCGCGTTATGGCTATCACGATGTGATTCTGGAAAATAGCAGCATCAATAAAATTCTGGACGCAGCGTTGGAGCTCGGATACAAGTATTGTCTGGTCCAGGCATACGGTCACTTGATAGCGGAGGACTGGCATCCGAAACACTTGCGTCATGCGGATTTTCAAACCGTCCAGCGCGACTGGATGGCAGACCATGATTTTTTCGTGACGGGTTATATTGTGGACCGGGAAAACGGCTGGTACGGGTTGAAGGATGATTGCCTCCTCGTCAATCTGGACTATTACGCAGCGTTCGGGCGGCCCGCCTATGGTCTTCCATGCTCCGGGCCAGTCGAGGTCTCGAAGCCTGTATGCGGGGCGAGCCTGGAGAGCGCTGGCGCGGCTGCCCCGCGCTGGCTGCGGCCCTCGCTTGAAACAGAAAAAAGCGTGCCCGCTCTGCCCGGCTGGAATTTCATTCAGGCTAGTTTGAAGAACGGAAAGACGGTCTATCACTTCGATGAGCAGACCGTCTCGCGCAAGCTCTTCATCAATCCGGGCGCTGGCGCGCAATCCAATTCCTTCGCGCGCAGTTTAGAGCAGTCTCAAACGCATTTCCCGGCGGCGTCTTCCGACGTTGATGCGAATGAGGATGGCCGCAAATTTCTACGGCTCATCGAATCACAATTGAACAATGCGCCGCGCGGAGTCTTCCTCTGGAACGTCGAATCATATGATGATGTGAGAGTCCCGCCGTCTCAATTCAAGGCCCCGCTCAAGACCCTCTATTGCGTGGCGGCAGGATTCAAGCCGAACATGATTCTGCACACGCATGGATTCGACGAGCAGACCTCCGTCGTGTTCTTCGATTACAGTCCGAACGCGCTGGGGATCAGGCGGCTCTTACAACAGGAATGGGACGGTCAGGATTACCCTCGATTCATCAGATACGTCCTCGGCAAATTTCCCGCGCCCGATACTTTCTATCAACTGTGGGCTGGCGCTTCGACGGAGAATCTGAATTGGCACGACGTGCAATCCTACTGGGAGGACGAGATAGAGAGGTGGGGCGGCGAGCGAGTCTTGAGAGAGCATTGGGCGGCCTACAGAGAACTGAAACATGAGTACGTCCAGTGTAATGTTTTAACCGAGCCGCATAAATTGTTACGGCGCATCGAGCCTCAACCCGACTCCGTCATCTGGTGGAGCAATGCGTTTTTCACCGTGTACAGCAACTATCTCTTTAGCATTGATGAGAAGCGAAGGTTTTATGAAAACTGGATAAGCGGACTGGCGAAGGCCAATCCGTCGCTCTTCATCTATGGCTCTGACTATAACAACATCAGCGTTAATTGCATCCAGGCACAAACATATTGGGAGCAATATTCGGCGGCTGGCCGCGACTACTTAAGGCCGCTCAAATTTTGTCAGACAGAGATCAGATTTTGAATCGCTTCGCAGTACAAGCGGGGGCGTCAACATCAATGGCTCATTATTCGGGACTTCGCCACAGGTTCATCATCTTGAATGCGCCTCGCACCGGCAGCAATATGCTCTGCACCGTGCTCAACTCGCATCCTGAAATACTCTGCCATCACGAAATCTTCAACCCTCACTTGATAGGCTATGCGCGCCATCTTCAGAACACCTCTTTTAGCCTCGGCACGATGGAAGAGAGGGAACGCGATCCCGTCGAATTTCTGAGCCGTGTCTGGAAAGCGCCTCTCTCTCATCCGGTCGTGGGCTTCAAACTCTGCTGGCGACAGCATGAGACGATTTTTCGAGAGGCGCTGAAAGACACCGGGCTGAAGAAAATCGTCTTGCAGCGAAGGAATCGCATCAAGAGCTTCGTCTCGCTTTTGCTCGCCCGCCAGACAGGTGATTGGGTGGTTTATACGGAGTCCGCCCAGCCTCAAGAGCGCGTTAAAGTCGTCGTGGATATTGCGGCCCTCTATGAGAACATCGCTTACAATGACCAGTATTACGCGGAGATAGAGGCCGCGACGCGGGCTTCACATCAATCGTTGTTAAGCTTGAGCTACGAAGACATCCTGACGTTTGAAGGACGCCTGCGCTTACTGAAATTTCTCGAAGTCTCGCCGCTCGACCCCTCTTGCCTCAAAGAAGAGACCATCAAGCTCAACGCTTACGCGCTGCCCGATCTGGTTGATAATTTTGAGGAGCTTGCCTCCGCGCTGCGCGGGACAGAGTTGGAATCAGAGCTATATAACGGCCAACTCTAATCCGCTCTCCACCCTTCTATTATCCTCCATCAGAGGCCCCGCCAACTTCCCCTTCATCGCTCACGTCCGATAACGCCTGACATGACAAAGAGGCTTTGCCCCAAGACAGGATGCGAACACTGGCAAGCGTTAGGTCAGTCCCGCCTGCTTAAGCTGGGCGGGTTTCCTTGCTCAGCCACGACCCGCCCAGCTTAAGCAGGCGGGACTGACACGTAGTCGCACTCAATTGCAAACCGCTCTAGAGCGATTCCGCTTGACCTCTCACTCACCCTGTTTCCTGACAAAGACGAGGTGCGTTACCGTGTCCCAGGCATTGTGAATACCAATGAAGAGTAGCAGCAGCGCAGCAGTGCCGACGAGGAACAGGGCCGGGCGTGCATGCGAGCGAGCCGCGAATGCCGATCCGGCCAGTATTGCGTATGCCGCGAATGGAAGCAGCACATGAAACAACCAGTCCTCGAAGACGGGTTGGTAGGCGGTTTGCGCTCGCATACGCCGAGCCACGATGACGGCGTACGCTGTCCCGCCGAGGCCCATTAAGCCCCAAAGAATTGCGACGCTGTTGATCCCGTCCCACGGAGCGCTGACAACGGCTGAGAGCAGCAAGACGACTCCGAAATGAACGACGCTCGGCGTCGAAAAGGCGTCGCCCGCTTGCGCTTCACCGCTGGCTATCGGCCTGCCAGCTATGAGGGTTAAGACGACGAACTGCAATCCGATCAGCGCGCCGGCAGACGACCCGACGATGACGTAGAAGTTCTCCCATCCGTTCAGTGATGACATTTCGCCGATCAACCTGCTCGTTTATTCGGCCCTTAATGCGGCCTGATATTGTTCGTCGCTGACCTTTTCCATCCATTCGACGGTCTTGCCATCGAGCTTCTCCACGATGGCGATGTGCGTCATGGCTGTGGTCGGCGTCGCGCCGTGCCAATGCTTCTCATTCGGCGGGCACCAGATCACGTCACCCGGCCTAATCTCCACTTTCGGGCCGCCCTCGCTTTGCACCCAACCGCAACCCGAAGTGACGATCAGGGTCTGCCCGAGCGGGTGGATATGCCACGCCGTCCGGGCTCCGGGCTCGAACGTGACGCTGACGCTGAGAGCGCGCGCCGGATCGGACGCCTCGAACAGAGGGTCAATACGTACGGTGCCGGTAAAATACTCATCCGGTCCTTTGCCGGAGGGTTGTGAGCCACTTCTTTTGATGTCCATTTTCTAGTCCCGCCTTATTAAGAATTGGGTTTGTTTACGCCCAGGTTTTCGCGAATGTGTTTTTCGGGGGATTCGATAATTTTAGTAATCAATGTTGCCAGGCTTTTTTGAGAAATTACAGAGCCTTTTTCCGGTTCGTCTTTTCTGGTTGTTTCATAGTCCACTTCATCCGCGTTGGTAAACCAGGTTGGCCTCAAAATAGTGTATTCAAGGTCCGATGCTTCTATCACATCAGCAGCTTTCCGATAAGGCTTTAAGACGGGTCTTAAAGGGACATCGTAAATGCCTATCGAACTGATGAAGACGAGTTTTTTAATCCCCGTTTCTTCCATCGCCTTCACAATGTTTTTTGCCATTGCCTCCAGGTCTCCCGAAAGATTCGCGTACACAATATCCTGTCCTGCGATGGCTTCTTTAAGTTGATTAAAATCCAGAACGTCGCCTTCAATGATTCGACATTTGGAAACACCATTGTTTCTTAACCGGCTGGCATGACGCAAGAACAGGGTTAAGTTAATGTCATCCTTTTTTATTAAAATATCAATGACATGTTTTGCGATATTGCCACTGGCGCCCAATATAATTACGTTCTTCATATTTCCTTCTTTAAGGGCGGTCAATATCGCCGTGACGGTCCGTTGTTCATCTCCGCCGTCAAGGACATGTCATTGATATGTTCCGATATGCAAAATAAGCTGGTTTACTTTTAATCCGGCCCGCTCAGCGACCTACCCTTCGCTCCAGGTGTTCGGGATACCGGGCACCCTGCACGGTGATTTTCGAGGCGGCGCTCTCGATCTCGCGGAGGTCGTCGGGCGTAAGCTCAATTTCAGCCGCTCCGATGTTCTCCTCCATGCGATGCAACTTCGTCGTACCCGGAATCGGCACGATCCAAGGCTTCTGCGCCAGCAGCCAGGCGAGCGCTAGTTGAGCGGGCGTCGCGTTCTTCTTCTCCCCTATAGCGCGAAGCAGATCAACCAGAGCCTGATTCGCCTTCCGGGCCTCCGGCGTGAAGCGGGGGACGATGTTGCGGAAGTCGGAACTATCGAACGTGGTGTTCTCGTCAATCTTCCCCGTGAGGAAGCCTTTGCCGAGAGGGCTAAACGGGACGAAGCCGATCCCGAGTTCTTCGAGCGTCGGTAACACTTCCTCTTCAGGGTTTCTCCACCACAGCGAGTATTCACTCTGGAGCGCCGTCACGGGCTGGACGGCGTGCGCGCGGCGAATCGTCTGCACCCCCGCTTCAGAAAGCCCGAAGTGCTTGACCTTGCCTTCCTGAATCAGGTCCTTCACCGCCCCCGCCACGTCTTCAATCGGCACGTCCGGGTCAACGCGGTGCTGATAGTATAAATCTATGGCATCAACCTTTAGTCTCTTAAGCGAACCCTCAACAACTTCTTTGATATGTTCGGGGCGACTATCTAAAGCACTCCAGTGCGTCTCACCCTCCGAAGCGGGCTTGAACCCGAACTTGGTCGCTATTACCACTTCACTACGGAAAGGCTCCAGCGCTTCGCCTACGAGTTCTTCGTTCGTCAGCGGGCCATAAATTTCAGCAGTATCGAAAAATGTTACGCCCTTCTCGACTGCCGCCCGGATCAGTGAAATCGCCTGCTGCTTGTCTGTGGCCGGACCGTAGCCAAAGCTCAGTCCCATGCAGCCGAGACCGAGGGCCGATACTTCCAGATTGCTATTTCCGAGCTTGCGCTTCTGCATAATTTCTCCTTTGAGGTGCCATCAGTCGGCTCACTTTAACTTTCTCCAAATATCTTTTAGTTTCGTTAGTAGCCATTTTTTGTGTCCTGCTATTGTAGCGTGATTCTAAAGTCTCAGGGATACAGAGCGATAAGAGGATACTCGCGAATAATTGTACAATCCTGCAAAAACTCTGCGAGCGGCGTGCCGATAGGAAACAAAGAGGCTAAGATGAATTTATGAACCATCAAGAAGCTAAGCGCGAGGCGCAAAGAATACAAAGCAACAGAGAAGAACTGGTCGAGCGAATGGCGCGAATCCTTCCTGAAGACGGGGCATTTGAGGCGTTCGACGGCCTTTTCCTCGGTCGTTCATCTAAACCGATGGAGTCGGTCCAATCCCTGTACCAGCCCGCCTTCTGCTTCGTCGTCCAGGGCGGCAAGCGAGTCTTATTGGGTGAGGAAGTATTCTGGTATGATCCGGGGCATTACTTAATCTACACGGTCGAGTTGCCGGTCGTCTTCCAGGTAGAAGAAGCGTCGAAAGAGCGACCTTACCTTGGTTTCCGGCTAAACCTCGAACCGTCCCTCGTCGCCTCGGTCATGATGGAATCCGGCATCGAAATTAAAAAAGGCGACGCGCACGTAAAAGCGATAAACGTTAGCTCGATCGACGCTGATTTGCTCGACGCGGCCATCAGATTGATCCGGCTTCTTGATACGCCCGACGCGTGAAAGGTTCTTGCGCCGCTCATCACGAGAGAGATCGTTTACCGGCTTTTGAGGGGAGGACAGGGCGCGCGGCTCAGCCATCTCTTGGCCGCCGGAGGGGACACTCGCCAAATTTCCAGGGCGATCGGGCATCTGCGCGAACACTTCGATGAGCAGCTTGTAATTGAAAATATCGCGCGTGAACTCGGAATGAGCGTGTCGGGCTTTCATCATCACTTCAAGAGCGTCACGGCGATGAGTCCTTTGCAGTTTCAGAAACAGATACGACTCCAGGAGGCGCGCCGCCTGATGCTCGGCGAAGACCTGGACGCAGCGAGCGCAGGGTTCCGTGTGGGCTATGAAGACCCATCGTACTTTAGCCGCGAGTACAAAAAGCTTTTCGGCGCACCGCCGCAACGTGACATCGCCAAGCTTCGCGGCAACCTTGAACTTTAAGAAAGCCTAAATTGAGCCCCTTTCATTCTCACCATCAAC
>DASYML010000040.1:0-9646 GCA_036009045.1 Pyrinomonadaceae bacterium
GGAGTTTGAGAGTCAAGAGTCTGAGAGTCGGGAGTCCGAGAGTCAAAAGACAAGCGCTACTTTCTGATTCTTGACTCCAGACTCTCAGACTCTCAGACTCCGGACTCTTGACTCTTGACTCCAGACTGTTTTAGAACGGCAGTGATGGAAAGAGTTATCCTCGTAGACGAGAACGACAGAGCGTTGGGTGTGTTGGAAAAGCAGCGCGCGCATGAGGAGGGAAGGCTGCATCGCGCCTTCTCCATCTTCATCTTCGATGCGAAGGGGCGGATGCTGCTGCAAAAAAGGTCCAGCACGAAATATCATTCGGGCGGTCTCTGGTCCAATGCCTGTTGCGGTCATCCAAGACCGGGTGAAGAGACGCACGCGGCAGCCCGCCGCAGGCTCTTCGAGGAGATGAGTTTGAATTGTGAACTGCGCGAAGCCTTCACGTTTCTCTACCGCGTGAGCTTTGACAATCAACTCACAGAGCACGAGTTGGACCATGTCCTGATAGGCGAGTGCGACGGCGTGCCCGCTCCCGACCCCGCAGAGGTAGAGGATTGGAAATGGCTCAGCCTCCCAGACCTGCGAAATGAGATGCTTGAGAGACCGGAAGATTTTACCTACTGGCTCAAGACGGCAATCCATAGCAGCGAATGGGATAATCTGCACGCCCTGACGCGCTCCGGTTCGCTCTTTCTATAAGCGGGCGTCTGAAAGGCCGGAGCACACCCTTCAATCGTATCCACGCCAGTGGATACATGTGAGAGCCGGGGGCAAGCCTCAGCGTCGCCCCGGTTAATGGTCCAGAATAAAAGCCGACCCTGAAAGGGTCGCACAGCACCCGCCCGGCTTAAGCAGGCGGTACTGACTGTCTCATCTCACACCTCTCTTTCTACTGCAATTTGGTATTAGATGCCGGGGGCGGGACTCGAACCCGCACAACCTTACGGTCAACGGATTTTCTTACCACTATGGCTTTCGCCACCTGGCCTTGCGGACAGTTTGTGGTCTGGACTATACCTTCACCTTTTATTACGCGTAAACGTAACAGTCAGGCGGGAGCCGTCTAGTCTCTACACATTTTTTGGAGAGGAAAAAGCATTCTCCAAATTTAGCTCGGTGTTGCCAACAGCTTGACCTGTGAAGGGTTCACCGAATTTGACTCCATTCACGCTGGAGATTCCGCTCCGGGTGCTCAAAGAACTAAGTCCGTCGCGTCTGCCATTTCGCCACCCCGGCACGCGGGGAAAGATAACACGGCGCGCCGAGGGGCAACAAATCTTCACATGCACGCTCGGCAGATGTTAGAATGAGTTTGTCCCGAATTTGAGACGGCGTTTCGTGAGCCGGAAACTATTTTATGACCGAAGAGCAAACTATCTTTATCGAACACTTGCAGCGCTCCGGGCTTAAACGCACTTCACAGCGCGACCTCATTCTGGATGTTTTTCTGCGCACGGAAGAGCACCTGTCCAGCGAAGACCTTTACAGGCTGGTCCAGAAGGAAGATTCCAGCATCGGCCAGACCACAGTGTACCGGACGCTCAAGCTACTGTCGGAGGCGGGGCTGGCGCGCGAGGTTCGCTTCGGCGACGGGCGCACGCATTACGAGCACAACTATAAGCATCAACATCACGATCACATGATCTGCACTGAGTGCGGAAAAATCATAGAGTTCTATTCCGCCGAACTCGAAGCGATTCAGGACGCGATGGCGGCCAAGTATCGCTTCGAGCCGACACAGCACAGCCTGCGTATCCTGGGCACTTGCGCGGACTGTCGCCGCGAGGCCAAAGATCATAAGAAGGAGACTGCGGCGCAACCACGTTTTCGACTCGCCGCCGCACACGGAGGAGAGTAGGAAAGAGGCTTGAGATGAGAGGCTGGAGGCTGGTGAAAAGCAAGCTGGTTTTTGCCAGCCTCCGGCCTCTCACCTCTAGCCTCTCTCTTTGCCTTTTATCCTCTGTTGGGTGTAAGTTCATTTCGTCTACCCAAAAGATATTGTGGAGGCTCTCTTGATGAGCGGAGAGCGTTGAGGATTGGCGATTGAAGGAAGCGGCTGATTGAACTTCTCTTATCTACAATCCGCCATCCGAAATCTAAAATACTATGAGTGTCGAGATTAAATTTGAGCCGGACGGCCTGACCGGCATCGTCGCAGAGGGCAGTTACCTTTGGGACGCTGCCAAGCGTATGGGCGTGCGCCTGCCCGCAGAGTGCGAGGGGCGCGGTGAGTGTGATACCTGCGCCGTCAACGTCGTAGAGGGAGCGACGCTGCTCTCGTCTTTGACGGAAGCGGAGCGCGTGCGTCTCAGCCCGGAAAGGCTCGCCACGGGTGAACGCCTCGCCTGCCAGACGCGAGTCCTGCACGGAGGCACGCTGGTCCTGCGTCCGGTGCCCGCCACGGAGCGAGCCGCGACGACGGAAGAATCCGTCAAAGATTTTCGCAAAGAGTTTCGAGAGTTGCCGCTTCAACGCAAACTGGCGACGCTGGTCGAACTTGAAACCGTGACCATGTTTCAAACTCTCAGCGCGCTCGCGGACCTGCCCTTCTCGCTCGGTGAAAAGGTGATGAGCCTGATGGCTGGCAAGGGCCGCGAGATGAGCAAGCGCGAGCGCGAGATGCATCGCCCGGCTGAACATGGCGGCAGCACAACGAAAACAGACGGCGCGACAGGGCATGAGCCGCAGGCTTGAACCACGAGCCGCGCGCTTGAACAGGGCCGCCGCACAACTTCTCATCAGTGATGACGGTGTTCGCGCACGGTTGATGCTCCGCCGCGCTCATGCGCGTGGCGGCACATGAATGCTCCCGGCGGCTCAGCATAGATTTCATCACCCGGCGGAAATTTCCAAACACATGCACAAATCATCAACGCTCAAGCTTCGATTCGCGCAGTATGCCAGGGATGCGAGGGCGTCTCTCTCTCTCGTGCTTTTTCTGGCCCTGCCCTTGGGTCTGCTCGCGTGCCCCGGCAATTCCGCGCAGAATGGGACTAACCACAATACAAACACGCCCGCCAGCGCCCCTTCGCCCGCTGCCTCGCAGCCCGCGACGGCGACGCCGACGCCCACGGGTTTCGACGGCGACCGCGCCTTCGAGCATGTACGCAAGCAGGTGGAGTTTGGCCCACGCCCGCCCGGCTCGCCCGAACTCGCCAAAACGCGCGATTACATCGTCGGTGAGTTGAAGTCTCACGGCTTGAACGTCATGCAGGATGAGTTCAACGAGTCTACGCCCGTCGGCAAGCGCAAGATGATCAACGTCATTGCGGAACTGCCGGGTGAATCGAGCGAAGTCATCATGTTCAGCAGCCACTACGACACGAAGCTGTTTAAAAAATTTCGTTTCGTCGGCGCGAATGATGCTGGCTCTTCGACGGGCGCGTTGATGGAACTGGCGCGCGTCCTCGCCTCGCGCAAGGAGAAGCCGCGCTTCACCTACTGGTTCGTCTTTTTCGACGGCGAAGAAGCGTTCTGCGAAGATTGGGAGGATTGCGGCAAGCCGAACGCGCCGGACAATACCTACGGCAGCCGCCACTTCGTCGCGCGGTTGACGGAAAAGAAAGAGTTGAAGCGCGTGCGCGCGATGATTCTGCTGGACCTGATGGGCTACAAGAATCTGGAGTTTGGCCGCGATGACATGAGCACGACCTGGCTGGTGGATACGGTCTGGCAGACGGCGCGCGAACTCGGCTATGGCGAGCAATTCCAGGATCACCCGGAGGGCGTCGGCGGCGACGACCACGAGCCGTTCCTGCGCGCCGGGATAGATTCGCTCGACATCATCCAACTCAATACCTATCCGTTCTGGCACAAGGCGGAAGACACGCTGGACAAAGTCTCGCCGCAAAGTTTGAAGATCGTCGGCGAGACGCTGCTGGCGAGCCTGCCTCGCATCGAGCAGCACCTCTTGAATAAGCGCGCTTCGTAAAGTTTCAGACGAAGTTTTTTCGGGAAAGGAGGACCAAAGTCTATGCTCAAAGCGCCAGACATTCTCGTGCCGGTTGATTTTTCTCCATGCTCTCTGAACGCTGTGCGCGCCGCCGCCGGAATCGCGGAGCCGGACGGCGACCTGACCCTGCTCCACGTCATAGACCACGCTTTCTTGATGGACGCGGTCGCCGCCGGACTCGGTAATTCGGACGAGATACAACAGCGTATGCGCGAGCGCGCCGAGATAGATTTCACGACGATGCTCGAAGGTCTGGACACGGGCCAGGCCAACGTCGAACGCATGATCGTCATCGGCACGCCTTTCGTCGAGATTTTGAAAATCGCTCGTGACCTTGATCTGCCGATGATCGTGATGGGCGTGCGCGGGCGCTCGACTCCACCGGAAGAAATTCTCTTCGGCTCGACCGCCGAGAAAGTCCTGCGCGGCACGCGCGTGCCCGTCCTCTGCGTGCCTTTCTGAAGAGTCAGGAGTCTCGGAGTCTGGAGTCATGAGTCAAACACAGTTGCCTTTAGATGACGCAGGTCGCTTCATCCTCAAACCTCAAACCTTCTTCAGACTCCTGACTCCAGACTCTGGACTCCTGACTGTTATGTGGCCTTGCGTTTTGGTCCTTTTCGGTTTTTCATCTCTGCTCATGGCGCAAAATCCTGCCGGTCGCACGCCGCCTGACACTCGCACCGAGACGGTCGTCGAGAAGATACACGGTGTGAGCGTCAGCGACCCTTATCGTTGGTTGGAAAATGGCGAAGCTCTTGAAGTCCAACAGTGGACCGAAGCGCAGAACGCCTGGACCAATTCCGCGCTCGCCGCTTTGCCGGGCCGTGCACGCATTCAAGAGCGTCTCTCGAAACTGCTTTCGATAGGGACCGTCAACGCGCCGGACCCAAAGGGGCGTCTTTATTTTTACGAGCGCCGCGAAGGCCAGCAGAATCAGCCTGTGCTCTACGTGCGCGACGGTTTGAAGGGCAGGGACCGCGCGTTGATTGACCCGAACGCGATGGCTCAGGACGGCACGATTGCGCTCGACTGGTGGTACGTCTCGAATGACGGGAAGCGTCTGGCCTATGGCCTCTCGGACAACGGCGATGAGAAATCCATGCTCTACGTGATGGACGTGGCGACGGGAAAAAACCTGCCGGACCTGATTCCGTTCACGACCGCCGCTTCCGTCGCCTGGCTGCCCGACGCGAGCGCGTTTTATTACACGCGCTATCCGGCCAGAGGCGCTGTGCCGAAGGGCGAAGAGGAATATCATCGCACGGTCTTCCTGCACCGGCTGGGCGAACATCCTGACAAAGATAAAAAGATTTATGAGCCGCAGAGCCTCGCCGATTGGACCAACGTGGACCTCTCGCGCGATGGACGCTGGCTGCTGATTTCCGTCTATCCGAGTTTCGACCAGAACGATCTGTACCTGCGCGACCTGAGCCAGCCGGGGGGCGAATTCGTGCCCGTCGTTAAAGGTCAGGAGGCGCTCTATAACGCGGCGATGATTGACGGGCGGATGTACGTGCGGACGACGGAGGGCGCGGCGCGTGGCCGTGTGTTCGTCGTTGACCCGGCGAATCCGGCGCGGGCGAACTGGCGCGAGATTATCCCCGAAGCGCCAGCCACGCTTGAATCCATCACCGTCATCAACCAACAAATCTTCGCCAAATATTTGGACCAATCATCTTCACGCATTAAAGTCCTGACGCAAGAAGGCAAAGCCTTGAGGGATATTAGTCTGCCCACGCTCGGCACGACGGGCGGCATCACGGGCGAGCCTGACGGCGACGAAGCCTTCTTCAGTTTCTCATCATTCGCGCATCCTCCGACCGTCTATCGTTACGATTTGAAAACGGGCGCGACCGTCGAGTGGGCGCGCGTCGAAGCGCCTTCCGTGGACACGGGTTCGATAGAGGTGGGCCAGGTCTGGTATCCGTCCAGGGACGGCACGCGCGTCTCCATGTTTCTGGTCCACCGTAAAGGCATCAAGCTCGACGGCGATAATCCGACGCTGCTCTATGGCTACGGCGGCTTTAATGTGGCGGAGACGCCGGAGTTCAACCGCAACGTTTACTACTGGCTTGAGCGAGGCGGAGTCTACGCGGTGGCGAACCTGCGCGGCGGCAGCGAGTATGGCGAGGCATGGCACAAGGCTGGAATGCTCGCGCACAAGCAGAACGTCTTTGATGATTTTATCTCGGCGGCTGAGTTCCTGATTAAAGACAAGATTACGCGGCCCGAAAAATTGGCGATTCGCGGAGGCTCAAACGGCGGGCTGCTGGTCGCGGCGGCCCTCACTCAGCGACCGGAACTTTTCCGCGCGGTCATCTGCCAGGTTCCACTGACGGACATGCTGCGTTACGACCGTTTTCTGATTGCGAAGCTGTGGGTCCCGGAATACGGCTCGGCGGACGACGCGGAGCAGTTCAAATATTTGTACGCCTATTCGCCTTATCATCATGTGCAGAAGGGCACGAAGTATCCGGCGGTGTTGATTACGACGGCGGCCTCCGATAGCCGTGTGGACCCTTTGCACGCGCGTAAGTTCGCCGCCGCGTTGCAGGCGGCCAACGCTTCAGAGCATCCGGTCCTCCTGCACATCGAAACCAAAGCGGGCCACGGCGTAGGCAAGCCGCTGACGAAACAGATCGCCGAAGCGACAGACATGTGGAGTTTTATTTTCTGGCAACTGGGAATGAGCGCTTAAGCTGTATTTGTAGTTGAGTGAATGTTAAGTCGTATTCACCAAATAGACACAGAGGACACAGAGTAAGCACAGAGAAAACTTTTCAAACTTCTCTGTGCCGCCTCTGTGTCCTCTGTGTCTATGTGGTGAACTGCTTTGATTTGAGTAATGATGAAGAAGAAACGCATCGCAGTTATTCCGGGCGACGGGATTGGCCCGGAAGTGTGTGTTGAGGCCGTGCGCGTTCTCGAACTCTTGCGCGAGGCGCAAGGGTTAGAGATTGAGTTGACGCAGTTCGATTGGGGCGCGGATAAATATTTGCGCGATGGCGTCTCGCTGCCAGACGGGGCGTTGCAGATGCTGACGGAGAATTTCGACGCTATCTTTGCAGGGGCGTTCGGCGACCCGCGCGTGCCTTCAAATCAACACGCGGAGGACATCCTGCTGGGGATGCGGCGCGGGCTGGACCTTTATATCAACCTGCGTCCGGTGCGCCTGCTGGACGCGCGGCTGACTCCGCTCAAAGGGCGCGAGGCGTCTGAGATTGACTTCGTAGTCTTTCGTGAAAATACGGAAGGCGCGTACTCCGGCGCGGGTGGTTTCCTGCGTCAAGGGACGGCGCAGGAGATAGCCACGCAGGAGGAACTTAATACTCGACATGGTGTCGAAAGAATCATCGTCGCGGCCTTCGAGTATGCGCGGCAGCAGGGTCGCCGGAAAGTGACGATGGCGGATAAGTCTAACGTCCAGCGTTACGGCGGCGATCTCTGGCAGCGTGTCTTTAAGGAAGTACGCGCGGACTATCCTGAGATTGAAGCCAATCATCAATATGTGGATGCGATGGCGATGTACATGGTGTTGGACCCGTCCCAGTATGATGTCGTGGTGACGAACAATCTGTTCGGGGATATTCTGACGGACCTCGGCGCGGCGCTGCAAGGCGGCCTCGGTCTCGCCGCTTCGGGCAACATTCATCCGGGCCGCGTCTCGCTCTTCGAGCCGGTCCACGGCAGCGCGCCCCCGCTCGCGGGAAAAGCGCTCGCCAATCCGGCTGGTGCTATTCTCACTGCGGCGATGATGCTAGAATATCTTGGCTACGGCGCGGCGGGCGAGGCGGTCGAGAGGGCAGTGCGCGAGGCCATTCAAGCCAAAGAGACGACGCGCGACCTCGGCGGCTCGCTCAACACGACGGAGGCGGGCGCGGCCATTTGTCAACGAATTAAAAGAAGTGACAAGTGATGAGTGACGAGTGACAAGCAAGAATAAACAGTGAGGAGTGATGAGAGACAAGCAGTTGCTTTTGACTCATGACTCACGACTCATGACTGTCTTTCAAGTTGTATGAGTAATTCAAGGAAGGAATCGGCCCAGAGGTTACTCGCCCTGCTGGTCATCGTTGCGATGCTGGGCGTGATGGGAATTCCTATGTCGGTGATTATCTTTTTCGCCATCGTGACCTATTTTATCTGGCGCGCCGTGCGGCATACGGAGCATCAGGAGACGGGACGCATCTTCGAGTTTTACAAGGACGCCAACGACATCCTGCGTGAAGAGGAGCGGCGCTGGTACGGCTTTGAGGTGGCGGAGGTGATTGATCGCGGCGAGCGCACGCTGCACTCCATGATGGACCCGCCGACGCTGGTCCACTTCGCGCTCGGCGCGCTCTACAATTACACTGGCTATCACGAAGCGGCGGTCGAGCATCTGGCTTACGTGGTGGAGGGCGAACAGGCAGACGAGCGTCATCGCGTCGTGGCTTCACCGGAACTGCGCCGCTATGTTCACATCCTGCGTAAACTCGAACGCGAGCCAGCCGAAGCGCCGCAAACGATGGCCGCCATACGCAATCTTGAACGCGCTCGTCGCGCGCGTGCCGCCCTCCTGCTCGCCGAAAGCCGCGAAAGAGTCGTCACCAAAAACGCGCTGTCTCCCGCGACCCACACAGCCGCCAACATGACTACCACCAAAGCCCAGCCGGAGACGAGCCGCGCGCCCGGAGTCTCAACGCACACGGCCCCGGAGACAGTCCACAAGCCCACTCCGGTGAGACGCCAGAATACTCATTTGCCGCCTCCGCCCATCGCCGAAGTGCTGCGCGATGTCTACGAGGAAGAGAAGAAAACAGCTTGAAGAGAGAGGCTGGAGACCGGAGGCTGGTTAAAAGCAAGACTGTTTTTACCAGCCTTCAGTCTCCAGCCTCCAGTCTCTCTTGAGTGGAGTTGAAGGTTTGGCGACCGAAACGATCATCGGCAGTTACCGTATCGAAGAGATTATCGGGCGTGGCGGGATGGGCGTCGTCTATCGCGGCCATCACACAAAACTGCCGCGCGAAGTCGCCATCAAATCCATCAACGCCAATACCAACCGCGACCTGCGCCGCCTCCGTCATCGCTTTGAAAGAGAAGCCTACGTTCAGTCTCAATTGGACCACCCCGGCATCGTCAAAATCTATGACTACATCGTGGCGGAGCAGACTTATTACATCGTCATGGAGTACGTCGAGGGGCGTTCGCTGGCGCTGGTCCTGGCGCGCGAGATGAGTCCTCTGCCGGTTGACCGCGCGCTGGATATTTTTGAACAGATACTCACGGCCATCGGTTGCGCGCAGACCTTCGTCTACAGAGACCAGGACGGCTCTATGCGACGCGGCTTGATTCATAGAGACCTCAAACCGGCCAACATCCTGATAGGCCCGGATGACCGCGTCAAGATTACAGATTTCGGCATCGTCAAACTCGTCGGGTCCGAGAACACGGACACCTTCGGCTCCGCCTACGGCTCGCCGCAATACGTCTCGCCCGAACAGGCCGAAGGGCGTCAATTGGACCAGCGTTCGGACATCTACTCGCTCGGCATCATCCTTTACGAGATGCTCACGGGCAAGCCTCCCTTCGACGACAGTGAAGCGCCCCTCTCGCGCACAGAAGTCTTACGCGCGCAGGTCGAACGCCCGCCCCTTCCGCCTTCACAAAAGAATCCTGACATCACGCCGCAGTTGGAAGAGACGATTCTCCGCGCGCTTGAGAAGG
>DASYML010000041.1:0-7486 GCA_036009045.1 Pyrinomonadaceae bacterium
CTGCACTTCCCACGAAAGGAGAATTAATGATTCAGACTATACACGCCCCTCCCACATGAATGGTTGCAAAATTATTGTCTTACTATTATTAGTTTCCGCCAGGCCCACAACGCGCTTGCCTGACGCGGCTTGAACCGTCACGCTGACATGTGTCCTTTGAAGGACCGGGAAATTTTCGAGGGCGGCTCTGACACTCCGGCGCGAATCATGTATAATCTCTCGGCCCAAGATGGTACGACTCGCGCTACCGTGCCGATCCTACCAGAGAGATAACCGCGCACATCGCTTTAGATAATATCAAGGTTAATCGCATGATGAAGAAAGTTCTCGCCATCCTGATTTTTCTGCTGGCCCTCTGCCTGCCGGTCTGCGCCGCGCAGGATCAGACCCCGACGCAGAACGACACCGTCAAGGCTCCCGAAAAACTCTCCAACGCAAACGAGCAGCCGCCGCCAACAACGACGGAGCCAAAGCAGGACGAACAGAATCAGACTGGTGTCGCGTCGAAAGTTTCGCAGGCAAGCAGTAGTAGTAGCGACGGCGCTGCGACGGGGGCGACGGACTTTTATAAACTCGGCCTCGCGCATTACGAATCGAAGAAGTTTAAGGATGCGGTTGACGCCTTCAAACGCGCGTCGCGCCTCAAGCCGCGCGATGCTGATATACAATACAATCTGGGCCTCGCCTACTACAGTTCCAACCAGTACAGGGAGGCTGCGAAAGCCTATGAGCAGGCCGTTCGGCTGAAGCCGGACTGGGCCGACGCGCATTTTCGCCTCGGCTGGATGTATTACGTGCTGGGCAAAAAGGATGCGGCCTTTGACCAGTATAAAATTCTACAGACGCTCAGCCCTGAACAGGCCAGGACGCTCCAACGCATCATCAGCGAGCCTGCCCTCAAGGCTACCGCCAACACCAAAAAGGAATCCAAGGCCGCAACGAAAACGCCGCCCCAACCGGACCCGAAGGATGACGCGAAAGTAGAATCCAGGCTCGTCGTCTCAGACATCAGCCAGCCCGCGCCGACGACGAACAACGCTACGGATAAGGCAACGGCTCACTCGCCTGCCAACGTCCCGACCAGTACCGCCACGGCTGAGAAGGAAGGCGACGCCAGACCCAACCTTGCGGACACGACCGCCGCGCTGACTCCGGCCAACACTTCAAGCGTGACGCCGAACACAAACGCTTCATCAACCGCCGCGACCTCATCAATTACTGGTCCAACGAAAACAGACCCGCCCGCCAAAGAGGGTGGCGACGCGAACGCATCCGTTGAAGAAGCGTCTCTCGTCAAGACTTATCGCGTCGGCGTCGGAGACGTGCTCGACATCCGTCTGGTGAACACGCCGACGACCAGATCAACTCTCTACACGGTGATGGAGGGAGGCTTGATTGAATACCCGCTCGCCGGTGGGCCAATGAATGTTTCCGGTCTGACCACAGAAGAGATCAACGCGCGTCTCTCCGCCGAACTCAAGCGCCGGGCCGTCAATCAGAATTCCAACGAGATATTCGTGAGCGTGCGCGATTACGCCAGCCACAACGTCGTCATCAGCGGTCTCGTCAACAGCCCCGGCATGCGTATCCTTCATCGTGAAGCCGTGCCGCTCTACGTCGTCCTCGCGGACGCGCAACCGCGCACGGAAGCGTCCCGCGTTTTGATCATGCGTGCGAGCGGGCAGGTCCCGGTTGACCTGACGGACCCCGCGCAGATGAACGTGCTCGTGCGTCCGGGCGACGTGATTACTGTCTCCGCGAGGCCGCCGCAGTTCTATTACCTGGGCGGCAAAATCATGACGCCGGGGCAGAAGCCTTTTCAGCAGGGCATGACGCTGGTCCAGGCCATCCTCGCGGCGGGCGGACTTGAGCGTTCCAACGGCGATGTCATAGAAATCTCGCGCGAGGGTGCGGACGGGCGCTTGACGACGACGAAATATAAGTTGAAGGACATCCGGGCCGGTAAGGTCCCGGACCCGCGCTTGCAGCCGGGCGACCGCATAGAGGTCAGCAAATAATCAGGGAAGCATGCCGCCTCGCATGATTTTGCTCGTCGAAGATGACCGTGCCCTGCGTCGCTACCTGGAGGTCGTCTTGCAGCGCGCGGGATATTCCGTCACGGTCGCGACGGACGGACTCGAAGCGATGAAGGCGCTGCTCGCTGCGCCCTTCGATGCCGTCGTGACCGATGCCATCATGCCGCACCTCGACGGCTATCAATTGTGCAGTTTCATACGCCGTCAACCGCACCTCTCAGAGCTTCCCATCATCCTTCTCTCAGGCATCGAACAGCCCCACCCTTCGCAAACAGAACAGGCCCGCGCCAACCTCTATCTCAACAAACCCGTGCGCCCCGAAGAACTCATCGCACACCTCGCTAATATACTGAAAGAAAAGAGAGGCTAGAGGGTTTGAAAATTTGTTAGGGCACTATAAGTGCTGAACATGTCTTCGCCCTGAAAGGGCAAAATATGATAGCCGTGGGCAGCGCCTACGGTACGCTCAAGCGCACACAACTCGACCCTGAAAGGGTCGCACCTCAACGTTGAGATGCGACCCTTTCAGGGTCGGCTGTTATTCTGGACCATTAACCGTGGGCGCTGCTCATGGCTCTTATATGTATCCCCTGCGGGGATAGGTTGACTAGTCTCCTCTAACCTCTGACCTATAGACTCTTCTTCTTGCGCTTTATGCTGTCGCTGACGTTACGCCGAGCATCTCGTCCAGCCTGGTGTATTTGAGTTCCTGCGCGGTGGCGACGGCTTCGTAGGTGAGCCGCCCGGCGTAGGTGTTGACTCCCTCTTTGAGACCGGGGTCGCTCTTAATCGCTTCGCTGAAACCCTTGTTGGCGAGTTTCAAAGCGTAGGGCAGCGTCGCATTGGTGAGAGCGAAGGTGGAAGTGCGTGGGACTGCGCCGGGCATATTGGCGACGCAGTAATGGAGCACGCCCTCGACGTAGAAGGTCGGGTTCGAGTGCGTGGTCGGATGCGTCGTCTCTATGCAGCCGCCCTGATCCACCGCGACATCCACGATGACCGCGCCGTTCGGCACGTCCTTGAGCATCCCCTTCGTGACCAGCCTGGGAGCAGCCGCGCCCGGCACGAGCACCGCGCCGACAATCAAATCCGCCTCCGAGATGGCATCGTGGATCATGTAAGCGGAGGAAGCGAGCGTGGAAATCTTCGAGAGAAAGATGTCGTCCAACTCGCGCAGGCGGTCCAGGTTATTATCAATGATGGTGACATGCGCGCCCATCCCGACGGCTATCTTCGCGGCGTTCGTGCCGACGACCCCGCCGCCGATGATGACGACGCGCGCGGCTGGCACGCCCGGCACGCCGCCCAGCAGAATACCGCGCCCGCCGCTCATCTTCTCCAGGTAATGCGCTCCCACTTGAATCGCCATCCGCCCGGCGACCTCGGACATGGGAGTTAAGAGCGGCAGCGTCCCTTTCTTGTCCGTGATGGTCTCGTAAGCGATGCCCGTCACTTTGCGTTCGAGCAGTTGTTTGGTCAGTTCATGGTCCGGCGCGAGATGTAAATACGTGAAGAGCAGTTGACCCTCGCGCATGCGTGGATATTCTGGCGCAATCGGCTCCTTCACCTTGACGATCATCTCGCCCTGCTGCCAGACCTCGTCCGCCGTTTCCAGCAGGGACGCGCCCGCGCGCTCGTACAAATTGTCTTCAAAGCCTGAGCCTGCGCCCGCGCTTCTTTCAACGACGACCCTGTGCCCTGCATCCGTCAACGCCCGCACGCCCGCCGGCGTGAGTCCGACTCTGTACTCGTTGTCTTTTATTTCCTTCGGCAGTCCAACAATCATCACGTTCGCCCCCATGCTGAAATTTTAGAACGCTGTCCGGTCAAACCGCTTAAAGGCGCTAACTACTCACCCAATTCAACGGCATCAATCTGCGCTCGTTGCAGTTTGCCGCTGTAGTCAACATAAATGGATTTCCATTCGGTGAAGATGTCGAGGACTTGCGTGCCAGCTTCGCGGTGACCGTTGCCTGTCGCCTTCGTGCCGCCGAAGGGCAGGTGGACTTCCGCGCCGATGGTCGAAGAGTTGACGTAGAAGATACCCGTGTACATATCGTTCATGGCGCGAAAGGCGCGGTTGACATCCTGCGTGTAAATCGCCGCGCTCAACCCGTAGCGCACGCCGTTGGCGATTTCCACCGCTTCATCCAGAGAGTCCGCCGGAATGACCGCCGTGACTGGACCAAAAATCTCCTCCTGCGCGACCCGCATGTCCGGCGCGACATCCGTGAAAACGGTCGGCTCTATGAAATAGCCGCGCCCGTATTCGCCGTCGGTCAAACGATTGCCGCCGCACGCCAGCGTCGCGCCGTCATCGCGTTGGCCCACTTCTACATAGCCCATAATCTTGTTCACGGCATCTGCATTGATGACGGGTCCCATCTCGACTCGCGGGTCCGCGCCGTTGCCGACGCGCAAACTACGCGCGCGCTCGACCAGTTTTTTAGAGAACTGCTTGTAAACCTTTTGATGGACCACCATCCGCGAAGAGGCCGTGCAGCGTTGGCCCGATGTCCCGAACGCGCCCCACACAGCGCCCTCCACCGCGAGGTCCACGTCCGCATCATCCATGACGATGATGACGTTCTTGCCGCCCATCTCAAGCGAGCAGATGGCGTTGCGGTCCGCGCAGGCGCTGGCGACGATGCGGCCAGTCTCCGTCGAACCCGTGAAGGAGATGAGACGCAGGGCCGCATGATTCGTGATGGCCGCTCCGGCGGGGTCGCCGTAACCCGTGACGACGTTGACGACGCCCGGAGGGATGCCAGCCTCTTCACAAGCCTTGACCAGATTGATGGTTGAGAGCGGAGTGTCTTCGGCGGGCTTGATGACGACGGTGTTGCCGCACACGAGCGCCGGGATTAATTTCCATGACGGAATCGCCATGGGGAAATTCCAGGGCGTAATTAATCCGCAGAGACCGACGGGCTGACGCACGCACATCGCAAACTTGTTCGGCATCTCCGCCGGAGTGGTAAAGCCGTGCAGGCGACGCCCCTCGCCAGCGGTGTAGTAAGTGCAGTCAATCGCTTCCTGCACGTCGCCGCCCGTCTCCTTCAGGACCTTGCCCATCTCGCGCGTCATGTCCGCCGTATATCTCTCTTTATCGCGGATGAGAATTTCGCCGAGACGAAAAAGGATTTCGGCGCGGCGCGGCGCGGGCGTGCGTCGCCACAAATCGTAAGCATCTCTCGCAGCATCAACGGCCCGCTCAACATCCTCCGCCGCAGAGAGCGCGAAGCGTCCAACGACATCGCTCGTCGCCGCCGGATTGAGATTCTCAAATGTCTCGCCCGACGCGGACGGGACCCACTCGCCGCCTATATAATTGTGGTAGGTCTGCACGGAGGTGCGCGTCGCGCTGCGCCTTCCGGTGCCACTACTGACGCGCCCGCCGTTCTTCTTCTTCCCGTTTTTACTGAGAGCTTTTTTCGCTTGTGCCATAAGTTGGGGATTGGGGAAGAGGGGTTGGGGGTTAGGGAGAGGCATTTAGCCAACCCCTAGCCTCCAACCCCTCACCCCTATTGATATGTAAATTGGACGAGCCGTTGAATGATGCGTTCGTTCTTGCGGTCGTAGTAAGCGACGTTAAGGACGATGGCATCACCGGGTTTGAGCGCGCTGACGACGCGCTGGAAATCCGCGAGCGCCGTGACCGGCGTGCGGTTGATACGCGTGATGATGTCGCCTTCGCTGACCGGGAAGGGCCTTGCGTCCGCCGCGATGCCGTTCGGGTCAACCTCTTTGACGAGCAGACCGTGCACGCCCGTCATGCTTCTTTCAGAAGCAATCTGCGGCGTCAGTTCGGAAAGCGTGAGACCCAATCGCAGGCTGTTGCCCGTCGCTTCCCTGTTAGTCTTCGGCGTCGGAGCGGCCTCCGTGTCAGTGTTGCGGAGAGAGACCGCAGTGTTCGGACGCTCGCCGAGAGTGACGCTGACAGAGCGTTTCTCAAGTTTGCCGCCCGCGTCGCGCAGCAGAGTAACGTTGACGTTCTGCCCGACGGGCGTCGCGGCGACCTTATTGATGAGGTCCTGCGCGTTGGCGACGGGTTGACCGTTAAACTCCGTGATGATGTCGTTGGCCTGGATGCCTGCCTTGCCCGCAGGGCCTTGCGCGTCCTGCACGTTAGTGACAATCGCGCCCTTCGCCTCCGGCAATCCGTAGACGCGCGCGTATTCCGATTTCACAGAGTCGAGCGTGATCCCTAAGTAACCGCGCCGCACTTTGCCCGCCGAAGTAATCTGGCGATAAACGAAGTCTGCTTCATTGGCCGGAAGCGCAAAGCCTATCCCGTTGTAATCTCCGGTCGAGGTGGCGATCTGCGAGTTGATGCCGATGACTTCGCCGCGCATGTTGACGAGCGGGCCGCCGCTGTTGCCGCGATTAATCGCCGCGTCAGTTTGCAGAAACTGCTGAAAGCTCGTGAAGTGATACGGGTCCGAGCGTTCTTTGGTGGAGATGATGCCAGCCGTCACCGTCTGGTCCAGCCCGAAGGGCGAACCGATGGCGAGCACCCAGTCTCCGACCTGCGCTCCGTTTGAATCTCCGAGTTTGACCGTCGGCAAGTCGCGAGGCGCATCAACCTTGACCACGGCCACATCCGTCTCTTCATCAACGCCGACCACGCGCCCGCGAAATTCTTCGCCCGATTGCAACCGCACGATGATACGCGTCGCTCCCTCCACGACATGTTCGTTGGTCAGGATGTAGCCCTTCGGGTCCACGATAAAGCCGCTGCCGACTCCGCGCGAAGGTCTCCGCACCTGCTTGCGAAACATGTCCAGCAGAGGGTTCGTGGATTGATCTTCCTTCTCCTCGTCGTCCTTGTCCGCCACTTCGGGCGCGGCGGTCTTGGTATCAATATTGACGACCGCCGGTTCGACGTGCCTGGCAATCTCCACAAACGAAGCCGAGAGGGCTTCGGGAGCACGCGCGATCTGCGCCTCGTTCTGCGCGACGGCGGGATGCCCCGCCAGCATCGCACCGATGCCGATGCCCCCCGCGAGACAGGCCACACCCAACGCCACGATCCACACGCGCAGCTTGCGCAAAATGGTCCGCTCCGTATCCGTCATGTTATCCTTCGGAAGTTCGTACATAAAAAAACTCCACCGCTTTCACTAAAACTTTTCGACCAAAACTATTAAGACCCTGACACTCGCTCCGGCGAATGCCGCCCACCGTCGCCGCTCCTCGCTTGTCACCTGAACACAGGAAAGTCCATCAAGTATAACAAAGACAGTGACCAGTGACGAGTGACAAGTGACAAGCAAGAGCATGAAGCACGAGAACGTGGCGAGCAAGAAGAAGTTGCTTTAATTCGTCACTTGTCACTCGTCGCGGGTCACTGCTTTATCAAGACTTTCAGGACGCCGCTCGTCGTGGCGCGCTGCATGGCGCGGACGCCGTCTGCCAGTTTGTAGTCTTCGCTGATCAGGCTCTCGACA
>DASYML010000042.1:0-15697 GCA_036009045.1 Pyrinomonadaceae bacterium
GCGGTGGTGGCGGTGCCTCTTGTAACTTCGATTGTAGCGCCGACACCGGCGCAGGCGGCGACCTGTTTACCGCCGGGTTCGGCTTGTACATCGAGCGCGCAATGTTGCAATGGTCTCTGCTCCGGCGGCGTCTGCTCTTAAAGGCGTCCGGCAGAGTGATGGTGCGCCGTCTTTCTCTTTGAGAGAAAGAGAGTTTGGCGGACCCACGACATGAGAAGTTTTGAGGTCAAGGGGTGCGGCGATGCCTGGGGCAACTGGCGTCCGGCGTTGGCGCACCCTTGTTTGTTTCCTGTTCCAGAGATTGTCCATCAAGGCTGATTCTAACGGGCGGCATGAGTAAGGCCCTCGCCAAATCTCGCAGCAGTCTGGTGGCAAAAGCCCTCGCCGGTGCATGGCGTCAGCCTCCCCCGCCACTGGAAATTTCTGCTCAAGAACTGGACTACATAACCCCGCTCCTACTCGGCTCAGGCGCGGCGGCGTTGGGTTGGTGGCGCGTCCAACACTCTCCCACGCACCGCCAGACGCAGTCCGCCGCAGAACTTCAACAGGCATATCGTCTACTCGCCCTCCAGGACACTCTTCACGAGCAGGAGATTAAGAAAGTTTTTACAGTGCTCCGCGCGGCAGGGGTCGAACCTTTGCTAGTCAAGGGTTGGGCCATGTCGCGACTGTACCCGGAGACGGTCCTGCGTCCCTTCGGGGATGTAGACATCTGCGTGCGTCCAGAGCAGTACGGGGTCGCGGCGGAGGTGCTCAAGAGTCCCGGCAGCGAGGGTTTCTGGGCCGATTTACATGAGGGATTTTCCGAGCTTGAGGACCGCAGCCTGGACGATTTGTACGCGCGTTCGCAACTGGTTAAGATTGGCGACGTGGCGGTGCGTGTGATGGGCCAGGAAGATCATCTGGGACTGCTCTGCATTCACCTGCTCAAACACGGAGCCTGGCGGCCTCTCTGGCTTTGCGACATCGGCGCGACCATCGAATCATTGCCCGCAGGCTTCGACTGGGACATCTGCCTGGGCCGGGATAAGCGTAGAGCAAACTGGATTACCTGCACGATTGGATTGGCCCACCAACTCCTCGATGCGAGGATAGACAATCTTCCGATTAGCGAGCGGGCCAGGCAACTACCGTCCTGGCTCGTGCCCAACGTGCTGAAGGAATGGGAAGCGCCGTTTGCGATTAACCAGCCGCCGATGAAGCACAGCGCACCGATGTCCAGCTATCTGCGTCATCCGGGCGGTTTGCTCAAGGGTATGCGTAACCGTTGGCCCAATCCGATTATCGCCACCATCAGCCTGAGAGGGCCTTTCAATAATTGGCCCAGGTGGCCTTTTCAACTCGGCAACTGTCTCTCGCGGGCCACGCGTTTTTTCACGCAACTGCCGGGCTTACTGCGCGAGCCGTAAGATAGAATGGGCGCGTTTGCGTGAGGCTTGAAGCAAGGGCGGCGCGGGCCGCTCCTCTTCGCTTGCATATCGCATGGATTGTGCTATAAAAGATTATCTTGTTGGGGTAGTTCTTAACCCGTTTGGTCCATCAGGACTTAGCCAGAAACGATTGCCCCGCCCGACTCAAGTTGATGGACAGCGGTCAACAATCCGCCTGATTGTTGTCAACGAACATTAATAAAAAGCCTGAACAAGCAGTGAGGAATCCAATCGCCGCGAGAGCACCCACAGGAAAGTGCGCGGGCCATTCTTTAGCTCAACGCTTGACTGAATTACGAGCCGAGAAAATTTGTTATGAGTAATTTGCAGCGCCGGGTCCGTGTCGGAATTGTCTTCGTCTCAATTCTCATCTTCCTCATCTTTATGGTGACGGCCTACGCGGCCACCTTCATCACCCAACTGAACACGCCTAACGGTGCTCCGCTCAATACCAATCCATATCAATTCTTCGTCTGCTCCGACACCTCCTTCGGTGAAGGACCGGCCATCGAGTACTCCGTCAACGGTGGACCATTTACCTGCAACCCGTGCTCTTTCTACACCAACACTTCCACTAAATGTCCGGGCGCGTCCGTCTTTCAATGCACGATTCCGCGCCAGACCAGCGCGACCGTGCAGTATCAGTTCTTCAATCTCTCGACGTTCGGCGATTGCGGCAGCGCGCGCAGTCTCTTCACAGGCTTCAAGAGTTTCACGACGGACGCTGGCGGCAATACGACGCCGACCGTCGCCAAGGTAACGGATTTCAAGGTCGTCGCGGGGAAGGGCGGTGCCCTGCTCGAATGGCGCACGGGTTTTGAGATAGACAATCTGGGCTTTAACCTCTACCGCGAGCGCGAAGGTCAACGCACGCTCATCAATCCTTCCATCATCGCCGGTTCCGCTTTGACGGCGGGCAACGGGACGCCGCTCACAGCCGGGCGTTCTTATACCTGGCGCGATGCGGAGGGGACCGCCAATGATCTCTATTACCTTGAATCGGTTGACCTGAGCGGCACGACCAGCATGACAGGACCCGTCTCGCCCGCAGCCGGAACCATCCCGGCCACACAGCAACAGGCGACGCTGCTGGCGGACTTAGGCTCGACTTCAGGCCAGAGCGCGCAAAGGGAAGGCCCGACCACGCTGATGTCCGCACCTGTTTCGCAAGTGCCTGACGGAACTTTGCAGGACCAATGGGCCATCGCAGCGCAGCCCGCCATTAAAATCAACGTTCGCAAAACAGATTGGTATCACGTCACGCAGGCGGACCTGCTGGCGGCGGGTCTGAACCCGTCAACTGATGCCAGCAATCTGCGACTCTTCGTTGACGGAGTCGAGCAGGCGATGATGGTCAAGAGCGGCAACGGTCCTCTAGGCTCCGGCGACTACATAGAATTTTACGGCACCGCGCTCGACAAGACGGAGACGGATACGCACGTCTACTGGCTGGTCCCCGGCAGCACTCCCGGCAAGCGCATCAAGTTGGTCGGCAATGAAAGGCCGGATTCCATCAAGGGTGATGAGAAGCCCGCAGAGCCTCTTCCATCCAAGCCCCCCGTCCAGCATAAAGTTGATAAAGACGACTTGAGCGGAAGTTTCTTCTGGCCCTTCATGCAGATTCTGGGACTGCGTACGGAAGGCACAACCCAGCCCGCGCAGGAGCAGCCGCCGCAACAGCGAGGCGCTGAAGAGAGCGCGGAAGCCCCTCCTAAACTGGACCAGAAAAATGAAGAGGAAGCGGCGACTCCAATCGGCTTACCGACGCAGGGAAATGTGAGCGAAACGCCTCCGGCGCAGATTGATGCTCCCCACCAGACGGGCGCTTCCAAACAGATTGACGTGCCCGTTCGTGTTGAGGCTCCCGCCAAGCCAAACGTTGTAGAGGTTCCAGCCAACCCTCACGTTATCGCACGGGCAGAGCCAGCAACACGTCATGATGAGCAAGCGTCTAAGCTGCGCGCGAGCCGGAAGGCAAAGTCCAGGCAGGCGCGCAAGAGGTCTACGGCGAGACGTGAGCTATCTCATTACAGCCCAGCCGCCGCTGACGGTAACGCTGGCGAAGCGCAGAGCTTTTCCTACACCGTCGAGATAAAAGAGCGCACGATTTATTTCAGTTCACTCTTGAACGGCGACAAGGAGAATTTCTTCGGCAAGGTCATCGCCAGCATCCCCGCCACGCAGACGCTCAACGTTAACCATCTAGACACGAACGCGCCCGAAACGGTGATGCTCGAAGTGGCGCTTCAGGGCGTTTCGCCACAGCCGCATCACATCAACGTTTTCTTCAATGATACGCAGGTCGGGACCGTAGATTATTTCTTCCGCGATCATACAGTGGTGACGATACCTCTGAGCCTCAGCCAGTTACACGAGGGCAGCAATACTCTCAAGCTGGCGACCGTCGCCGGGGGCGATGTCAACATCGTTGATTATGTACGCCTGACTTATCCGCACAAGTACCAGGCGGACAACAACACTCTGCGCTTGAGCCTGAAGAACAACCTGACGGCGCGCGTCGAGGGGTTCACGACCCCGGACATACGTTTGCTGGACATCACAAACCCGTCGGACGTGCAACAGCTTCGCCCGACCATAGAGCCGAGCGGCGCGGGCTATGCGCTCGTCGTAGGGACACAGGGACGCAACACCAAGGGCCGCCGTACGCTGATAGCCTTTCCCAACGGTCAGGTCGCGCAGCCCGCGAGTCTCTCCGCCAATCAACCTTCAGACTTGAATCGCACGAACCAGAGCGCCGACCTCGTCATCATCAGCCATCGCACGCTCAAACAGAACATCGCACCGCTCGCGAATCTGAGACGCGCACTGGGATTGGCCGTCACCGTAATTGATGTGGAAGATGTCTACGACGAATTCTCCTACGGCACGCACACGCCCCAGGCGATTAAGGATTTCCTCTCTTACACGAAGACGAATTGGACCAGAGCGCCGCGCTTCGTCCTGCTGGCCGGAGATTCCAGCTATGACCCGAAGAATTACCTGCATGCCGGTGACTTCGACCTCGTGCCGAGCAAGCTGGTGGACACGCTCTTCACGGAGACATCCTCGGACGATTGGCTGACTGACTTCGACGGCGATGCCGTGCCGGACATAGCGCTCGGCAGACTGCCCGCGCGCACGACCGCCGAGTTGGATAAGATGGTGACGAAGATCGTCAACTATAATGTCAACGCCGTAACCAAGAGCGCCCTCTTCGTGGCCGATGAGCAGGGGACTTACCCTTTCAGCTTTGAAGAGGAGAACCTGAATATCGCCACGCTCCTCCCGCATGATATAAGCGTCCATCACGTCAACCGGGGTTCAAATCCCAACATCAACGTCGTGCGCGCACAGCTTTTCGACGGCATCAATCAAGGACCGATGATCGTCAACTACGCGGGGCACGGAACGGTGGACGCGTGGACGGGCGCGAGTCTCTTCACGGACCCGGACGCGCTGGCCCTCAGCAACGGGGCGGGCAACTCTAATCGCCTGCCGCTCTTTGTGATGATGACCTGCTTGAACGGCTACTACAATGATCCGACTCTGGACAGCCTCGCGGAGTCGTTGATGAAGGCTCCGAACGGAGGCGCTGTGGCCGTCTGGGCGTCATCCGGCCTGACGGTTCCGACAGGGCAGGCGCTGGCGAATCAATCGCTTTATCAGTCCATCTACGGCAATCCGTCTCTGACGCTGGGCGAAGCGATTCAGCGAGCGAAGGCCGCGACGCCCGATAGCGATGTGCGGCTGACCTGGACGCTCTTCGGTGATCCTTCTATGAATCTCAGATAAACCGCGTAGCTTGCCCGGCAAGATTTAGAAGTAACGGCTTTGAGAGAAACTTCTGTTTCCTGGTCCAATCATTCTTCGTTTCAAAGGGACGGTCTCCCATGTCCTGCTGTCCCGGCATTTGCTGATGACTGTCGTTCGGATTGCGCCCGCGATGATGCGCTCGCTTGCTCACATCGTCGTCGCGAAGATAAAGGGAAAGTTTAAGCTGGAAGAAATCACTTGCGAAACTTCCAATCGTTTCCACTCACAAACCATGCTTGCTTTTCGTAATGTCCGTCTACCTGCGCGTGAGAGTCGTGCGCAGTTCTACAAGGAGAGGTGAAAGATGAAAGTGGCAAAGAGAAATATTCTGAACTTAAAGACGAACACGCGTGCGTCCAAACGTAATCTTCTGCGTTGGAGCCTGTGCGCCGCCGCGTTGGCGGCATGTCTCAGCTTCATGCACGGCTCGCTGTTCTCGCCCGAACCCGCGCACGCGCTCAACGGGGCCATCTCGAAGACCGTCGTCATCAACGAAGTCTATGGTGGCGGTGGCAACGCCGGGGCCACCTTTATCAATGACTTCGTAGAGCTATTGAACATCGGCAAATCGCCGGTTGATGTTTCGGGTTGGTCCTTACAGTACCAGCCCAACGGGACCACGACATGGGCCGCCGGACCTCTTTGTTCTTCTACCACTGCCGGAACTTGTGTGATTCAACCAGGCCGCTTTTACCTGTTCGCGCTGGGTTCTGGAGGGGCTGTCGGTGCAGCCTTGCCTGCATCGGATGCGCCCGCTCTGGCTACGAACATCGCCGCCGCGCAGGGCAAGCTTGCTTTAGTCAACAGCCAGACCGCGCTCCCCACCAACACCGGCAGCAATTGCACAGGGCTGCCCGTCACGGGCACTCCGGCGGTCATTGATGAAGTGGGCTACGGAACAAGCACCAACGCTTGCTTTGAAGGAACCACCAACGCGCCGGGCACCAACTCCACCACGTCATCAACGCGCGCGACATCCACTGATACCGACCAGAACGGCACGGACTTTACGGCCACCTCGCCGCCCACGCCGCAAAACAGCGCTTCAACGCCCATCACCCCGACCGCCGCGCCAGCGACTGTCAGCGGTCAGATTACCACTCCCGACGGCCAGCCCCTCGCGGGCACCGTCGTCCAACTCTCCGGCGGCACCTCCGACCGCACCATCACCGATGCTCAAGGCCATTACCAGTTCGAGAACGTCAACACGGATAACTTCTATACCCTCCGACCTCAAAGAGCCAACTTCTCCTTCTCTCCCTCCGAGCGCTCTTTCTCTCTCAATGCCAACAAGAGCGATGCCGTCTTTACCGCCTCCGCTAATGCAAACGCCACGGCCAATCCGCTCGACACCGACCTCTTCTTCGTCCGCCAGCAATATCTCGACTTCCTCGGACGCGAGCCTGACAACTCCGGCTTGAAATACTGGGCCAATGAACTGGACAAGTGTGGTGATGATGCGGGCTGTCTCAACCAGCGACGGGTCGGCATCGCTGCCGCCTTCTTCATGGAATCAGAGTCACAACTGACGGGTTCCTACATCTATCGACTGTACAAGGGAGGACTTGGACGCGAGGTCTCCTACGCGGAGTTCAGCGCGGACCGTCCGGAGGTGGTGGGCGGAGATAATCTGGAAGCGAGGCGGGCAGCCTTTGCTGAGCAGTTCGTGCAAAGAGAGGAGTTCAGAGAGAAGTACTCGCAGGCGAGCGGTGCGGAGAGTTTCGTGGATGACTTGCTGGCGAACATCAGGCAAGCGAGCGGAGCGGACCTCTCAAGCCAGCGCGCCGCTTTAATCGGGAAGTACAAGAGCGTGAGCGAGATGAATCAAAGCCGGGCGCTGGTGGTGCGGGAAGCGATTGATAGCGGAGCGTTCCAGGGAGCGGAGTACAACCCGGCATTTGTGACGATGGAGTACTTCGGGTACTTGCGGCGAGATGCGGAGGATGGAGGCTACAGGTTCTGGCTCAATGTGATGAACAACCAGGAGCCTGGGAACTATCGGGGGATGGTGTGTTCGTTCATCACCTCCAAGGAGTATCAGGAGCGGTTCAGCAGCTATGCGGCTCACTCCAACCGCGAGTGTTCGCAGTAGTGAGCGCGATTGAAAAGTAGAAGTCTGAGAGAGCGGCGAAAGATGCATCCGGTCCATTAAAATACCGGATGCATCTTTCGCGCTTGGTTGCGAAAACGCGAGGGTTGATTTATGGATTATCTTTCGCAGGCTTCTCCGCAGGCTTTTCAGGCTGTTCGGGTTTGAGCGGCCTTTCCGTCCAGGGATTTCTGTGGGCGGGCTGCCTTTCTGTCGGCGGCGGCGCGTGGTTGACCGGCTTCGGTTCCGTGTTTCGTAGTGTCATGGCTTGACCTCGTTTTCGATTGCGACGCTGGTGTTGGCGACGATGCTTCTTCCCCGAATTTCCCCCAGGATGATTTTCAGCGACTGATGCTTTGAGCGCCGGTTGCGCCGCGTCTTGATGGGGCAGGGCCGCCGCGATGCTCACAGCACAGGACATCAGTATCAGCAGTATTCCGAGTTTTTTCATCATCTGTTTTGACCTTCTAGCTTTCTCCCGACGCCCTTGATTATATATGAAAGACGAGCTTGCCTGAAGATGCCGGGCGAGGCTGTGAATTCTCCTGGCGTGGGATGCTTAAGCGGGCGGCACTGACAGGAGTTGCACGCAATCGCAAGCGGCTCTCAAGGTGGGCCAATTTAAGCTTGACAAGAGATGAAAAAAGAATCTACAGTGCGACATCTCGGTAAGTATAAATTCTTGGTTACAGCAAATTCTTTGATGGAGACTTGCCTTAGACAGATCGGTCTCGCCTCCGTCACGTCCGCAATTACTATTAATTGTCGTTGAGAAAAGTGGTTTCCCCTCGCCGCAGTATACTCTCTCTTTTTTTGTCCGCCCGGTTTCAATCTACCGGAAGAGGAGTATTGCGCGCGGCGGGCTTTTCCGTTTCTGGGGCACTTGCTCCAGAGTTCTTAAATTTACGGCCTCTTGCTACTGTCCAGAATCAGAGCACGGGGCCTGCTTACCCAGGTTAAAAACTTTGCCTCGTTCCTGAACACGAAGGGAAGAGAGGCGCAAGTTTCATTCTTTCCGCGTCGAAGCCTTTGGTAAATCTATGATGTGGACCGTGTGGTGAGGACGCGGTCCACTCAGTGGGGAAAGGTTTGACTGCGCTCTGACGAAACTGACCAACTCGAATGTGATTCGCAAGAGGAGAATTAGAATATGAAGGGGAATAAAAGATTACTATTCGCTTGTCTCACGCTGATGCTGTTCGGCGTGGCATGGGCTGTCACCACTCCGACCTCCGCGAAAAGGGAGAAGGACCGGAGTGAGGCGAATGCCGTCAAGGATAATGATGCTTACAGAGAGAAGCTGGTCAAGCGCTTTGAGAACAAAGCCTCTGCCACGGCTTCAGGGGAAACTCTGAACTCCTCTGAGCACGAGAGCGCCGAGCAGGAAGAAGAAGGCGGCAATGACCCGGACCTGCCCGGCTTTCTCAGAAGCAAGATTGATCCGCGAGACCATTTCATGCGACGCTCCGAGCAGATCGCAAAGGTGCGCGGTTATGAGCCTGAACAGCCTTTCGACATCACCTTACGCCGCAAAGCTCTCAACGAGATGGAGCAGCAGGAGGCTAGAATCTCCGAGGAGTTGAAGAAGAAGGTTGGGACGGAAGCCGTTCCCTCCGTCTGGACCGCGATTGGCCCGACTCCGATTCCCAACGGTCAGACGCAGACCACTTCTGTGCCCGTCAGCGGTCGCGTGACCTGCATTGACGTGCATCCGACCAACCCGCTCATAGCCTATGTCGGCACGGCGCAGGGCGGACTCTATCGCACGGCTGACGGCGGCTCGACCTGGGTCAACTTGTTCGCCGGGACCCCCGCTTCTGGCAATCCCCCGCAGCCGGGCGCAGGCTTCAGCAAAGCCGGAACCTTAGCCATCGGTGCTGTCACGATAGACCCCGTGACGCCTTCGACGGTCTTCGTCGGCACGGGCGAGGGCAATCTTTCTCTGGACAGTTTCTTCGGCGAGGGCGTCTACAGGATTATCACTGCGGACACGACGCCGGTCGTGCAGGGACCGTTTGAGACGAGAACGAACGGCGGCGGCGGCCACGCTTTCGCCGGTACGTCCATCACCAAGATTATTATTGACCCGAACAACGACAACAACATGTTCGTCGGCAACTCGCTCGGCGGCAGCGGTCTCAACGGCGAGAATTTCTGCTGCGGCAACATCAGTCCGATTTCCGGGTTCGTAGGGCTTTACTTCTCAGCCAACGCGCAGGCGGCGACCCCCGATTGGGTGAGAGTCAACCCGGCTTCATTGCCGGGCGGCGGCGTGGCAGGCGTCTCGGACGTTGCCATTGACCCGACCAACGCGAATATTCTCATCCTACAGCAACTCGATTTCGGCGGCGGCACGCTTCCCAATAGCGGCATCTTCCGTTCAACCAACGCGCTCCTTGGCGCGACGGCCACTTATACGAAGGTCGTCAACTTCGCCGGAACGCAGACCAACGGCAAGTTCGCTGCTTATAAACAGGGCGCGGCGGCGACGGTCTTTTACGCGGCGACGGGTGAATCCAACGGCAGGCTGAGAGTCTCCGTTGATGCGGGCGCGACCTGGAGCGCAGTGCTCGCTGCCGCTAACGGATACTGCGGCGGGCAGTGTTTCTATGACATCGCCGTTGCGGCAGACCCCGGCGCGACCACCGCACAGACTGATGACATCATCTATCTGGCGGGCAACGTGCGTGGCGCTTCCACCAAACTCGTTGACAGGTCCGACGATGGCGGCGCGACCTTCGCCCATATAGATAACACCCTGCACGCTGACAGCCACGCTCTCAGGATTGCCCCTTCCGATCTTAACAGAGTCTACACGGGCAACGACGGCGGCATTTGGAGAACGGACAACGCGAAGGCTGCGGCGGCTACAGTTACATGGTTCGACGCGAACACCGCGACCTTCAGCGCGACGCAGTACGTCGGCATGGACATACACCCGACGGACCCGAACTTCACGCTCGGCGGCACGCAGGACAACGGCACGCACTTGCGCGACACGACGGGAGCGTGGACGCGCGCGGACTTCGGTGATGGCGGGTACGCAGTCATTGACCAGAACGCCGTTGACCCCGTCAACGTGACGATGTACCACACATACTTTAACCAGTCCAACAACCTGCTCGGCTACGCACGCGTAGACTCGACGCTCAACGCGCAGGACGGCATGTGGAATTTCATGGGCTGCAACGGCAACGTGCCGGGCAACGGCATCACCTGCGCCGACGCGACCAACTTCTACGCGCCGCTGGTGCGTGGGCCAAATGCTGCGGACTCCCTGACGCCAACGCCGCACAATACGATTTACTACGGCACTGACCGTCTCTATCGCTCCGCCGATAAGGGCGTCACCAACGTGGTCGTGAGCCAGGCTCCTATCGCGGCGGGCGTCCCGATCAGCGCCATCGGCATCTCGCCGCAGAATGACAACGTGCGTGTCGTCGGTTTGAATAGCGGCGCGCTCTTCTACACGACGACGGGTTCTTCAACTCTGACGAACCTCGACCCGACCAATCTTATTCCCAACAAGTACATCGGACGCATCGTCTTCGATCCGTCCAATGCCGACACCGTCTACATCACTCTTGACGGTTACACGGGAGCCAATAATCACGTCTACAAGGTGATCAATCTGAGCACCACTCCCGTCATCGTGCTTGCCTCCGGCGGGCAGACGATGGGACCAACCACTGTCTTGCCGGATGTTCCCGTCAACTCCCTTGCCATTGACCCCATCAGAACGTTCCGCCTCTTCGCGGGCACGGACATCGGCGTTTATGTTTCTGAGAACGCGGGTCAGGACTGGGCACCGTTCGGCCAGGGATTGCCGCGCGTGGCGGTCTTCGGCTTGAACATCCAGCCGACCAGCCGCACTCTGCGCGCGGCGACGCACGGTCTGGGCATGTACGAGATAACGCTGCCTCTGCCGACCGCAGCCACTACGGACCTGATGGGCACGGTGGTGTCGCCCGACGGCAATCCTGTGGCGGGCATCGTCATGACCTTGAACGGCAGCAACGGGACTTATCGAACGATTACCAACAGCTATGGTAATTATTCGTTCGAGGGTCTGGAAGCGGGCGACTTCTACACGGTCGCGCCCTCTTCCTTTAATCACTCTTTCAGCCCCGCGACGCGTTCATACTCTATGAACAGCAGCGTCACGGATGCTGTCTTCACGGCAACACCGGCCTCCGTCGCCGTCGGCAACCCGCTGGAAACGGACCTCTACTTCGTCCGCCAGCATTACCTTGATTTCCTCTCTCGTGAACCGGAGCGGGACGGCCTCGCCTACTGGGCCAACGAGATCAGCAGGTGCGGCGTGGATGCAAGTTGCATACACCAGCGCAAGATTGATGTCTCTGCGGCCTTCTTCATGAGCAAGGAATTTCAGGACACAGGCTCTTTCGTGTACCTGATGTATAAGGGCAGCCTTGGACGCCTCCCGACCTATGCGGAGTTCACGCCCGACAGAAGCAAGGTCGTCGGCGGAGTGACGCTCGAACAGAGCAAGGAGCAGTTCGTCAACCAGTGGGTCCAGAGGGACGACTTCAAACAGTCATACCCGGATTCTCTGAGCGGCGGGCAGTACGTGGAGAAGCTTTTGGGGACAGCTGGGTTGAGCGGCAACAACGCGTTGCGCGAAAATCTGGTCCAGGAATTGAACGGCGGCAGGACGAGGGCCGAAGTCTTGAGGGAGGTCGTTGATAATCAGGAGTTGAAGGCGAGAGAGTACAATTCTTCTTTCGTCATGATGGAATACTTCGGTTATCTGCGCCGCGATCCAGAGACAGACGGCTACAAGTTCTGGCTCAACGTCTTGAGCAATCAGGAGCCTGGAAACTATCGCGGGATGGTCTGCTCCTTCATCACGTCGCAGGAATACCAGGAGCGTTTCAGTTCAGTGGTCCTGCACTCGAACAGGGATTGCGCGAAATAGTTGCCGGGGTCCGCGCTTAACATCGCTCCGGCCACACGCCTTCGCAAGAAGTCTGCGGCCTGAGTTTAGTCAACGGCGACGCCGCGCATTGCTCTTCGGGCAGTGCGCGGTGTCGCCGTTTGAGCCTCACGTTTTTGAAATCACTCGCTGACCTCTCAAGAGTTGTCAGCGGAGAGACATAGAGTTATGATGTCGCGTCCGAGTCGTATCCACTCCGGCGCAACGTTTATGTCAGTGCCGCCTGCTTAAGCTGGGCGGGTACTCACAAGGAGACGACCCGCCACCGCAGGCGGTACTGACTTGAGTCGCTCCCGTTTGCTATCCGTTATAAATGCTCCGAGGCCAATCTCCCATTGCCCGTACGTCCTTGCGGCCCGCGAAAGACGTAAATTGAAACAATCATCACGAAAGGCTACCCCTGTGCCCATATTACGCGACAACACTCTTACGAACCCTTCTATCAGACGTTGGCTGTTGGCCTGTGCCTTGATGGCAGTGCTTTCCCTGACAGCTTTCCTGCAACCCTTTATCCATCTCGTTCCGGCATCTCAAGCAGTCTCCACGACCATCGTCATCAGCCAGGTTTACGGCGGCGGCGGCAACACCGGGGCCACTTTTAGAAACGACTTTATAGAGTTGTTCAATCGCGGGAATACGCCCGCCAGTGTCAACGGCTGGTCCGTGCAGTACGCGTCTGCCACAGGTAATTCATGGCAGGTCACGAATCTGACCAACGTGACGCTTCAGCCGGGCCAGTATTATTTGATTCAGGAAGCGGCGGGCACGGGCGGGACAACCAACTTGCCCACGCCAGATGCCACAGGTTCGGGCACGGGGATACCTATGGCCGCAGGGGCGGGCAAAGTTGCGCTCGTCAATAACACCACGGCGCTGACTTGCGGAGCCACCAACAACTGTCTGCCGAACGCGAACATCGTTGATTTAGTCGGCTATGGCACAACGGCAAGCTCTTTTGAAGGAGCTGGCCCGACGCCCGCTCCGGGCAACACCTCGTCGGTGGTGAGAGGTAGCAATGGCTGCACGGAGACAGACAATAATGCGACTGATTTCACGGCGACAGCGACTATAACTCCGCGCAATACGGCCACGACGCTCGCGCCCTGCGGCGGCGGCGGCACGACCAATCCTTCCGGGGTCGGCGCGGCGAATCCCAACCCGGTCACGGCTGGCAACACGACTCTCTTAACCGTGACGGTCACGCCCGGCACTAGCCCCGCCAGTACAGGCATCACCGTGACCGGCGACCTCACGAGCATCGGCGGCTCTGCCACGCAGACCTTCTTTGACAACGGCACGAACGGCGATGTGACCGCAGGCGATAACATCTTTTCCTATCTGGCGACGGTCGCCGGGGCCACGACGGGCGGCGCGAAGTCGCTGCCCATCTCCATCGCGGACGCGCAGGCACGCACGGGCAGCACGAATATTTCTCTGACGGTGCAAACGCCTCCCGTCGCCGTCCACGACATTCAAGGCTCAGGCACGAGTTCGCCTCTGGCAAACTCAATCGTCACCACGTCGGGCATCGTTACGGGCCGTAAGAGCAACGGCTTCTTCCTGCAAACGCCGGACGCCAACGCAGACGCAGACCCGAACACTTCCGAAGGCATCTTCGTCTTCACTTCAAGCGCGCCGACGGTGTCGGTCGGCGACGCCGTGACCGTCTCAGGAACGGTGCAGGAGTTCATCCCGGCTTCTGATCCGGGCAGCCCGCCGCAGACGGAAATCGGAAACACGCCGTCTGTCTCCGTTGGTTCGACGGGCAATCCGTTACCGGCAGCCATCACGCTGACGACAGCCGATACCGCCGTCAACGACGTTAATAATCTTGAGAAGTACGAGGGCATGCGTGTGCATGTTAATTCGCTCACGGTGAGCGGGCCGACGGGTGGGAATATTGATGAGGTCAATGCGACCTCGGCCAGTTTCGGAGATTTCTACGGGGTGATTACGGGTGTCGCGCGTCCCTTCCGCGAACCCGGCATAGAGGCTCCATATCCCACGCCGACGCCCTACCCTTCAGGGCCTGCTCCGGCCAGCGCGCCAACCTTTGATGCTAACCCTGAACGCCTGCGTATCAACAGCCTCGGACTGACAGGCTCAACTGACCTTCAAGTTTCAGCGAATGCGGTCGTCACCAACATCACAGGCCCGCTCGATTATGGCTTCCGTACATACACGATTGACCCGGACCCTGCGCCGACGCCGACAGTCACGGGCGGGATGGCCGCCGTGCCCGTGCCGACACCGAATAGCAGGGAATTGACCGTCGCCAGTTTTAATATGCAGAGGTTCTTTGATACGACGGACGACCCGGCAGTGAGCGATGTAGTACTGACGACGACGGCCTTCAATAATCGCTTGAACAAGGCTTCGCTTGCCATTCGCAACATGTTGAATCTGCCGGACGTGATCGGCGTCGAAGAGATGGAGAACCTGACGACTTTGCAGTCTGTGGCGACTAAAATCAACAACGATGAAGTCGCGGCCAGTCGCCCGAATCCAAACTATGTGCCGTATCTCGTAGAAGGAAACGATGTCGGGGGAATTGATGTCGGCTTTCTCGTCAAGTCTTCACGCGTCAGCGTCAATAGCGTGACGCAGTACAACAAGACGGAGACATTCATAGACCCCAACACGGGTAGCTCTGCCACGCTTAATGACCGCCCGCCGCTTGTGCTGCGCGCGAGCATCACTCAACCGAGCGGGACGCCCTTATCCTTCAGCGTCATCGTCAATCACCTGCGGTCGCTGGGCAGCGTGACGCTCCTGACCAACGCTGGCGCGCACACGCGCGTCAAGCGAGCGAAAGAGGCTGAATCGCTGGCGAGACTCATCAACGAGATGCAAAACGGCGGACCCAACGGCATTCAAATGCTGCCATACGATCAGAACATCGTTTCCGTCGGTGATTACAACGCCTTTCAATTCAACGATGGTTATGATGACGTGATGGGGACCGTCAAGGGCACACCCGCGCCCGCTACTCAAGTGGTGGAAGCAAGCCCTGATTTGAATAATCCTGACCTGACGGACCTGATTGATACGCTTCCGGCAGACCAGAAATATTCATACACCTTCGGCGGCAACGCGCAGGCGTTGGACCATACGATAGTCAATCAAAACATGCTGAACCGGTTCAGCCGTTTCGCTTACGCGCGCATGGATGCCGATTTCGCGGACAGCTTACGCAACGACCCGAACCGGCCTGAGCGCATCTCCGACCACGACCCGGAGGTGGCCTATTTCAACATGGCGATTCCGCCGACCGCCGCAGAGGCGAGCATCAGCGGACAGATCACAACTCCCGACGGCCAGCCACTTGCCGGAGCCGTCATCCACTTGAGCGGTCCCAAATCAGCCCGCACCATTACCGATGCTGACGGTCATTACAAGTTTGAGAAT
>DASYML010000043.1:0-16002 GCA_036009045.1 Pyrinomonadaceae bacterium
TTTGACTCCTGACTCTGGACTCTAGACTTGAATAGTTATGCAAAAGCTGGCTGAAATTTGTGTGCGGCGTCCGGTCTTCGCGACCGTCATTATACTGATTTTGACGGTGGTCGGTGGCTTCGCTTTCTTTACGCTGGGCGTTGATCGCTTTCCGAAGATTGACATCCCGACGGTCTCGGTTCAGACGACCAATGCGGGAGCCGCGCCGCAGGAGATCGAGACCGAGATTACCGATATCATCGAAGGCGTGGTCAACACCGTGCCCGGCATAGACGAGATGCGCTCGTCCTCGGCGCAGGGTCGCTCGAACGTCACGATAAATTTCAATCTGGAAAAAGACCCGGACCTCGCCACGCAGGAAGTGCGCGATAAGGTGAGCACGATTATCAATCGCCTGCCGGAGACCGCAGACCCGCCCATCGTCAGAAAGTCAGACCCAGACTCGCAGCCCGTCCTCGTCTACGCGATTAGCGCGCCGCGCTCTTCGATTGAATTGACCGATCTCGTCACGAAGCAGATTCAGGAGCGCATCGAATCGGCAGACGGCGTCGGTGAAGTGGTCGTCTTCGGCGGGCGTTTGCGCGAGATTAAAATTTACGTCAACCCTGATCGCCTGCGTGCTTACAATCTGTCCGTCACGGATGTCTCCAACGCCCTGCGCGCGCAGAACCTTGAACTGCCCGGTGGTCGTTTGGATGAGGGCGCGCGCACCGTCACCTTACGCACGCTCTCGCGCGTCACGAAGGTCGAAGATTTTAACGACATCGTGATTACGACGAGGAAGAGTTACCCCGTCAAGGTGAGAGACATCGGTCGGGTCGAAGACAGCGGCGTTGACCCGACCTCTGCGGCGTCGCTCAACGGCGTGCCCTCCGTCTCGCTGGGCATCCGCAAGCAATCGGGCGCGAACACCATCGCCGTCATCAAAGGCGTCAAGCAGCGCATGGCGGAGATTCAACCGCTGCTTCCGCCGGACATCAAAATCGCCGTCACGCGCGACCAGTCGGAATTTATCGAAACGTCTTTGCATTCCATAGAAGAACATCTGGTCGTAGGCGGCCTGCTCGCCGCACTGATAGTCTTTCTCTTCCTGTGGAACTTCCGCTCAACGATTATCGCCGCGCTCGCGATTCCGACTTCCATCATCTCCGCCTTCGCACTCATCGCGGCGCTCGGCTACTCGCTCAACCAGATGACGCTGCTCGCGCTGACGTTGATGGTCGGCATCGTCATAGACGACGCGATAGTGGTCCTCGAAAACATCTATCGCTTTGTCGAAGAGAAAGGATTGCATCCTTATCAGGCCGCGATTGAAGGCACGCGCGAGATTGGTCTCGCGGTCATGGCGACGACGCTTTCATTGCTCGCCGTCTTTATCCCCGTGGGCTTTATGTCTGGCATCGTCGGTCGCTTCATGTCTTCGTTCGGTCTGACAAGCGCCGCCGCGATTGCCGTCAGCCTGATAGTCTCTTTTACGCTCACGCCGATGCTCGCGGCGCGCTGGATTAAGCCGCCGAAGGAGTCCGTCACGCCCGAAGGCTTGCCGGCAGGCGCGGGCGGCGACGGCGATGCTGACGGGCACAAGCCAGAGCATGAGAGGGTCGCTAGTAAAGACGAAGAGAAGGCGCACGCGTCATCCAAGGGCGGACGTTTTTATCGCCCGATTGATCGCACTTACATGTGGATGCTGAGGTGGTCAATGGCGCATCGCTGGGTCGTCATCCTCGTCTGCGTGATCGTCGTCGCGTCTATCTGGCCGCTTTACAAAGTGGTCGGTTACAACTTCCTGCCGGATGAGGACGAGTCCGCCTATCAAGTCTCTTTGCGTATGCCGCAGGGCACGAGCCTCCCGGCGACGCAATCCGTGCTTGAGCGTATCGCGCGCGACGTGCGCGAACAGATTCCCGGCGTCGAGAGTACGCTCGTCAACGCGGGCGGCGGCGGCGGCCAGACAGCGCCGAACTCAGGCTCCGTCTCTGTCAGGCTCCTGCCGGTCAAAGAGCGCAAGTATTCGCAGACGGATTTGATTCAGCAGACGCGCGACATGATACGCAAAAGGAAGTATCCGAAAGAGTACGTCATCACGGCGTCGGGCACTTCATCCATCGGGGCGAGCATCGGCGGCGGCGGTCGCGGCGGCTCTTCCCTGGGCTACTTTATTAGTGGACCAGATATTCAAAAGCTCGATGAGTACTCGAACAAGCTGGTCGAGCGTATCAAGCAGGATAAAAACTTTCGTGACGCGGACCGCTCGCTCCAACTGAGCAGCCCGGAAGTGAGAATCATCATAGACCGCCAGCGCGCGGCGGACCTCGGCGTTAAGGCGGGCGACGTGGCGCAGGCGCTCAACGCGCTCTCCGCAGGGCAACGCGTCACCACTTACAGCGAAGGCTCTGACCAGTATGATGTAGTCGTGCGCGCGAGCGAGGAATTCCGGCGCACGCGCGAGGACTTGAGCAACTTTACTGTCTCGTCCGCGACGGGCGCGACGGTCGGTCTGGAAAAACTCGTGCGTCTGGAAGAGGGCGAGAGTCCCGCTTCGATTGACCGTCTCAACCGTCAGAGACAGGTCACTGTCACCGCGAGTTTTGCGCCGAACGGTTCGGAGGCGGACGGCCTCGCGGCAGTCCAGCGTTACGCGGCGGACCTCCACATGGACGCGGGTTATAGAACGGGCGTGACCGGACAATCGAAGGAATTACAGCGCGCGAATCAATCTTTCATGCTGGCCTTCATGCTCTCCTTCATCTTCATGTACCTGATTCTCGCCGCGCAATTCGAGTCGTTCATACATCCGGTGACGATCCTGTTGACGCTGCCGCTCTCGATTCCGTTCGCGCTGCTCTCGACGATGATCGCGGGCCAACGGCTCAACATCTTTTCCGCGCTCGGCATCCTGCTGCTCTTCGGCATCGTCAAGAAAAACGCCATCTTGCAGATTGACCACACGAACGAACTGCGCTCGCACGGCATGGAACGTTACAGCGCTATCCTGCAAGCCAACCGCGACCGCTTGCGTCCGATTTTGATGACGACCATCGCGCTCGTCGCGGGCATGATTCCGCTCATCATCGGGAGCGGCGCGGGCGCGGCCACGAACCGTTCGATAGGCGTCCTCGTCGTCGGGGGGCAGAGCCTCTGCCTGTTGCTCACGCTGCTCGCCGTGCCCGTCTTCTACTCGCTCTTTGAAGACGCCAAAGAGTCGCGCGTGTGGGCCTATGCTGGCGCGCGCTTCAATAACTTTACGGGCGGCGCGGGGCGTCGTCTCAAAGAAAATTTCGCGGGTCTCGCCAGCATCTTTCAACGCAACCCGAAAGTTGCGAAGCCGGTCGCTCGCAGAGCCGCAAAGGATAAGTATGTGGATGAAGCCTCAGGTGATTAAAAGTGCGCGCCGTTATTGTGAAGATGTGCGCCGTCGTTTGGTAGAGATGATTTCGCCACGCGCGTGCATCGTCATGCTCGTCAGCGCGACGATGATGGCCGCACCCTGCGCGACGCTCAGGGCGCAGACCCCGCAGACGCCTTCATCTTCAACGCCGCAGCAATCGCCGCCAGCGGGCACTTCACCTCAGGGCCAGCAACCGAGACGACCGGGCGCTGCCTCGCCTTCGACCACGGCGCTGCCGCCAAACTCTTCGTCTGCTCCCGTGCGGCCCGGCAATGATACGCAGCAAAGCGTCTCGCCACAGACGGGCGTCGAGCAGGAGCGACAGCAAACGACTCCCAACACGCAGGGACCACGCCCGCCCTCGCCGCAGGTCCCGAACGCCTCGCAGCAGACCGCGCCCGGACAGGCCGCGCCGCAAACGTCCACGCCCGCCGGAACCAACGCGCCCCAGACGGGTGCGACTCCGGGCGCGACTCAAGGCAACGCGCCAGCCAACGGAGTCCAGCAGACGCCCGGCCAGAACGTCGGAGCCTCAGGCGGCATCGCGCCCGCAGAGTTGCCAACGGAGCCGCCGCCCGTCGCGCCCAACTTTGAAGCGCCCCCGCGACCTCTGCCGAGCGCCGAGCGCGTCGGCGTTGACACCTCTGACCAACACCCGTTGACCCTGAGAGAAGCGATTGCGCTCGCCTTGCAAAACAACAACGACATTGACGGCTCGCGCATAGACGTGCAGATTGCGGAATATAATTTACAGGCCGCGCGCGGCGTCTACGACCCGTTGATTTCATCCGAAAATTATTACGAGAGCCGCACTACTCCGACCAGTTCAACTCTTGGCGGAGCGCAGAACGGCTCTGTCAAGCAGAAGGACATGACCGGCTCCGCACGCTTCGGCGGCTATTCTCCATACGCGGGCGGCTCTTACCAACTGGATTTTTCTTCGACGCGACTGACGACCAACAACCAGAACGCGACGCTCAACCCGCAGTATCCCGCTGCGCTGACCTTCACCTACACGCAGCCGCTCTGGCGCGGCCTCCGCATAGACACCAATCGCCGCACCATCGAAATCGCCAAAAAGAATCTCTCTTTGAGCGACGCGCAGTTTCGCCAGCGCGCCATTGAAGTCATCTCGCAGGTCGAGCAGACCTACTGGGACCTTGTTTTCGCGCTCAGGAATTTACAGGTCCAGATAGACGCCGTGAAGCAGGCGCGCACGCAGCTTGAGAGCAATCAACGGCTCGTCTCGAAAGGCGTCCTCGCACCCGTTGACATCATCGCCGCGAGTACGCAGGTGACGAGCTTCGAGCAAAACGTTTACACCGCGCAGGAGGCCGTCACGCGCGCGGAAAACACACTCAAGACGCTCATCCTGCCAGACCGCACCGCAGCCCTCTGGTCGCGCCCCTTGACGCCCGTCACGCCCGTCAACCTCGAAGCGCCGCGCGTCCCGCTTGAGCAAGCCCTGAGCGCGGCCATCAGCAATCGCCCGGAGTTGGCCCAACTTCAAACCAACGCCGAAATCAACGAGATTGACGCGCGATACTACCGCGACCTGACCAAACCCCAGATTGATCTGATTGGAACCTACACCGCCACCGGCCTCGCCGGAGCGCCGACGACGCCGAGCGGGACCACCAGCACCAGTTCCAACTCGGAGTTACGCGCCCGCGTCAACCAGTTATCCACACTGGCGGGGCTGCCGCCGCTCAGCACGACGACTTCCACGGGTTCAGTCAATCCGAACCTCATCGGTGGTCTCCCGCAATCGCTCACGAATCTAATTCAAGCGGACTATCCGACTTACCGCGTCGGCGTGCGCGTAGAACTTCCACTGCGCAACCGGACCGCTCAAGCCAACCTTGGCCGCGCGCTCGCACAGGGAACGGGCATCCGCAATCAGAGGGCGCAGCAAGAACAGATGATTGAGGCGGACGTGCGTAACTCTACGCAGGCTTTGCGCTCAGCCGAAGCGCGTCTCGCTTCCGCCGCTGCGACGCGTGCTTCAGCCGAGCAACTTTATGAAAGCGAGCAGAGGCAATTCAGAGCCGGAACGACGACCGTTTTTCTGGTCCTGCAAAGACAGAACGAACTGCTCGCCGCGCGCGGGCGCGAACTGCAAGCGCAGACCGATTTGAACAAAGCCATCGCGGAATTCGAGCGCGCCACCGGCAACACTCTTCAAGCCAATCACGTCGCGGTACGCACGGACACGCCCACACGCGAGCTTGAGTTGCGCCCGCCAAACGCGCGCGACGCGAGCCAGTCGGGCGCGCTGTTGATGCCTGAGAAAACAGCGCCTGCCAGCACGGCTGCGGGAGTCAGAACGAATGACAGGTAATCTCTCATCGTCTAACTCGACCACAAAGCTGAGGGCCGCGCTGTGCGCCTTAGCGTTGGCGACGCTCGCTCTCTTCTCCGCGTCATGTCAATCGAATGAAAGCAGGACCAGTAATGATGACGCGCGCGGCATCATCGTCGTCAACGCTCCGGCGGCGGGCGAGGTGCGCCGTGTCCTTGTGAGTGAGGGGGCGTCCGTCAACGAAGGCGCGACCATCGTGGAGATCGCCGTGCGTAGCGAGACGCCCCTGGTGACTCCGAGTCCGGGCGAGAGCGCGGAGTCTCGCGCCGCGCGCAATCTCAAAGCGGCTGATACGGAGATAGATGCCGCGCGTGCGGAAGCCGTCCGTCATCAAGCCGAAGTCGAACGCCTCACCCCGCTCGTCGCTTCGGGCGATGCCTCGCAGGGCCAACTGGACGGCGAGCGTGCCCTGTATGAACACGCCCAACAGCGCTTGCAACACGCGCAGGATGCGAAGAGAAGCGCGGAGTCTGGCCTGCTCGCCGCGCGCCAGCCGGACCAGAAACAAAACAACCCGCCACCCCTCGCGCCGCGCGAAGAGACGGTCGCCGCCCGCGCTTCTTCAGCAGGGACCGTGAGCGCCATCAGCGCGCGCGTTGGCGACCGCGTGACCGCCGGGCAACCGCTCGCCACCTTACGCGCGGACAAGCCCTGAGCATCAACGAAATGCCCTCCGACCTTGAGCCTTGAAGAGATGCCATCCGACGCCATCAACATAGGCCCGCGCGAGCAGCGCAAAAGACGACTCCTGGGCATCGTCGCGCTCGTCGTCGGCGTCGCGGCGGCCTTCGTGCTGGTAATTTTTTCCGCGCCGCGCTGGTCCCGCCTCATCATCTTCTTCCCCATCTGGATAGCCGGTCTGGGCCTCCTGCAAGCCAGAGAGAAGACCTGCATCTCTCTCGCCGCACGCGAGACGCGCAACCTGGACCACGGCGAAGAACGCATTGACGACCCCCATCTCAACGAACAGTTACGCCGCAACTCACAACGCATCCATCGTCAATCTCTCATCACCGCCACCGTCATCACACTGGTCACGCTCCTCTTCCCCTGACACTCAATTGCCATTCAATCTACAGCAATTTTCATGTTGGTTGGTCCATTAATAAGAGAGACGGAATCTCACGCAAAGGCGCAAAGAAATAAGTCGGTTACACAATGATGAAAGAGAAGCTATCGAGGCGTGGAATTGAATGAGTTGTGAGGCGTAGCATGAAAAGCAAACATTCGTTCATCTCTCGAATAGACATCCGAAAATCGGAGGCGGGTGTGTTTTCCTACAGTGTCCTGCACTGACAACAACGCTGAATGTAGATAGCAGATGTGACGCCGTTATCTGTGGCGGTTCAGTTTGAAATTAGAGTGCTGGTGGATATTGGTTCAGCATTTCAAACTGGACCACTACTGGTTGAGAAGCAACTCCTGATAGACTGCACATCTCGAAGCAGGCTACCCGGATGAAGCAAAAGAAGAGAAGAATAGCTGCGGTCACTACTTCGCGCGCCGATTACGGCCACCTCTACTGGCCGCTCAGGGATTTATCATCGAAGCCGGAGGTGGACTTGAGAATCCTCGCGCTCGGCCCGCACCTGTCGCCGGAGTTCGGGTTGACCGTCAATGAAATCACGCGGGATGGTTTCACCGTCGAAGAAGGAATCGAATGCCTGCTCAGTTCCGACACGGATATAGGCATGGCGAAGACTATCGGCCTGGCCGCGCTGAGCCTCGCGGACATCCTCGGACGGCTGAGGCCGGATTTGCTCCTGCTGATTGCCGACCGTTACGAGATGTTGGCCCCTGCGGCGGTCGCGCTCGCGCTCAGAATCCCGATGGCGCATATAGAGGGCGGCGAAGTCAGCGAGGGCGCGATAGACGACGCTGTGCGCAACGCGCTGACAAAGCTCTCGCACCTGCATTTCACCACAACAGAAACAGCGCGCCGAAGAGTGCTGGCGATGGGAGAAGAGAGTTGGCGCGTGCATCGCGTCGGCGCGCCCTCGCTGGACCATCTGCGTCGTCAAACGCTTCTCTCATGTGAGCAGGTTGAAGCGGAGTTGAAGCTCAAACTGGACCAGCCGACTATCATGGTCGCGTATCATCCGGTGACGCTTGAGCGGGAGACGACCGTCGAAGCCGATGCGGTCTTTGCCGCGCTCGAAAAGATGCCGCAGCAGATTATCTTCAGTTTTCCCAACGCCGACGCGGGCAGCCGCGCATTAATCCGCCGCGCGCAAGAGGTCTGCCGGGGGCGTCTCAACACACACCTTTTTATCAACCTCGGCTCTTTGAGATATTGGAGTTTGCTCAAGGAGGTTGACCTGTTGATGGGCAACTCCAGCAGCGGCATCATGGAAACGGCCTCGCTCAAAAAGCCTGCGGTCAATATCGGTCGGCGGCAGCAGGGCCGCGAGCAGGCGCGTAATGTTCTCAACGCAGCCCCGACCAGAGACTCGATTCTGGAATGCACGCGGCGTGCGCTGGACACAGATTTTCTGCAATCGCTGGAAGGACTGGCTAACCCTTACGGCGACGGGCATGCCTCGGAAAGAATCGTTGAGGTTCTCACCAATGTTGAGTTAGGTGAAAGGCTCTTAATCAAACGGGCCGTGCCCTTAAAGGATAATTGGTCCGAGGATGCCCGTTGAAAAGCCTTTTATGTGGCATGAGCCGGAATCGAAATAGTAGAAGCCGGTCGGATGAAGGGAACCACTAATCTGGACACGTCATACGATAGGCTGTCGCCATATTTCCGCTCATACTCTGAGACGCGGGCGGCTTATCTGAGCGCGGTTGACCGTATCATACTTCAGCGTATCTCGCCCCAGGCAAACTCTTTGCTGGATGTCGGTTCGGGCGACGGATTGCGCGCCGCGCGACTGGCGGCGGCGCTCTCACTCCCACGCCTCGTGCTTTCCGACCCGAGTGAAAAGATGGCGGACCGTTGTCGCCTCCAACCCGCCGCGAGCGTCTGGCCTGTGGCGGCGGAGGACTTGCCGGACGCGGGGGAGCGATTCGATGTTATCACCTGCCTGTGGAATGTGCTGGGGCTTGTCGCTAACTCCGCGCAGCGCGTGGCGGCCCTGCGGAAAATGGGCGCTTTGCTCTCGGCGCAGGGCCAACTCTTTCTTGATGTGAATAATCGTTACAACGCGCGAGCCTATGGATGGCTGCCTGCTTTCGGGCGCGCGATTTATGACCTGTTGCGCCCGTCTGAACTGAACGGGGACGTGTCTTTTAGCTGGCAGATAGGCGAGACCCTGATACATTCGAGCGGCCACGTCTTCAGACCCGCAGAGATGTCAGGTCTGATAGAGAGCGCCGGATTGAAAGTCAGACGACGCTCTGTTGTGGATTATCAAACAGGAGAGAGACGACGGTTCGTCTTTGAAGGCCAGTTGTTTTACGAACTCGCCAAGAAGTAAAGAAGGTCAGAAAAGCAAACATCCGGGGGCTTTCCTGTTGATGAATGCCCCCCGGATGTCAGTTGTTGTTTTCGCCCGGCGTCTTGACGAAGTTAATCAAACGTGAGTTCGATGTCAGGCAGAGCAAACCCTTCAAGCTTATCCGCGTCAGTGGATACATATGAGAGCCGGGGCAGCGCCCCCGGTTACTGGTCCAACATAGCAGCCGACCCTGAAAGGGTCGCACACTCAAGGTTGAGGTGTGACCCCTTCAGGGTCGTTATGTGTGGTGTTGAGAGAACCGGGGGCGCTACCCACGGCTATCATATTCAGCCCTTACAGGGCATAGACGGCTTTTCAGTTAGCCTCTGACGTCGAACTCACGTTAATCAATGATGCCGGAAGCGGTCCTCGTATTCTGCGGAGATGATAAAGGCTTTGACCATGTCGGCTTTCTTGAAATCACCGTTGAGCCTGTTCATGATGCTGAGCCAGAAATCATAACCTCCCTTTTCCGGGTCGCGCCTGAGATAGCCGAAGTACTGCATGAGCACGAAGGCGCTGTTGAACTCCTGTTGGAAGAAGGCCGGATTGTCCACCACCTTCCGCAACACCGTGGCGCGAGTCTCCGTCCCGTTGTTCAACCCATTCACCAGCGCATCGCGTTCCGACTGGTTCGGCGTGACCCCCGCGTTGGCGAAGAGCAGGTCCACATACTCTACGTTCGTCTTCAAATCGTAGAGCGTGGCGAACGCCGGATGCCGCACAAAATCGTCAGCAAACGCCCCCTTGTTTTTCTCGACTTCAGCTTCGCCTTTATCGTTGTTCATGGCGATGGCCCTGGTGTCCGGCAGGAACTCTACGAACTTCGGCATGCGCCCGAAAGAAGCCTGGTAGAAGCGGTAAACGAAATAGCCCGTCTGCTGAAATTCCTTCGAGAGGAAAAAGGCCGCCGAGACTTCAACGCGCCGTCGGTCAATGCAGGAGGCATCGTCTCCGCACTTCGTAATCTGGCTGGACCAGTAATCAAGCCCTCCGTCTTCGGCTTTGCGGTTGAGAAAGTCCTCGTAGTTCTGGCCGACGAAGTCCTGCGCCTGGGTGACAGGCTTGAGGACGGCTATCTTGATGGCATCAATGCTTTGGTCCGTGCGCTGCGTGCCTATCACGACCACGCGCGAGCCTATCAGCAACGGACGCTCAGCTTCCTGCTCGACCTCCGTCGCGGCGGTGACGTGGACCGTCAGGTTGTTGACCGTCCAATCGCCTATGAAGGGCGGCCCGGCGGGCAGCGCGTTGACATCACCGAAGACCTCGAAGGAGTTGATGCGGTGGTCCGTGTCGTTGCTGCGCGCGACCTTGATTTCGGAGGCGTTGATGGATTGGTCCGGCTGAATCGTCCCTTCGACCTTGACGAAAGCGCCGATAACGAGCGGGCGGAAAAGATGCTCTATGCGCGTGCCCGCAGAGACATGCACGGTGCGCCCGCCGACGGTCCAATCGCCAATCAGGCCGTTGGCGCTCGGCAAGGTCTGAATCGCGCCGAAGAACTCTGTGAAAGAGCTTGGCTGCGGATTATCGTCCGAAGCTCTTTCAACTTCGATAATGCTGGCGTTGAAAGTGCCGTCCGTTTGCAGGCAGCCTTTAATCTCGACGAAGGAGCCGACAGATACTGTGCCATGCTCAGTCTTGATGAGCGTGCTCGCGGTGACGTGAACGGTGCGACCACCAATGGTCCAGTCGCCGACGAAATTCGCCGTGCCGGGGAGGCTCTGGACGGCCCCGAAGATGCTCATGCAAGGCTCGCCGGGCTTGCTTGAAGCGGCACGCTTGACCTCTATGCCGGTCGCGTCTATCGAGCCGTCCTGGCGCTGGCAACCGTTGACCTCTACGAAAGCCCCGACGGCGGTCGTGGCCCCGTCGTCATTTCTAATCACTGTACCGTTCGTGACATGGACGATGCGCCCGTCCACTGTCCAATCTCCGATGAACCCTGTGGTATTCGGCAGGCTCTTGATAGTGCCTTTGAAATCCTCGCATCCGGGCGAGGGCGAAGGCGTGGGCGACGGGGAAGGCGTCGGTGAACCCGTTGGAGTCGGTGAAGGAGTTGCCGACGCGCCGATTTTGACCTCTATCTTGGTAGCATCCACAGAACCGTCTGCGCGCACAGTGCCTTTGACCTCGACGGTCGCGCCGATCACGGGTTGACCGCTCTCATCATCAATCACGGTCGCCGTGCCGACGTGTACGACGCGACGGCCCACGGTCCAATCGCCAATCAGGCTCGAATTATTGGGCAGAGTTTCGATGGGGCCGACGAACTCAAAAAGGCCCTTCTCGCCGCCGGAGGCCAGTCCTCTATTGACGGCCAGGGGGCTGAGGGCGAAAACCAAGAGCAGTATGAGGACTGCCTTCCAACGTCTTTCGGGATTCAACGAATTCATTTTATTACGCTCCTGCGCGGTAAAGATTTTCTTCAGGGCAGTTCAAGCCCGGCTCGTGCCAAGGCTGAACTACATAGGTACTGCGAAGACATGAGAGCGAGGAGATGCTCTGCTGTCGGAGTGACAGTCCGGTGAGTGACGCGCGAAATACATCGCCCCGGTTAATTTCCTGGCGGACTCAAAGGGGGTCCTTATAGTCGTTTGCGATTGGATGAGACCATTATCGGGAACAGTCTGGTTTTACTTTGCGCCTTGGCGCCACCAGCGAGAAACAGTCGCACGCCAAGGCGCAAAGGTCATACGCAATTGCAAACCGCTATAGTTGAGAGGGATTAACGTGGGATCAAACGTTTGACCCGGAGCGCACGCCGCGCCCTCAAAGCGAAACGGTCCTCACCCCTCATTAAGCCAATCCCGGTAAGTGTAGGCCGAAATAGCGATTCCATCACTGGACCAATTACTGGTCCAGTAATTGGTCCAATTCGGAATTGACTTCATACCGACTCTTTGTATAATGATTCTCGCAAATCGTAAGCATCAAGCTTGCCAGTCGGCATGAGAAGCGCCACTCCCCAACGCGATATCTTGAGCGACCTTTACTAAAAAAGCATCTCACCCCGGATGATAATAAGTCTGGCGCAAAAAATACGCGCAGCCGTTCGTCAACCGGGATAGTGTCGCTGGATGACGCTTCAACCGGAGCATCCGGCGGATGTTTAGGGATGCACATAAGTCCCCTCAACGACCGTCCACAACACTGTGCTCTATGTCTTTTAACCCGACACGAGACATGAAAAAGAGCTCTACTCTCAGGCTCAATCTTTTCTTCATCGCCTTCACCGTTCTGGTGACTACAATCGTCATCTTCACCTGGGAACAGGTCTTACGCACTCCCGTCTTTACCTGGATTGACGCGCATTATTTGAGCAACGCCGCCGAGCGTTGGAATCTTGAGCAGCGCATCGAGCACTATTTTATCTCGACGATGGTGGATATCGTCGTGATTACGATTCTGCTCCGGCTGTTCAATAGCCAGCAACGCAAGCTCCGCGCCAGCGAGGAGCGCTATCGGTCTCTGTTCGAGCATGCGGTAGCCGGTATCGCGGTGCTGACGGCTTCGGATCACAAACTGCTGGAGGTCAATAACAAGTTCGGCGCGATGCTCGGCTACCGGCGACAGCAAGTCATCGGCAAAGATATTCGTGAACTGGGATGGGGCATCAGCGAGGGTTCGACGCCCGAAGAACTGGTCAAGGCTCTCAATGGTTCGCTCGCAGAGAAAAGGGAGTTGACGATTCAAACCGCTGCGGGCGTCAGGCTGCCCGTCGCCGCTTCATCCAACACGATTTCGACGGAGAAAGAGCGGCTCATCATCATCTTCATCCACGATATTTCCAGGCGCAAGCAACTCGAAGCAGAGAAGGATGAGATGCAGCGTCAACTCTTTCAATCATCAAAACTGGCGTCCATCGGAGAGCTATCGGCGGGCGTCGCGCACGAGATAAATAATCCGCTCAACGGCATCATCAACTTCGCGCAACTGCTGAAGGACGATGAGGTGGCGCGCACCGAGACGCAACGAATGATGCTCGACCGCATTATCAGCGAAGGCGAGCGCATCGCGGAGATAGTTCGCAGCCTGTTGACCTTCGCTCGTCAGGATGCGCCCAAATCCACACGCGTCAACCTCGCGGAAACCATCGCGTCTTCGCTGGCGCTCTTCGGCCACCAGTTGGATAAGGACGGCATTACGGTGAGCATCGAGTTGCCCGTCAAGATGCCCCTCGTCTGGGCCGATAGCTCGCGGCTCCGCCAGGTTATGGTCAACATGATTAGTAACGCGCATCATGCCTTGAAAGCGAAATCCTCCGGGAAGAAAGTCCTGCGGATAAGCGGGCGTGCCGTCGTTGAAGGAGATGAGCGGAAAGTTTGCCTGGAGTTTTTTGATAGCGGTACGGGAATGGACCAGAAAATCATTGATAAAGTTTTCGATCCGTTCTTCACGACGAAGCGGCTCGACGGCGGGACGGGCCTCGGCCTGAGCCTCAGCTTCGGAATCATACGCGCCTACGGCGGCAACATCACGGTGGAGAGCGAGAAGGGCAGTTATACACGCTTCCGCATGGAGCTACCGGCGGTCGGTTCGCATGAGACTGTTGAATTCGAGAGTTTAGCTGTATGAACATGAACGAGTCTGCGACTGTGTTACTGGTGGAAGACGAGCCGAGCATCCGTTGGACGATGGCGGAGTTTCTCAGGCGTGCCGGATACGTCGTGCAGACCGCAGAGAATTTTAACGAAGCGTCGGAGATTCTCCACCGGACACAGATAAGTGTCGCCGTGATTGATATCTTCCTGCCCGGCAAGAGCGGCATTGATGTGCTCAAGCAGATACAGGCAAGCGAGTCTTACATTCCGGTCATCATGACGACGGGAGAGCCGAATTCCTCGCAGATACCGGAGTTGATACGGGCAGGGGCTTACGACTTTCTGCACAAGCCCGTGACGAAGGAAGTGCTCATCAAGGCCGTTTCCAGAGGGGTTGAAAAGAAGCGTTTAATGGATGAGAAGGACAGGCTCGAACGGGAGATTCAAAGCCACGCGGAGCATCTTGAACTTCGCATCGCTGAGCGCACGGCTGAGTTGGCAGAGGCCCATAATTTCCTGAACACGGTGCTCGATAGCTCTACCGAATACGCCATCGTCGCTATCAACACGGAAGGTCTCATCACGCTCTTCAATCTCGGCGGGGAAACCATCTTCGGCTATCGCGCAGAGCAGATGTTGGGCCAACATGCGGAAAGACTGATGGCCTCTTACGATCAGAGCAAAGGCAGGGAATTCTTGCTCAAGTGTGGGCTGCAAGCGCAGGCGTTGGGCCGCCACCAGTTAGAAATAGAGTTGGGTCGGGCTGATGGCAGCACGTTCATCGCATCGCTCGTCATGACGCCGCTCATCGGCAAATCGGACGGCCAGTTGCCGGGCTATCTGGGCATCATCAAAGATTTGACCAGCGAGCGACAGAGCGAGAAAACGTTGCGCGAGATGCAGGCGCGGCTCGCGCATAACGAGAAGATAGCGGCGCTCGGAAAGGTCGCCGCGCACGTCGCGCATGAAGTCAAGAATCCGCTCGCGGGCCTGCGCCTTTATGCGATGCACCTGAAAAACAAGGTGGCGGAGAAACTGACAGAGGGCGAGGTCTCGCTGATTGATAAAATCATAGACACGATCAATAACCTGTCCAACACCGCCGAACAGATTCTGGACTTCGCGCGACCGCTGAGACTCGCCCCGCGCCCCGTAGACCTCAATCATCTGATTACAGATGCCCTCCACCTGCTCGAACCGCAAATCGCCGCGAATCAGGTCTCGGTCGAGCTTGACCTGGGCCAACCGGGCGCGACCGGGATGCTCGACGCGGCCTCCATCCGCGCCGCTTTGCTCAACCTGCTGCTCAATGCGATTCAGGCCATGCCCGACGGTGGAAAGCTGATCGTCAGGACCGAGAGTTCGGAAGGCGGAGTGCTCTCTCTGAAGATTACGGATACCGGCTCAGGGATGACGGAGGAGCAGGCACGGAATATTTTCGAGCCGTTTTATACGACCAAGAGCCAGGGTCTCGGACTCGGCATGCCGTATGCCAGAAAGATTATCGAACAGCATCACGGCGAAATTAAGATTGAGAGCAGCCAGCATCAAGGCACGACGATAGAGGTCCAGTTACCCTCAGAATATGAGGGCACAGCGACCGCAGTCAACGGCTCGCAGCCTGTGGGCGTCTCTCGCAGTTGAATAATCTTAGATGGCCCCCTTAATTTTGAGAACTACATTTTTGACAAAGGTGAGACGAGGATGAGTACGCGCAAGGGAGAGAAACGGACAAGAGGCAGAATCCTCCTGGTTGACGATGAGACAAGCGTGACCGGAGCATTAGAACTGATTTTTGAAGAGCAGGGCTACACGGTCGAGACCGCGCAGACCGTGACGGAGGCGGCACACCTGCTGGGCGGCTCTCCCTTCGATCTGGTCTTTACAGACCTCAGACTTCCAGATTCGAGCGGGATGGACTTGCTCGCTCGCATCAAGAGCGAGCAGCCCGACACGGAAGTGATTTTAATGACCGCGCACGGCTCCCTGGACATCACCATAGATGCCATCAAGCGGGGCGCTTATTACTATCTGGAGAAGCCCTTCACGCCCGACCAGGCTTTGATGCTGGCGGAACGCGCGCTCCAGTTTGCCGCGACGACGCGCGAGAACCGGACGCTCAAGCGCACACTGGCGGGTGAGAGCGAGGTCTTCGGGATGATTGGCCGCAGTCCGAAGATGCTCCGAATCTTCAACATCATACGGGCGACCGCCGCTTCGGACGCTTCCGTTTTGATAGAGGGCGAGAGCGGCACGGGCAAG
>DASYML010000044.1:0-15111 GCA_036009045.1 Pyrinomonadaceae bacterium
TCTCTCTCACGTTCATTGCCGTGCGCGTTCATGGCGACGAAGGCATGTATCTGCCGGACGCCATCGCACAGCTTCCTTTCAGTAAGTTGGCCCAACGCGGTCTTAAGATTCCCGCCACGGACATTTACAATCCAAACGGCGTGAGCATCAAAGATGCGATAGTCATCGTCGGCGGTGGGACAGGTGAATTCATCTCGCCCGAAGGCTTGCTGCTGACGAACCATCACGTCGCCTTCGATGCGCTCGTCGCCGCCTCCGATCAGACGAAGGACTATGCGACGAATGGTTATCTGGCCCACTCGCGCGCGGAAGAATTGCCCGCCAAGGAATATACCGTTCAGTTGACGCAGGAGATTAAGGACGTGACGAGCGATGTCCTCGGAGGCATCAACGACACGATGCCTGCGGTCGAGCGCAACACAGCGATTCAGGCCAAGATTCGCGCGCTTGAGGCTGCGGGCGCGCACGAGGCGGACGGCACGAGCGTGCGTATCCTGCCTTTGAACGAGGGTCTCTCCTATTACCAGTTTACTTATTTCACTTTGCGCGACGTGCGCATCGTGTACGCGCCGCCCAAGGCCATAGGCTTCTACGGCGGCGACCCTGACAACTTCGAGTGGCCCAGGCACTGCGGCGACTTCACCTTCATGCGCGCCTATGTCGGACCGGACGGCAAGCCCGCTGATTACAACGCGAGCAACGTTCCCTTCAAGCCGAAAAAGTTTCTGCCAATCTCTATGGGCGGAATCAAAGAAGGCGACTTCATGATGGTCATGGGTTATCCAGGCTCTACGCGCAGATACCGCGAGAGCTATTCGGTCGCCTACAACCAGGACGTGGTCTTGCCGCTCCAGATTGACCTCTTCACACAACAGATAGAGGCTTTGAGAAATGCTGGCAAGACAGACCCCGCGCTGCGTATCAAACTTCAGAGCGCCATCTTCAGTTTCAGCAACGCACTCAAAGACTTTGAAGGCTCCGTGCTGGCGATGCGCCGCGCCAACATCGTCGAGAAGAAACGCGCGGAAGAGGCAGCCTTCACGCGCTGGGTGAATGAAGACCCCGCGCGCAAGGCCAAGTACGGAGATGTCCTGCCGACGCTCGCCAAAACTTACGAGGAACTTCTCACCACGGCTCAGCGCGATCTGCTCGTCGGTCAACTGGTCGAGTCGAGCGACCTCATCGGCATCGCCTCCATCGCGCAGCAGATAGCCGTCGAGAAGGAGAAGCCGCAGGCCGAACGCAATGCAGCATTAATCGCGTCCGCCCAACGCCTGCGCCCGCGCATCGCTCCCGCGCTGGCCGAACGCAATGTCGTGTCCGAGCGTGAAGTGCTCACACACCTGCTCGAAAAAGCGGACGAGTTGCCAGCGGGGCAAAAGATACAGGCTCTGGAAAAACGCTTCGGCAATCTTCAGGGTGAAGCGAGGCGACGCGCCGAAGAGGATTTCGCGCGGGCCGTCGTTGAGAGCAAACGCTTCGGCACTGCCGAAACTCTCTCAGGACTCTTCGACATGTCCGCCGCGCAACTGCGCGAACTGCATGACCCGCTCATTGATTTCTCGACGGAGATAAGCGACCTCGCCAGAGAAGGTCAGGCGCGCACGCAGGTCTTCAACGCGACGGTCGCGCGCTGGCGTCCGAGACTCGTCGCGGGCATGAGCGAGATGCGCGGCGTCAAGCCGTACCCTGACGCCAATCGCACGTTGCGTTTCACCTACGGCGAAGTCAAGGGCTACGTCCCGCGCGAGGCCGTCACCTATACGCCTTTCACGACCCTTTCCGGCGTCGTCGAAAAGGACACTGGGCGCGAGCCTTTCAACGTCCCGGAAAAGTTGAAGCAGCTTTTCCGTGCGAAGGATTTTGGTCCATACGCAACCCCGGACGGCTCGAACGTGCCGGTTGATTTTCTCTCCACCACGGACATCATCGGCGGCAATTCCGGCAGCCCGATTATGAACGGGCGCGGCGAGCAGGTCGGCATCATCTTCGACGGCAACTACGAAGGTCTCGGCAACGATTTCTTCTTTAACCCTGAGAAGGGCCGCGCCATCTCCGTGGACATCCGCTATGTGCTCTTTCTGGCGGACAAGTTTGGCGACGCGGGATACATCCTCAAGGAATTGGACCTGCGGAACGCGCCCGCCTCTCTGCGCGCTCGCGCCGCCGGGAAGAAGTAAACCGGGTGGCGAGTTACTGGACCAGAAATGATGATGAACGCGGAGGTCGCGCTCGATTCATCGTTTCCGGTCCATTGGCCCAGGGTGAGAGGTCCAATTATCCGACTTTTGTTTTTTTGATGTTTTTTCGCTTGACAGATTCGCGGGCTTTCATTTAGTATGCGCCGTCCGTTCAACGCAGGGTAGTCCTTCAACTCCCTCCGCATGATTTAATTTGCAAGCGTTACCAAAATGAGTTACAGCAAGTTTTCCCCGTCCGTCTGTGTGTAATGATGACGCCTTCGCTGCGTTATTGTTGCACACAGTTTTTTGTTGGTTGTGAAGTTCCCTGGGAGCGCCCCAAATCAAAAAGCGCATCCGGCTCACAAGCATTAACTTTGGTCGGCGCGTCTGAAGCCTTCAAAAAGCTTTCGCGCCAGTTTTACCGAATCGTAGGAGGATTCGTTCGTTATGTCTAGAATAACCGGTAAGGTCAAGTGGTTTAACAACTCGAAGGGTTATGGTTTCATCGAGCAGCCAGGCTCTTCGGACATCTTCGTTCACTACAGCGCCATTCAGGGCGACGGCTTCAAGACCCTCGAAGAGGGACAGGAAGTCGAGTTCGAGGTCACGCAGGGTCCGAAAGGCCCACAGGCCGAGAAAGTGACCAAGATGTAATCTCCCCAAGGCTTGTGCATTAGCAAAGCCACTGACCGCTTCCGGTCTTGTGTCCGCGAAGCGCTAGTCAAAAACCAGAAGGCGACCGCTTCCATGTTGAAGCGGTCGCCTTCTGGTTTAAGTAGGAAGGATCAAGGATGAAGGATGAGAGTGCGGCTATTCAAGACGCATAGTTTTTCTCTCATCATTCATTATTCATAATTCATCACTGCTCTTCACGCTCCTTCATTCTTCTTCCTCAGCTTTCGCTTTAAAGCTCACGCGACCGTCTTCGACGGCGATGGAGAAGCGGACTCTCTCGCAGCCCAGATGCTCTTTTAGTTTATCCGTCTTGTTAGCGATGAGATGGTGAAAGCGCGGGAAGGAGAGATCGTCCGTCGGCTCGCCGCAACTTCTTTTCGCTTCGACGAGGGCATGGAAGATTTCTTTGACGGTCGTGATGTCTCTGTGCGCGTCGTCGCAGACGAAGACGGTGCGCTCTTCCGCGCCTCGTCTCCCGGCATGCAGGGCGAATCTCGCGGCGGCAGCCTGGTCGCGTCCCTCTTCACGTCCCTGCAACAAACGCCGCCACAGTTCGCGGAAAGAGTTGTAGCGCGTGGCAATCGTGTTGAAGTGATAGCGTTGCGCGAAGTTGAGCGTGCGATCATCGCTGATGCGTTTAATCATCGTCTCGACGCGATTACGCAAATCATAAGGCGGGCGCTTGGCTCCGCCGTTGAAATAAATGTCAAACTCTATCTTGAGCTTGCGTAAGTCGTCTTCGAGCCTGATGAGTTGCTCTTCAATCGTCGGCGGAATTTCGCCCGTCGGATTATATTTTGATTTGATCTGTCGCTGTTGCTGTTGTTTGGCGCGAACGAGTTTATTATCGCGGATTGGCACTTCGGTTGGTCTCCTTTGAGAGGCGGGGCGGGCACAAGGGGCGCGTTGTGCGCCTCACTTTCGAGTCTAGGCGTTTTGAATCCGCCCTGTCAACGATGATTTTCAAACTCGCGGATAATTTTCAAACTCGCCGTGGAAAAGACTCGCCAGCCTCTCAAGATTTTATTGCTCGGGCGACACGAGAAAGAATATGCTACCGTACAGCAAGGACCGAAATGAGACGCACAAATTTTCTATGACAGACAAAGAGACAACTCCCGCGCAGGCCCTCCGCCTGCGTGCCCTGCCCTCTGTTGATGCGCTCTTGCGCACGGAGACGGCGCGCGGCGCACGCGACCAGATAGGCGCGCGGCGTCTGGCGCACCTGGCGCGCACCGTGACCGAAGAGCTACGCGCGGAGATTCAGGCGCAGAACTTGAATGTTGGACCAGTAAACGGCGACGGCTCGCGCGAAGCTTTACTCGCGGAGGCCGCGCGCAGACTTGGGCGCGTGTGCGGGCTTGAGGCGCAGCGTTCGTTACGACGTGTGATTAACGCGAGCGGAGTGATACTGCATACGAACCTCGGTCGCGCGCCGCTCTCGGAGCCTGCGCGCAGGGCCATCGCGGACGAGGCCGCGCGCTACTGCACGCTCGAATACGACGCGCAGACGGGAGCACGCGGACAACGCGGCGCGCGCGTGGAAGAACTGCTCTCCGAATTGACGGGAGCAGAGGACGCCCTGGTGGTCAACAACTGCGCCGCCGCCGCGCTGCTCATCCTGACGACGATGGCCCGCACGGGCGAGACCATCGTCTCGCGCGGCGAGCTTGTGGAGATTGGCGGAGATTTTCGCGTCCCGGACGTGATGGCCCAATCCGGCACGCGCATGATCGAAGTCGGCACGACGAACCGGACGCGCCTTTCGGATTATGAGCGCGCACTCACGGATGAAACGCGCCTCATCATGCGCGTCCATCCTTCAAACTATCGCATCGTCGGATTCACCGCCGCGCCGTCGCTCCATGAACTGGCGTTGTTGGCCCAAGACGCAGGTCTCCCTCTTTACGAGGATGCGGGATCGGGCGCGCTTCTTGACCTGCGCCCTTACGGACTCGCGGGCGAGCCGGTCATCGCCGAATCCATAGAGGCCGGAGCAGACCTCGTCTCCTTCAGCGGCGACAAGCTGCTCGGCGCGGCCCAGTCCGGTCTCATCGTGGGCCGCGCGGAATTGGTCCAACAATTACGCAGGCATCCACTTTATCGCGCCCTGCGCGCGGACAAGCTGGCGCTGGCCGCGCTCGAAGCCACACTCGGAGCATACAGGCGCGGCGCGGCACTCACGGAAGTGCCCACCCTGCGTATGCTCTCGCTCACAAATGCGTCGCTGGAAGAACGCGCGCGCGGATTTCTACAGCGCTGGCGGGAGCGCACGGTCTCCGACTCCCTGCGCGGCGAGATAATCGCGGGAGAGTCCGCCATTGGCGGCGGTTCCGCGCCGACCACGCACCCGGCCACGGCCCTCATCGCGCTTGACCACGAAACCCGCTCGGCGGATGCTCTCGAAGAAATCCTGCGCCTCTCATCGCCGCCCGTCATTACACGCATCACGGGTGACAGGGTTTTACTGGACCTGCGAACCGTGGCCGAAGATGAAGAAGCGGAACTGCTCAACGCGCTTTTGGCTCTCAGTTAGTAGTTCAGTTTGGTCTTGAATGTCAGAGATAGTGGGATTCACCACCGCAGACACAGAGCGCACAGAGTCAGCACAGAGTTATTGCATGCTTATCTCTGTGCGTCCTCTGTGCGCTCTGTGTCTGCGGTGGTGAACGCCTCTTTAATCTTCGCTCAAGCCAAATTGATGGGCCATCTCATCCTTGCTCTTGTTTCCTTCATCACTTTCATTGTATAAAAGAGATGTGTCCGGGCGATTCAAGCCTGCCCATTATTTCCCACTTCAAATTTTCCGCTCGCTCTTTATCTCAATTTCATCTTGCAAAAAACTGTCGTTCGTTCCAGATCATTAATCGCTTCACTCTTGCTGGCGTTGTGCGCCGGTCTGGTGGTGTGGGGTTTGTGGAGCGCGGGCCTGCTGGTGTCCGTGCAGGAAGCATTTTTGCTCGCGCCCCGGTCGGGCGCAAGCGAGTTGGTGACGCCGCAGAACTGGCTCGCGGGGTTGCTCATTATCGCGGTCGGCACGGGTGCGGGCTTTGTGGTCGAACGGCTGGGCGCGCGGCGCGCGTCTCCCTTCATCGGCGGCGGGCTGCTCCTGCTGTGCGTGGCGAGCCTGCTCGTTTCCAGAAATTTACTGATAGACATCGTCTTCGCGCCGATGGCGCTGGCCGCGAGTCTGGCTTTCTGCGTGGTCCAATTACGTCGCCTGTGGTCCATCGAATTGTTGCTGGGGCGCAGTGTCCGGCGCGCAGGCTCGCAGGTCCAGAAAATCGAAGGCGAGGCGACGCGCGCGCGCCTGAGGAGCGGGCTTCAGTTGCTGGAAACGATGCTGCCACTGGATGAGGCGGTGGTCTTTCAGTTTGATGAAGAGGGCGCTCTGATTTCTGCTGCGCGTCTGCGGAGCGTGGCGAGCGGCGGGACGGCACAGCTTGAGGGAGACCGCAACTTCGCCTGGCGCGCGGGCCAGCGCCTCTGCGAGCGAGCCGTCAAGGCTGGCAAGATCATCCGCGCTGATGAACAAGCGTCGCGCGTTCGCAAAGGGTCCGGCGCTTCGTCCAATGCTTCGTCCGTTGACGGGAGCGTGCGACTGGCTCTCCCTCTCTGTCATGACGAACGCGCGGTCGGCGCGTTGCTCCTGCGCCTGCGCCAAGATTTGGATGAAGACGACGTTGAGATTCTAAGGATCGTCGGCGCGCAACTCGCGCGCGATTTGCAGCGTGAGTTGGCCCACAAACGACCGCTCAAGGATTCGCGCTTGAATTTTTTCTCGGCGCGCGAGGCGACGAACCACCTGGAAGTAGTCAGCATGATGAGCGGTTTGCTGGCGGAGCAGAGAGGCAACGCGCGCGTGCTTTCCGAAGCGAGAGACGGGCACGCCGTCGCGTACATGGATGGAACCATCGCTTACATCAATCGTCCGTTCATCGCATCATTAGGGCTGACGGAGGAAGCTGCGCGGAGGCTCAATCTCTTCACATTACTGGACCATTTTCGCGGCGGCGTCTTTGACGAACCGGCCATCGCCGTCCGCAGGGTCTTTCGCACGGGTGAGCCGTATCAATGCGAGATTCAGAGCCAGGAGCGCAATCGCACGATGGAACTACGCATCGCGCCCATCATCGAAGACCCTGGCGGCGAAGGCGACGCGCGTTTGTTGGCCCAGCCTCATTGTCTGGCCGTCACTGTGCGCGACGTGACGCTCACCAGAGAGTATGAGAAGTTAAAGAGCGACATGATCTCGCTGATGTCGCATGAGATGCGCACGCCCCTGACGAGCATCAACGGCTTCGCGGAACTGCTCGCGCAGGATGAGAACGTGCCCCCGGAATCGAGAGAGTTTTTGAGCATCATACGCAACGAGTCGCAACGCCTCTCGCGCATGATTAATACATTCCTCGCGGTCGCGCAGCTTGAATCCGCCGACAGGCAGGATGTATCAAGGCTGCCGCTCAAGCTGGACGATGTCGTGCGCGAGACCGTGACGTGTCTCCAACCAGTCGCCAAGAAAAAACGCATACGTCTGGTCGGACACGAATCTATGCGGCTGCCGCCCATCGCGGCTGACAAGAGCATGATTACGCAGGCCCTCACGAACCTCGTCAGCAACGCCATCAAGTACAGCCCGGAGCGGACCACCGTCACCGTCTCCACGGCGCTCGAAGCGGAGGCGGTGCGCGTCTCCGTAGAAGACTGCGGTTACGGCATCCCGCCCGAATCCATTGACCGCGTGTGGGACAAGTTTTACAGAGTCGCGCGCGACGGGCAGGAGAAGGATGAGGAATCCACCGGCCTCGGTCTCTCCTTCGTGCGCGAAGTGATAGAGCAACACGGCGGCTCGGTCGCCCTCGAAACAGAAGTCGGACGCGGCTCGAAATTCAGTTTCACCCTGCCCAGACTGTAAGAGCAGTGACAAGTGACGAGTGACCAGTGACAAGTTAAAGACAAGTGATGAGTGATAAGAGATAAGCTATTAACTCATCACTCATCGCTCATCACTGCTTTTTCTGGCTCGTCACTTATCACTCGTCACTGGTCACTGCTTGTTAATCGTGCCGCGACAGGTTGGAGCTTTGCAGGTGCATCTTTTTTTGTCGGGGTGGAGCGTGGAGACGTAGTCGGCTGTGATCTCTTCGCCGGGTTCTATGTCGCGGAGGGCGAAGAAGAGGATGTGGCCGTAGAGAGTTCTCATGTAGCAGTTGGGAGCGCAGGAATGGTTGATGTAGTGCGTGCCGTTGCCGCCACGGCTGCCGTCAATGCTCCAGCGCCCGTCGAGGTCGCAAATGCGCAGGACGCGCCGGTGCGAGCGCCGTTCCGCCTCCGCATCCGTGATTCTCTCTCCGGCATATTCGGCGATCTTTTTGCCGCGTGCGAAGCGGATGGTGGCGAAGCATCCCGTGCCGTGAATCGGAGACTTTTTAGCGGTCAGCCCGTGCGCGAAATTTAGTTTCATAAAGTCTGCTGGCCGCCCTTGACTGCTCTTCAACAAAACGCGCGGCGGGCGGCCATCTGCAAAGTTTCAATAATCCTGGACCAAAAAAGAGAACTACTTGAGATGGAAGGTGCGGGCCATGAGGTCCGTCTGGTTGCGTATGCGCGAGAGCTTATCGCGCAGCCCCGTGAAGCGCAGCACATAAATGGTCCTGTTATCCGCCTGTAGATAATAGAGCCGACCGGCCATAGGCTTGCCGCCGCTGGTGAACTCGTAAGAGTAAGTGACTCCGTTGAGTCGTCCGGCGAACGGTTCCTGTTTCGGCCCGTCCACATAGCCCGGCAGGAAGCGAAGTTTCTGGTCCTGGTCGCGGTGGGCCAACTCCGCCGCGTCAACGCCCGCGTCAACCACCTCTTTGCGAATCTGCAAATAGCCGTCTGTGCGGTCGCCGTAAATAAACTCCGCGTGCTGGTGGAGGCTGTCCGGTTCGGAAACGACGCGCCACGTCGCGGAAGGTAGTTCGAGCGAGTAGTCAACGCTGGCGTTCGTGAAAGTCTGCGTCTGGACGGTCGAAGCGGCGGCGAGCGATGCCAGTGTAAAGACAAGGCCCAGGGCTAGAAAGAGAGTCAGGCGTCGCATATCTTTAAAACAACTCCTCTTAGAAAATGTGCTATTCAATGATAATCGTTTGCGGGTCTTCATGAAAAGTCCTCGCGGACATCCTTTAGAGCATCCGGGAGGTCGTTCCCTGTTGGGATGCGAACGGGGCCGCGCGACGTTGTCCCGGACGAGAGCACCCGGAGAGCTACTGCATGGCGCGTTCGAGCGCATCGCGCTGGACGCCTATCAGATGCTCTATGCCGTGGCGGGCCAGTTCCAGAAGCTGGTCCATTTCGGCGCGTGTGAAGGGCGCGCCCTCAGCCGTGCCCTGCACTTCTATGAAGTTTCCCTCGCCCGTGCAGACCACATTCATATCAACGGCTGCGCGCGAGTCTTCATCGTATTTCAAATCCAGGAGCGGCACCCCCGAAACGATGCCGACGCTGACGGCTGCGACTTCGTTGATGACCGGATCGCGCGTGATTTTTCCGGCCTTCATCATGCGCCGACAGGCGAGCACGAAGGCCACGTAAGCGCCCGTGATGGCGGCTGTGCGCGTCCCGCCGTCCGCTTGCAGCACGTCGCAATCGAGCGTGATAGTGCGTTCGCCCAAAAGTCTCCTGTCCGCGATGACGCGCAGGGAGCGACCTATCAAACGCTGTATCTCATGCGTCCGCCCGGAGAGACCGCTGCGACCCTGCTCGCGCTGTTTGCGCTGTTGGGTCGCGCGCGGCAGCATCGCATACTCGGCTGTGACCCAGCCCTGCCCGCGCACGCCTCTCAAGTGAGGCGGCAACTTTTCATCCACGGACGCGCTGCAAATGACGCGCGTCTGGCCCATCTCTATGAGCACGGAGCCTTCCGCGTAAGGCAGATAATCGGGTGTGATACGTACCGGACGCAGGTCGTCGTGTGCGCGTCCGTCAGTGCGTGCGAAGCTCATCATGCCCCCAGACTTCAACCGCCTCCAAAACGGAAGGCGCGCTTCCCAAAAATCTTTCCGCGACGCGGCTGAAACGTTCCGCCGCATCCGTCACATAAAAATGGTCCAGATCATCACACAGGTGACGCTCGCGCGCGCCGTTATTTGCACTGGTCACTTTGGTCAGCTGGGCCAACCCTTTCGTCTTGAGCAGCAGAGCCACGTCGCGCGCCGTCGCCTCGCCCGAATCAATGAGACGCACTTCTGGTCCGATTGATTCCTGAATCACGTTGCGCAGGATGGGATAGTGCGTGCAGCCGAGGACCAACGTCTCCACATCGCTCTCTTTGAGATCGGAGAGATATTTGTCCGCAACCTCGCGCGCGACATCCGTCTCGGCCCAACCCTCTTCGGCCAGCGAGACGAAGAGCGGGCAGGCGCGCTCTATCACTTTCGCGCGCGAAGAGTATGTCGCAATCGCGCTCGCGTAAGCTCCGCTCTGCACGGTCGCCTCGGTCGCGATGACGCCGATGCGCGCCGCTTTATCCAACTCGCCCGATGCGGCGTTGGTTGATTCAACCGCCGCGCGCGCGCCGGGTTCAATGACACCGACCACCTCCACGCAGACGGCCCTGCGTATCGCGGGCAGCGCCAGCGCCGACGCTGTATTACAGGCGACGACGAGCAGCTTGATGCCGTGAGCTTCGAGAAAGCGCGCGTTCTCAATCGCGTAACGCTCGACGGTCAACAGCGACTTCGTGCCGTAGGGCACGCGCGCGGTGTCGCCAAGGTACACGAAACGCTCGTCCGGCAACCGCTCATGCAACGCGCGATAGACGGTCAGGCCGCCGACGCCGCTATCGAAGATTCCGATTGGCTGATTACGATTCAGAAGTTTTCCCGTCAAGCTCAAGAGTTCGTGTGTTTAGATGAAGATGTCGGCAACGCGGCAGCGAAAGCCAGGTAAGACATCCTGCCCCTCAAGTTCATCGTGGTCCATAAATTTTTCAGCAGACTTAAGCGAGCGATAGACCGTCACAGCGCGTTGCTTCGGGTTGACGACCCAGACGGCGCTTGAACCTGCGTTCAACCATTCTTCCACTTTTCCATCAACTTCAACCAGCGTATCGCCGGGGGACACGACCTCCACGGCGAGGTCCGGCGCACCGTGCCAAAATTCTTTCGGGATACCGGATTCCGGGATTCGCTCAAGACGCACAAAGGCTATGTCAGGAGCGAGCACGGTGTCTGGATTGAGCGCGATTTTGAAACCCGTCTCCGCGCCGAACACCACGCCGAGTTTGTTCGCCTTGAGATGCTGCGCGAGAGGCAAAGTCAAATTAATAATAACTGCGCCATGTTCGCTGCCTGCGGGAGACATCTTTCTCAGTTCTCCTTTCACAAGTTCATAGCGAAACTTGCCACGGGGCATCAAGAGGAGTTCTTCGGCGGTCATCGGCTGGGTGGTGGCGCTCATCACAGACTCCTTTTCCGGTCACAAGCAAAGGCGGCCAGTCGAGCGATAGTATCACACCATGCGCTGAACTGGCCGCCTGTCTGCCTTTGGGTTTTCCGACCGAATCAAATGGAGGCGCAGGGATTTGAACCCTGATCCAAGAGCCAACGACGAGGGAATCTACATGCTTAGCCGCTTCTCTTTCGCGCCTCTCTTTTGCGAGAGAGGCCGTTTCGCGGCGCGTAGAGTAAGTGAAGCGACGAAGACCTCCACGCGTGCTAGTCCGGCTTTAATCTCACCCGCTCCCACGGACCGAAGGAGCGGGCCAGCTTATCTGAGTGACATCTCGCTCCGCGCGCATAAGCAACTTGCGGCGAGACGCTCGTGACTAAAGTTAATTAGGCAGCGAGAGCCAATTCTTGATTATTGGCAATTGTTTTTCTCTGCGCTTTTTAACGAGCTGCATAGAGAAAGCCCGGCATGCATCCATTCGAGCGTTCAGGTTCCTGTCGAAGCCTGTCGCCCCCTCAAAGAACATTTCAATTATGCTGTCCCTTTAGATGCCCGTCAAGCAGCAGTCGTTGTAAAGAGGCTAGAAGCTAGAGACTGGAGGCTGGAGAAGAACAGGTCTATTTATCCAGCCTCTAGTCTCTAGCCTCCAGCCTCTGTCATTTAGACTGTGGGAATCCACAATCTGGAACGTGGGTCATACCCTTCTGTTGATTGATGGTCTGTGCCATTTTGATGAGGGAATTAATGGCCCACTTTTGCGCCGTTGCTGTTCGCGCGCGCGCGTCCTGTTGCGTTATAATTTTAAGCCGTGGCAACTCTCGTTTCCGAGTGTTGAAACTAGAGCGGTTCTCAATTGGATGCGAGCATTGCGGCAAGCGTCAGGTCAGTCCCGCCTGCTTCAGCTGGGCGGGTTCCTGGTTAAGCTAGAGACCCGCCCAGCTGAAGCAGGCGGTACTGACACGTTGTCGCACTCAACTGCAAACCGCTATAAACCCCTGGCGAGATGCGCTCCTCGTGTCTCGCCGTTTTGAAAGGATAGCTCTCAAGATGTCTTCAAAAGCACCTGTGCCAGGGCGCAAAGCGGCGCGTCTGAATCCGCCGCCCGCGCAACGTCGCCATTTCCTGCGTCGTTTCTGGATGCCCGCCGTCATCATGCTGGCCCTCGCTGCCGGAGGCTTGACGGGCATCGTCGCCGCTTATCAGCTTAACTATTCGAGCGTCGCGAACGAGGTCGCGTCGCTGGCGACTTATCGTCCGAGCGAGGTGACGCGCGTCTACGCGGATGACGGCGAGACTGTCATCGGCGAGTTCGCTTTGGAGAAACGCATCCCGCTCAAGTATGAAGAGATTCCTCCCGTCTTGAGGAACGCGATTCTCGCCATAGAGGACGCGCGTTTTAACGACCACGTCGGAATTGACCCGATACGCATCGTCGGCGCTGTCATCAAAAACATCACGACCGGGAGCCACGAGGGCGGCTCGACCCTCACGCAGCAGCTTGCCAAGAATCTCTTCCTCTCGAAAGAGCAGACGCTCAAACGCAAGATGACCGAATGGGCGATGGCGCTTGAGATAGAGCGTTACTACACCAAGAATCAGATTATGGAACTGTACGTCAATCACATCTTTCTGGGTGCGGGCGCATACGGTTTCGAGGCCGCCTCCGAAACATACTTCGGCAAACCGGCAAAGGATTTAACGCTCGAAGAAGCGGCCCTCTTAGCAGGCATTCCGAAGGCTCCCGGCGAGTATTCGCCGACCATCCACCCGCAGGCCGCCAAGGATCGGCGCGACCTCGTGCTGGACCAGATGGCGAAAAATAATTTCACCACGCAGGGCGAAGTTGAAGCGGCCAAGGCGAGGCCCATCAAGCTGGCGGAGACGGCCTTTTATCAATCGCAGGAACGCTCTTCGCCTTTCGCCTATCCGGTCGAAGAGATCAGGCAATACTTGGAAGACAAGTACACGACGCGCGTCGCGCAGAGCGGCCTGAAAGTCTACACGACCATCAACCCGGACTCGCAGAAGAAGGCCGTCGAGGTCGTGCGCGCGGGACTGCGCCGTTACGACCGCTCGCACGGTGGCTGGCGCTCCACCTACGTCAACATCGCCGCGACCGTTAATAGTGGACCAATTAACAACACCGCATCTTCCGCGAGCGCCGTGACGGCGACGCCCGCCGTCACGCAGCAACAGCTTGAGAGCTACAAGCACCCGGACTGGTACGGCAACGATTATAAAGTGGGCACACATATCACCGGGCTGATTATGAAAGTGGACGGGGCGAAGAACGAGGCGACGGCGCGTTTCGGTAGTTTCACTGCCACCGTCACGGCCAAAGACATGGGCTGGGGCAATCGCTCACCGAAGACGGAGTTTAAGACTGGCGACCTGGCGGAGTTTGAAATCAAGGGCGTGGATGAGAAGAGCAATCGTCTACAGGTAGAGCTTTCGCAGATTCCTGCGGTCCAGGGCGCGATGATGACGATCAACGCCAAGACCGGCGAGATTATAGAGGAGGTCGGCGGCTACGATTTTTACACCAACAAGTTCAACAACGCGACGCAGGCTTATCGCCAGACGGGTTCATGTTTCAAGCCCTTCATCTACACGGCGGCGATTGAGTGGGGCATGACGCCGGACACGACCGTGAGCGGCGCTCCGATTAAGATCGGCAATTGGTCGCCGCACAACTACGACGGCTCGACGAGCAACGGCGATCTGCCTTTGAAAACTGCGCTCGCCAAGTCCATGAACATCCCTGCGGTTCACCTCCTGCAAACGGTCGGCATCCAGACCGGCGCGCAGATGGTCCGGCGCTTCGGCATCACCGCGCCGATGGCTCCTTACTTACCTTCTGCGCTCGGCGCGACGGAAGTCCCTCTGGATCAGATGGTGTCTGCTTACTCCGCCTTACCGAATAAGGGCGTGCGCGTCGAGAAGCATCTCATACGCCGCGTCCTGGACCGCGACGACAACGTGCTCGAAGAATGGGAGCCGACGACCTTTAAAGTGACCAGCGAGTATGTCGCGCTGACGATGGTCCAATTAATGAAGGGCGTCGTGGACAACGGGACGGCGACGGGCGCGAAAGTTTTGGGCGTCCCGCTGGCGGGCAAGACCGGGACGGTCAACGACCACACGGATGTCTGGTTCATAGGCTATACGCCGACCTACGTGACCGGAGTCTGGATGGGTTATCCGGGCCGCAAGAAACCTTTGGGGAACGACATGACGGGCGGGCACGGTGCGCTCCCATTCTTCGTTGATTTCATGAAGGATTTCCTCAAGGGCAAACCGAAAGAGAATTTCGACAAAGCCCCGCAGATGCCAGAAGACATGAAGGAACTCATCAAGCAACGCCAGCGCGAGATGTCCGAAGAGAAGCTTGATTTTGTCGCTCAACGCGCATCCTTCAAACACAAGGGCGACGATGCGGCGCTCCCGGCGATCATCACGGACCCCAAGCTGGAACAGGTCACGCTGCCGCCCGGCCCGAAGACTGACGAACAACCCGCCGGACCCGGCTCCCAGAACTCAGGCACGGCTCCGAGGAAGATTGAACCCAACGCCATCCCCCACACAGACACCCTGCCCGCGCCGCCCGCCGCCCCCGTCACGCGCCCGCGCGAAGTAGAGACGCAAAAGAAGAAAGGCAAGAAGGGCGAAGGAGAACCGTAACGAAAGTCAGGAGCCAGAAGTCAGGAGCTAGAAGGAAGAGCACGGAAAGTAGAGGCTGGAATTGAGAAGCCAGAAGGGACAGCATTCAACTGCTGCTTCTTCTGGCTTCTGGCTCCTGACTTCTGACTCCTGTCTTCTG
>DASYML010000045.1:0-7735 GCA_036009045.1 Pyrinomonadaceae bacterium
AATTCATCAACCAGAGCCATCGTCCCATCAAGCAAATTCCCGCTCTCCTATTTCAGAAGCTGTTCACACCGAACCTTATTATTCACCTAACACTTCCAACAGCAGTCGCAACTCCACAGCATCCCGATAATATAAATCGGGATCATCCGCGAGAGCAGGGTTGCGTTCACCACGCAGGATGGATTCCAACCTGGAGATCAGCACTTTGACTGATGGTGAGACATCTGCTCCGGTCATCTTAGCAAGGGCTTGTTCCGCCTTGGTCGTCTCTCCCTGCTTGATGGCCTGCGCGGTCATGGTGCAAAGCTGGTCGCCTTGAGACATATTCTGACCACCAGCGCGACGATATGACAGATAGCTCTCGATGGCTTGCTGCCGCGCCTGTCCCGCAGCCTCTACCTGATTCGTTGCCTGCTCCAGGTTATAGAGGATGGCCCATGTTTTCCAAGATTCAGCAGCGTGGCCGTAGGGCTTCTTACACTCAATGGCACGGAGTAACTCTCGGCGCGCGTCATCGTAGCGTTGCAGCTTGATGAGCGTATTAGCCAGATTGTTGCGGACTACGCCTTCATATCTTTGATCTTGCAGTTTGATGTAAATGTCCGCTGCCTGAAGATAGCATCTGACCGACTCTTCCAGTCGTCCCAGGGCATCATAGAGATTGCCCAGTTCACCCATGCTGAGGCCCTCATCTGAGAGGTTCTTCTGTTGGACCGCGATAGCCAGAGATTGACGGTAGGCTCGTTCGGCTTGTTCATATTGTCCGGCATATCTGTGGACTACTCCGATTTGATGCCATAAGGTAGCAACACTACCCGGCTCTCCCATGCTTGCAAAGATGTCTTTGGCCGCAGTATAGATTTCCAGCGCTTCCTCATACTGCCCTTGCAACAGACGGACTGTCCCAAGTTGGCCTTTGCTGACAGCTATTGCTCGTTGATCTTCAAGTTTCTCGTTGCGCCTGATAGCCTCTTGATAAGCTTCTGCCGCCTCATCCAATCGCCCTAAATCTCTCAGGCAATCGCCGCTTTCCGTGATAGCTACCGAGGCTGGCCCTTCAGCACTGGTATCACCTTCATCTGCCAGCGCCTGGAATCGTCGTCGCCCCTCAGCCAGTTGAGTGAGCGCCTCTTCGGCTGCTCCTCCTCTCTTGAGCACTCTCCCAAGCGTTACATGTGCCATAGCGATGTCATAATCTGCCCCCGGATAAGCCCCTTCACCTGCTGCCAGACTTCGTTGCCGGAGTTGTTGTGCGGCGGTGTGGGCTGATGATAGATCCCCACTCTCCAGCAGCCGGTCTATGCTCGTGTCTTCTGTCAGGTACCGAGCATGACTCCACTCTTTCAATTCGCTGGCTGCCTGCTCTCGCACTCTCGTCACCTCTGCCAGCGCCTGTCCTCGGCCTAAATAGGAGAGCAGTGCTTCCACCTTGTTCGCTACTATAACCACCTCTTCCGGCGCAGCCTTCTCCTGCATCCACCGCAGCATCGACATCAGGTTCGGCATCTCCAGCAGCGTCAACTGAGAGGCCACTTCGGCATTTTTAAAATATAGGTCATACAGAAATTGCGTCAACCACTTCATGCCATCAGCCCAGAGTGTGCTCGTCTCTGCCTGCTCCGGTTCGCTCATCTCCCGGAGCAGGTATGGCGGCAAGGCCGGATCGAGCCGCAGGTGTCCATACCCCATATCTTCACCGAGACCGACTTCTACCAACTCGCGGAATATTCCGGGAGCGGTTTCCATATCATCTTGAGCCTTGCCTAACATGTGATTGAAGACATAGAAGTGCGCTCCGCCGTGAAAGACTGCCAGCGGCTTGATCTGCTCTCGCGTTTGTTGCGACAACCGGCGCAGGGATAACTCCACGCTCGCATACAGTGAGTTCTGACGATCACCTGGATGCTCTCTGTCTAACCTCTCCATCAACTCTCGGACCTTCTGTGTGGTTGCTCGCACACCCTGGGGTAACTCGCGTGCAAGCAGGACGAGGGCGCGAGCGTGGCGATTGACGGCTTCGACGAGGTCTACGATTTCCTGCGGGTCGCCGCCGGGGTCTTCGGATTTGGGAGTCAGTCCCTCTTGCTTCATGACCTCAGCGACCAGCTTGATGGCATCTTCACGGCTGAGCGCGCCCAGTCGTATTTCTCTGCGCCCGTGATTAAATGGCGCGGGGAGAGATTCGCGGCTGGTGAAGAGGATGCGCGTCGCGGGGTCTGCGTCTTGAAGCTCACGGCAGAGTGCGAATAGCTCTTCGACGGGCGCAGCGCCCGGAGGCGATTGTCCCGTGTGGTCGTGCAGGACGCTTTCCAGATTATCGAGCAGGATGATGGTCGGGCGGTCAGCCAGGGCACGCTCGACTGGTTGCAGCGCTTGTTTGATGTCCGTGTATTGTGCGACGGACCAGTTTTCACCTTCGGGCAGCAACTGGCGACCGAGGCTGTCGAGGACGCTGCGCGCGTCCGTGTATTGATCCATGCTGACGAAGGCCGCGCGGCGAAAGCGGCCAACGCGCACGAGCCAGCGCACAAGCTCGACCGCGAGGGTAGTCTTTCCCGCTCCGCCCTGACCGCGCACGACGGCGTAAGGCTCCGCGTGTAACAGGCGTTCGAGGACCAGCAATTCGCGGCTGCGACCTTGAAATTCATGGGGCGGTGGGTCTGGCAACGCGCCGAAACTCAGGCGACGTTGGGCGGCTTGGAGTTGCTGGACCTCTTTGGGTTGAAGCCTGTTGATTAACTGCGGGTCCTGTTCTTCCTGGTAGAGCACGGGCACGAACCAGTCTTGCAGGCGTAGTTCACCCGCGCCCATCAGCTTGCCTCTGTAGCTGTCTCGATGAAGCTCGCGTTGGCCCGCGAGCATGGCCGCGCCGACGCGCTTGCCCTGGGCCAGGTCCGTGTAAAAAGCTTTGACGAAGCGATGCGCCGTTTCGACCAGGACGGAGTGACTCATGGCGACGACGGAGGTGACGCCCTCTTCCAAAAGTTTCGCGGCGACGGAGGCTGTCGGGTCCGCTTCGGTTTTCGCGGACTGGCAGGCTTCCAGAAACACGAGCGGGATGCGGTGATCGCGTATGACTTCGGCCAGCTTCCCGGCATGAATCAACTCCACCACGCGCCCTTCTAATTTCTGCGTCTCGTTCGGGTCTTCAAAGCATAATGCTCCGCCGAGGCCGACCGTGGGATCATAAACGCCATGACCGTCGAAGTGTATGACATCGAAAGGCTCTTCCGCTTCATCAGCTTTGAGCAGAGTTTCTTCCAACGCGGGGAAGGTGGGCGGCGTGAGGACGGAGAGTTTTGCCAGTTGGCCCAAATTCTCCACGGCTTCGACCAGCGGTCTGGCGCTGATGCGATGGTCAAAGTAAGTCGTGTTCTCGTCTTCGGGACGCGGGCTGACGAGCAGGATGCGAATGGGCAGGCGGGTCGGCCTGACTGGTTGCGAGTGCCTGTTCGGCAGGCGACGGCGCACGCGCACAGGATGTTTGCCGTGGAAGAGAAATCCGCGCCCGTCGTGCAGCAGTTCCCAGGGCAGAGAGAGCAGTTCGGTGGCGGCTTCCCCGGCGGCAGCCTGCTCTTCTTCGCTCGCGCCGTCGGGCAATGCGCTGTCAACGAAGACAGAGAAACGTCGTTCTCCGTCAAGGCCGGACTGTTGCCAGGCGTTGACGGTTTCCTGCGCGGCTGGCGGGACCATCGCGGCCCGATACAACTCCTGTCCCCAGACTGGCAGTTGGGTTTCGATGCGCGCGGCGCGTTCTTTGAAAACTCCGATGGGCCAGTCAACATAATCTTCCAGATACCAGCGCACGTCTTCCGTCTCGATGACTCCGAGCGGCGCGGTGAAGATGAAAGGTCTGCTTTCAACCTCGCGTGCGTTTTTGTCGGCAGGCTCATAGACAATCTGGGCCACAGCCTGAGCGCGGCGTTTGCCGTCTTTGGTCTCAATCTTAAACTGGGCCAATTTCAGATTTAACTCTTCGACGGGTCGAGCGGCGACCTCCCTGGCGAGTTGATGGTCGGTCGGAAGACGCTCTCCGAGCGCGGCGAGAATATCAGGCAAAGCCTCGCTCAATCCGCCAGCCTGAAGTTCGACGCGAACGCCGACAGGCTCTTCATCGAACCAGAGCGGCAAAGCAGAAGGCTCAACTCCGGGCAGGAGCAACGGGATGACTCTATAGCCTTCATCTTTGCGTTGTGCTTCAACCTCCACAGCCTTTTGAATCTCTTTGCGCACCCAGGGCGAGTTGATGGTGTTCGTGCTGATGACCGCGATGAAGTGTCGCGCCTGTTCGATGGCCTCCGTGATTTCCGGCGCGAGCTTACTGCCGCCGCGCAGATGGCGAGAATCAACCCAGACGAGTAAATTTTGATTCTCAAGAGCCTCGCGTAGTTCAGCGACAAAGTCATCATCCTTGCTGGCGTGAGAGATGAAGATTTGATGATGGTCCATGAATAGTTATTCCTCTGAATGAGCTAACGGCGTTGAGGTTGTGCAGGCGAGAGGGTCTCAAAAGCGATGGGCTGTCTCACCTTCGATGACTTCTGCGTGCGCGCGTTCCCGGCGCTCAGGGCTTTGTGGCACAGCAGCGCCATTCAAGCATAAATGCCAGGAGAAAGTCCAAGCTGAAGAAGGCAAAAGTGAAAAGGTCAAAGGCAAAAGTGAGGAGCAGCCAGCCTTTTATAGGGGCTTTCAATTGAGTGCGACAACGTGTCAGTATCGCCTGCTTAAGCTGGCGGTACTGACCTGGACGCTTGCCGCAATGGTCGCATCCAATTGCAAACCGCTATAATTAAAAGCTGTTTCCGCCTCACCTTTGCCTTTCTACTTTTTACCTTTGCCTTGCTTTAACTTTTGTCGCGTAGCGCCGTGAGTAGTTTGTCGTGGATGTTGTCGAAGCCGCCGTTGGACATGATGGCGACGACATCGCCTGCGCGTAGTTCTGGGGAGAGGTGACGGATGATGTCGTCCGCGCCCGCGATGCTGTGGGCGGGTTTGCCCTGCGCGTTGATGTCTGAGATGAGTTGGTGTGTGTCGAGGACGCGGCCCTTTTCGGTGGCCTTGCTGCTGTCGAAGACGCTGGCGATGATGACGTGGTCGGCTGGACCAAAGGCGCGCGCGTAATCGTCCTGAAAGACCGCGAGGCGAGAGGACCAGGAACGCGGCTCGAAGACGGCGAAGAGACGGCGTCCGGTGTACTTCGTGCGCAGCGCACGAAGGGTCTCGCTGACGGCGGTCGGGTGATGCGCGAAATCATCTATGACGATGACGCCGCTCTCTTCGCCGCGTACCTGCATGCGTCGTTGGACGCTCTTGAAAGTGACGAGGGCTTCGCCTATGGCCTCGCGTTCGATGCCCCACGCATCGGCGGCGATAATCACCGCGAGACAATTGCGAATGTTGAAATCGCCAATCAGCGGAGTCTCAAAGTTGGCCCACTCGCGGCCCTCTCTGAAGACGCGGAAGCGCGCGAGTTGGCCCGTATAGTCTATCTCGCGCGCCTGCCACGTCGCGTCCTCGCACGTCCCGAAGGTTTCGAGACGCGTATGGAGTTTCCCCCCCAATTCCTGGACCACTGCGCGGACGTGCGGGCTGTCCCACCCGGCGATGAGGCGGCCATTGCCGGGGACCAGATTCATGAGGCGACGGAAAGCAGTCTTGACCGCAGAGAGATCCGCGTAAATATCCGCGTGGTCGAATTCGATGTTGTTGACGATGGCCGTTTCGGGCAGGTAGTGCATAAACTTCGGTCCCTTGTCGAAATAGGCCGTGTCATATTCATCGCCCTCTATGATGAAATACTCGCTGTCTGTGACGCGAAAGCTGGAACCGAAATTCTGGACCACCCCGCCGACCAGAAACGTCGGGTCGAGGCCGCAACTGTCCATGACCCACGCGGCGAGGCTGGTCGTCGTCGTCTTGCCGTGAGTCCCCGCGACGACGAGCGAACGGCGACCGCGTATGAATTCCTCCTTGACCGTCTCCGCCTGCGAGCGATAGAGCAGCTTGCGATTGAGGGTCTCTTCGACTTCGGGGTTGCCGCGCGGGATGGCGTTGCCGATGATGACGCAATCGGGCGCAGGCTCCAGATGCGAGGGGTCATAGCCCTGCATGACGGGGATGCCGAGCGAGGCCAGCATCGTTGACATCGGCGGATAGACATGTTCATCCGAGCCTGTCATGACGGCCCCGCGCGCCTGTAGCATCCCCGCCAGCGAAGCCATCGCCGCCCCGCAAATTCCAATCAAGTGATAGTGCATAATGAAACAGTGACGAGTGATAAGTGACAAGTGACAAGTTAAAGACAAGCTCTTCTTGCTCGTCACTTGTCACTCGTCACTTATCACTGCTCTCGGAAGTGTGAAAGAGAAGGTCGAGCCGTAGCCGGGGGTTGAATCAACGGTGATTTTGCCTCCGTGCAGTTCGACCAGTTGTTTGGTGATGTAGAGACCGAGGCCGGTGCCTTTTTCGCCGCGAGTGGCGCGGCTGCGCGCCTGCTCGTATTTGTCGAAGAGGCGCGCGACATCTTCCGGCGCGATGCCAACGCCCGTGTCCGCGACGGAGACGCGAACGTGTCCGTCCATCTGCTCTGCGCGGACCTGCACGCGCCCACCCTTGCGCGTGAATTTGAGCGCGTTGGAAAGGAGGTTGATCAGGATGCGCCGGAGTTTGGTGCGGTCCGCCTCGACGAGCGGGAGGTCCGTGGGGAGATTCTCTTCGAGCGTTATCTCCTTCTCGCGCGCAAGGGGTTCCATCGTTTCGCGCAGTTCGTCAATCAACGCGCGGAGGTTGATGGAAGTGATGTCCAGACGCATCGTGCCGGATTCAATCTTGGAGGCGTCGAGCAGGTCGTTGACGAGTTCAATGAGGCTCTGCGCGTTGCGTTCCATCATCGCGACCATGTTCTTCTGTTCGGGCGAGAGTTCACCGAGCCTGCCGGAAGTGAAGAAACTGATGACGCCGCTGATGACCGTCAAAGGCGAGCGCAGGTCGTGCGTCGTGAGGGCCAGGAATTCTTCCTTCAACTCGGAAAGCTCGCGCAGTTTGGTGTTGGCCTCGTTCAACTCGCGGTTGGCCGTGTTCAATTCCTCGTTGAGCCGTTCGAGTTGCGCGCGTTTCTCTTCAAGCTCGCTCAGAATCTCCATGAAATCGCGGTTCTGTTGTTGGAGTTCTTCGACGGCGACGGCGTCCGAGTCCGCGCCCAGATGCTCGCGCAATTCATCTATGCGATTTTTGACGGCGGCACTGGCCGGGCGCGGCAGCCACTTAATGACGCTAACGCGCGTGCCCTCGCCGGAGGCCGTCTGGATGTCAAACTCGTCCATCAGCTTGCGCGTTCCGGAAAGGCCGACGCCGAGACCGGAAGTTGACTGGTAACTCCCGCGCATGATGGCGCGCAGGGTCGCCTCGTCAATTCCCGGACCATCATCTCGCGCCGTGACCATCAGGCCCACGTCCGACCCGCGCTCGGCCAGCGCCAGCGAGATCGTCCCAGACTGCGCGTACTCGTAAATATTGCGCGTCACTTCCGAGACGGCGGTCGTAATCTTAATCTGCGTCGTCGAATCGAATCCGACCTCACGCGCCAGACGCCGCACACGCTCCCGCACTTTCACGATGTCAGCCTCGCGCCGCACGTACACATCACCGAGCCGTGTTGAAGTAATGTCCTTCATAAGAGTCCGAGAGTCAGGAGTCATGAGTCATGAGCCGGGAGTCTGAGAGTCTGGAGTCGTGA
>DASYML010000046.1:0-4586 GCA_036009045.1 Pyrinomonadaceae bacterium
TCTGTGCTAACTCTGTGCGCTCTGTGTCTGCGGTGGTGAATAATGCTCTCCCTTCACTCAGGACCAAATTGAGCCACTACTTTGCAGGGCGCTTCATTGACTCCACGCATCATCAAGCGTATGGTCAGGCTACTTCGGAAAAGCCACAAGGTTGACTATCGAAATGCGCTGGTTCCACACCTCACACGTCCAGCCCTCTGCCTGTATCTTTATCTGAAACGCGACCTGTGAGCGCTCTGTGCTGACGGCACGGTGAAGGTCATTGCCAGCTATTTAAAATCGAGTCGGAGTCGCGACTCGGAACAAATCACGCGGAGGTCATTACCTGATGAAGCCATTCTCGTCCTGTCATCCCAATGTTCGGCTCAAGAGCGTTTCAGCCTTTCGCTCTTACTCCGAGATAGCGGCGCTCTTGTTCATCTCGCTCTGCTTGATGACGGCTTCCGCGCAACAGCCGACGCCGACACCTGCGACGGGTGCGGGCCAGCAGCAAAAGCGCGACCTCGGTCTCTCGGACGATGCTGCAAATAAACAAGCCTCTTCAAACAGCGCGCAAGCCAACGCGGGCCGACCCGAACTCGTCTTGCAGACCGGGCATACCTTGATGGCCTGGAAGATTATCTTTAGCCCGGACGGGCGGCTCCTGGCTTCCAACAGTTTCAACGACGGCGCGATTAAACTGTGGGATGTCGAGAAGGGTCGTCAACTGCGTACGCTCCCCGGCCACACGGGCGGCGGCAACTCTTTTTTCAGCGGCGTGACGGCCATCGCTTTTAGCAGGGATGGACGCGTGCTCGCCTCCGGTGGCGCGGACAATACGATTAAGCTCTGGGATGTCATCACGGGCCGCGAGTTGCACGCGATGTCCGGCTCGACGGGTTCGCTTGTTTCGACGACGGGCATCGCCTCGCTCGCCTTCAGCCCTGACGGGCGCGTGCTGTTATCCGCGCATGGCGACGGCAACCGGCTCTGGGACGTGGCGACGGGCCAGGAGTTACGCACGCTGGCGGGCGATGGTTCTCTGATGAGCCTGAGCGGCGGCGCGGCTTTCAACGCTGATGGAAAAGAGGTGGCCGCGCTCGTTTATGGTCAGGGGGTACAGGTCAAGTTTTGGGACGCCGCTTCGGGTCTTGAATTACGCACCGCGAATTTATCGGGCCAACCTCTGTTGCTCAACGGCAATTCTTTTGCCACGGATACGGCAGGGCATCTGCTGGTCACGACCAAGGATGAAGAGAAGCTGGAACTCTGGGACGTGACTGCGGGAGGGAAGCCTCGCGTCCTCTCTACAGTGAACCAGCCGAACGCGTTCGTCAGATTCAGCCCGGACGCGCGCCTCTTCGCTCTCGCCAACGGAAACACGATTCAACTGCGCGAACTTGAAACCGGACGCGAGCTTCGCACCCTGAATGTCCCTCATACGCTGGACGTGCCGATGGATGGAGTCTACGGACTCGATTGGAGTCCAGACGGGCGCGTGCTGGCGACCGGCGGCACGGACGGGCAGATACGGCTCTGGGAAGTAGCGACGGGGCGCGAGGTGCGCGACCTGTTGGGCCACAGCAACGCGGCTTTCAATGTCGCCTTCAGCCCGGACGGAACGCGTCTCTTTTCGGGCGACAAGACGATCTGGGAAACGACGACGGGGCGCGGTCTGCGTGCTCTCGCCGGGACCACTAATTCACCGCTTGGGATGCTGAGCCGGGACGGGCGCTGGCTCGCCGAATTGAGCCTCAGCAACAGCCAGGTCAAACTCTGGGATGTAGCCCAACAGCGGCCCTCTTTCACGCTCGCTTCGAGCGATGCGGTCGTCGCTAACGGCGCTGCCTTTAGTCCTGACGGGAGAGTGCTGGCGGTCTTTTACAGGTCCAATAAAGAGCAAGGCCGTTCAAACGCGGGGCCGGGCGCGAGTGCAGATGCGGGGGCCGCTCCGCCGCCGGATGAAAGACAACAGCCAAGCGCGGAGGATTTGAAGAAGGCGCAAAAAGAGATGCTCAAGGCGATGAAGCGCGATCCGCAGGCGTTGCTCAAAGCGGCGCAGAGCAATCCGGCAGACTTGATGAAGATTCTCAACCCACAGTCCGGGATGGTGGGGACGGCGCGTCCGAATAATCCTGAGTTTCAAGTCAAACTCTGGGACGTGGCGACGGGCAGAGAGTTGCGCTCTCTGAGCGGCCACAACGGTCCTGTCAAATCCGTGGGCTTTAGCCCGGACGGGCACAGGTTAATCTCCGGCGCGACCAATGGCGAAGTCAAAATCTGGGATGTGGAATCTGGCCGCGAAGTTAATTCGGTCGGCGCGCAGGGTGCGAACGCGGGTTCTTCTATGATGGCTCTGACGCCTCTCAATCAGAGCGAGGTCAGGGCGGTGGCGTTCAGCCCGGACGGTTTTCTGGTCGCTATCGGTAGTAAAGAGACGACTTCAAATTTTGATCCGCAGGCGATGATGAGCGCGGCGATGGCGAAAGCCAATACGCGCGGGGGCGGAGGGAAGGGCGCGCAGAATCCTGCGGCGATACGGAAACAGACAGAGGAGATGATGAAGAACATCACCCTGAGCGTGAAAGGGCCTGTCAGGGTGTGGAACGTGTTGACGGAGGAAACAGTGCTGACGCTGGAAGGTCATGCGGACGGAACGGAGGCTGTTGCTTTCAGCGGCGACGGGCGACTGCTGGCGACGGGTGGAGGCGACAGCACGATCAAGCTCTGGGACATGGCGACGGGCAGAGCCTTACGCACGTTGACGGGTCTCACGACGAGCGCCAACTCTCTGGCCTTCAGCCCGGATTCGAGAGTGCTCGTCTCCGCCGGTTACGACGGCACGACGCGACTGTGGGACGTGCAGACGGGCGAGCCTCTGGCGACCTTAGTCTCTCTCTATGATGGTGGCGAGTGGCTGGTCATCACGCCCGACGGGTTGTTCGATGGTTCGCCCGCCGCCTGGAATCAAATCCTCTGGCGTTACGCGCAAGACACCTTCAACGTCGCGCCCATCGAATGGTTCTTCAATGAATTTTATGACCCCGGCCTGCTCTCGGAGATTATGTCCGGCAAGAGGCCGAAAGCCCCGCGCGACATCTCGCAACTGGACCGTCGGCAGCCGAAGGTCAGGCTCGCGCTCGCGGACACACCGGCTGGTCCAACAGAAACCGTCTCGGCGCGCGACCTGAAGTTGAAGATCGAAGTGGTCGAAGCTCCCGCAGATAAAGAGCACACATCGGGAAGCGGCGCGCGAGACCTGCGACTGTTCCGCAACGGCTCGCTGGTCAAGGTCTGGCATGATGATGTCCTGCGGGGCACGGATGGCAAGGTCACTTTTGAGCAGAGCGTGCCTCTCATCGCCGGAGAAAATCGTTTCACCGCTTATGCTTTCAACCGGGATAACGTCAAAAGCGTGGATGCCGTCCTGCCCGTCAACGGGGCGGACAGCCTCAAGCGAGTCGGCACAACTTATATCCTCGCGGTCGGCGTTAATAACTACGCCAACCCGCAGTACAATCTGAAGTATGCCGTCGCCGACGCGCGGGCGTTTGGCGAAGAGTTCGCACGCCAGCAAGTCAAGATGGAATCATCCGCGCGCGTCGAACTCATCACTCTTCTCGATCAGGATGCCACCAAGGCCAACATCCTCGCCGCGCTCAAGCGCCTGTCCGGCGAAGCGGCGACGACGCTGCCCACGGGCGCCCCTGAGTCTCTGCTCAAACTCAAGCCAGCGCAACCTGAAGACGTAGTGATTATTTATTACGCGGGCCACGGCACGGCCCAGCAATCCGCGTTCTACCTCATTCCGCATGATCTGGGTTATCAGGGCGAGCGCACGAAATTGGACCAGTCCGGTTTGCAAAGCGTTCTCGCTCACAGCATCTCGGATAAAGAATTGGAGCAGTCGCTTGAGACGGTTGATGCCGGTGAATTATTGCTTGTGATTGATGCCTGTAATTCCGGGCAGGCATTGGAGGCAGAGGAAAAGCGGCGTGGGCCGATGAACTCAAAAGGGTTGGCCCAACTGGCCTATGAAAAGGGCATGTACATTTTAACGGCGGCGCAGGGCTATCAGGCCGCGCTGGAAGCAGCGCAACTGGGCCACGGCTATCTGACCTTCGCGCTGGTCGAGGAAGGTCTCAAGAGCGCGGCAGCCGATGTCGCGCCCCATGATGGTCACGTCTATGTCCGGGAGTGGCTGGATTACGCGACCGAGCGCGTGCCGTTGATGCAGGAAACCAAGATGAAAGAGACGCGCGGCTTCGGCTTCGGCTTCGTGGAAGCTGGGGAGAAACGGAACGATTCAGCGAAGGGTGATGATGCAGCGAGGAGCGCTGTCCAGCGGCCCCGCGTCTTTTATCGCCGGGAGCTTGAAGCGCATCCTCTGGTTGTCGCCAGACCATAAACCGGGAGACGGCGACGCCTTCAAAGAGCGTTGTTATAAATCAAAGAGCGTTGTTATAAATAGCGCTCTTTGAAGGTCTGTAGATGGCGCAATTCGTGACCGGGCGATGCGATACGCGGCGGCGCGGACGCTCATCACATTAACCTTCTACGGGTTTTTCAATTCTTCTCATCGCTCTCGCTCAGGGTTGCTCTCGGCG
>DASYML010000047.1:0-6644 GCA_036009045.1 Pyrinomonadaceae bacterium
CCGGGCATAGGGCTGCTTGAGACGACCAACGTTTCGGTCGGACGCGGGACGGACACGCCGTTTGAAATCGTCGGCGCGCCGTGGCTCGACGGGCGACGCCTCTCCTCGTATCTCAACGCGCGCAAACTCGCGGGCGTGCGCTTCGTGCCGGTCAGGTTCAAGCCCGTCGCCTCTGTGTTTAAGGACCAGGAATGCGGCGGCGTCAATATCATCGTGACGGACCGCGCGCAATTTCGTTCCGTGCGCGCGGGGCTGGAAATCGCCGTCGCGCTGCGTCGTCTCTACCCCGTGGATTGGAAGGTGGATGACTACTCGCGCCTGCTGGTCAATCAGGAGACGCTCGAACGACTGAAGCGCGGCGACTCGCCGGAAGAGATAGCGATTTCCTGGACCAGCGCGCTCAACGAATTCCGCCGCGCACGCGCCAAGGCGTTGCTTTATAAATGAATAACTGGGTAAGTCAGAGCTAAACTTCTTGCGTCTTTCCTTGCGCCTTGGCGCCTTGGCGTGAGACTTATTTGTTTTCAAAAAAGGTCACATGAGCGAACCACATAAGCTCACGCAAAGGCGCGCACATCATCTGTGACGACGCTTCACGTACATGAAATAAGTCTGCCTGTTGACGCTCTCCTGCGTGCTTTGCTTGCGCTGCATCCACGGCGACGGTTGAGCATCCTCGATAGCTGCGGAGCGCGTGGGCCAGCCGCGCGTTTTCTCATCGCGGGCTTCGATCCATTAGAAACGATTGAAGCGCGCGGCACGCGGCTGCGTATAGAGGATCACGTCGCGGGCCATGTTCATGTCCTGGAAGGCGAAGCGCTGGCGCTGCTTGACGACCGTCTCAAAAAATACAGCGTCGCTCCGGACGCGAGTGCGAACGCGCCCGCTCTCGCAGGGGGAGTCTGCATCGCTACTTTCTCGTATGACCTCGCGCGCGGCCTTGAGCGCTTGCGTTTGGCTCCGAGATTGCGGCGCTCGACGGACGAACCTGATGCGGTCTTCGCTTTTTATGACGCGCTCTTGATACATGACTATGAAGAGGGCACGACGCGGATCACCAGTCCCGTTGGCCCGCAACGCGTCGAAGATTGTTACAGGGCGCTGGCCGTCGAGATGGAACATCATGAGAGGGATGCTGGCTCGGCATGTGAAGCTGGTCCACGTTATGAAACTGGTCCAGAATATTCTGTCGCCTCCTCTTTAGCCGTCTCGAACATGACGCGTGATGAATACCTGTCGGCGATTCGGCTTGTTAAAGAGCACATCGGGGCGGGGGATATTTACCAGGCCAACCTGACGCAGCAGTTCAGTTGCGAGCTTGGCGGGCAAACTGGACCGGAGCTTGTTTACTTGCGCCTGCGCCGGGACCATCCGGCTCCCTTCGCGGCTTTCATACGTCGCCGCGAAGATGTGGTCATCAGCGCCTCGCCGGAAAGGTTCGTGCGCGTTTGTCAGAAGGGAAGCGAGCGCACGGTCGAAGCGTGGCCCATCAAGGGGACGCGCCCGCGCGGGGTTGATGCGTTTGAGGACCGCGCACTCAGAGCGGAATTGCTGCGGAGCGAAAAGGACCGCGCGGAGAATGTCATGATCGTTGATTTGTTGAGAAACGATCTGGGCCGCGTCTGTCGTTACGGCTCTGTGTCCGTCGCGGAGTTGTGCGCTCTCGAAGAACACCCGACGCTCTTTCATCTCGTCTCAAGGGTCAAAGGGACTTTGCGCGAGGATGTCACCGTGGGCCAACTTTTGCGCGCAGCTTTTCCCTGCGGGTCCGTCACGGGCGCTCCGAAAATTCGTGCGATGGAGATTATTGACGAAGTGGAGACGGTCCCGCGCGGCCTCTCTATGGGGGCGCTCGGTTACTTCGCTTTCGACGGGTCGGTTGATCTCAACGTGGCGATTCGGACGATGACGCTGAGGCAGGGGAGCGTGCGTTTTAATGTCGGCGGCGGCATCGTGGCCGATAGCGAGCCTTTGATGGAATACGAAGAAGCCATGTTGAAGGCCCGCGCGCTCTTCAACGCGCTCGGCGCTCGCCCGTCGCTCGCCTGAACATCTTGCATCGTTATAGCGGTTTGCAATCGGGCGTAACTGAGGTCAGTACCGCTTGCTTGAGCCGGGCGGGTGTGCCGATTGGGGATTGGGGATTAGAAGATTATTGCTCATGTAATCCCAATCCGAAATCCGCATTCCCCAATCTTGCGACCCGCCCGCTATCGCAGGCGGTACTGACATGGCCGCTGTGCCTTCTATCAAGAAAAATTATCTGGACAATAAAATCTTTTAGTTTCTATAATTGATGGAAGAGGCATACAATTGCATTTCTTGTCGTCAAGCAGCGTCGTCAATTCCTTTTAACGTCTTTACATTTACAGCGAGATATTCCCGCACGCGCAGTTCGGGTCGTTCAAGGTCTACGCGGGTCTTTCAAGCAGGAACCACGGGCAGCCGGATTGAGCCTTACATCCTCGCGGCCTGATCGAAAATTTTTTCACGACGCAACGCGCTCGACTAACAAGACCTTCAGGAGCCAAAAATGAAAAGGAACAATCTCCCCAAACTCTTCCTCAGCTTTCTCTTGATGTGCGTCGCCGCCGGAGCGGCGTTGGCCCAGGGGAATACTTCACGCGTCACGGGGACGGTCCTGGACCCTTCCGGCGCTGCCGTGCCGGATGCCGCCGTGACGCTCACCAATGATGCCACGCAGGCCACCTTGCACACGCAAACCTCCGCGAGCGGAACTTACGTTTTCGATTTGATACAGGTGGGCACGTATACCGTGTCGGTGGAAAAACAGGGCTTTAAGAAACAGGTCACGACGGGCATTAAGGTGGACATCAACCAGCCCGCGACGGTTAATGTCTCGATGGAAGTGGGCGGCCTCGCGGAAGTCGTGCAGGTGGTCGGAGGGGCCGAGCAGGTACAGACCAGCAGTTCCGGCAACTTCGGCAATACGGTCGAGCAGCAGACGCTTGAGACGTTGCCCATCGTCAACTCGCGCGGGCGCAATCCGCTGGACTTCATCAACTTTCAACCGGGCGTCGTTCCCAACGCCAACACGGGCGGCGGCATACACGTCCACGGCGCGAGAGACCGCGCCTTCAATTTCACGCTCGACGGCATTGACATCAACGAGAGCAGCGCGGGCGGTTCAAACTTTACTCCGCTCAGGCCCAACCCCGATTCGCTGACGGAGTTTCAGGTCGTGACCAGCAACTTCACAGCCGAACTCGGACGCAGCAGCGGCGCGCAGGTGACGCTCGTGACGCGCTCCGGCGGCAACGAGTTTCACGGTCGTCTCTTCGAGTTCTACCAGACGCCCGGCTTGCAGGCCAACGCCTTCATCAACAACTTTACCTTCCTCACGCTCAACAGCGGATTTCAGCCAGCGCCGAAACCGACCTTCGTCCAGCATATTTTCGGCGGCAACTTTGAAGGACCAATTATCAAGAATAAGACGTTCTTCTTCACCAACCTGCAACTGCTGCGGACTTCCGAGACGAGGCTCTTTACGCGGACGGTCTACACGGCGCTGGCGCGGCAGGGCATCTTTCGCTATGTCAGGAACGGGCGCAACAACCCGATTGGCAGCAGCAACGGACCGGCGGCGGTTGACGCACAAGGGAATCCCGTGGCCGGTTTGACCATCAACACTTACAACATCCCCACGAACGATCCGCTCGCCCTCGGACTAGACCCGACGACGCAAAGGCTCATCGGTCTCACTCCCTTGCCCAACAATTTTACGGTGGGCGATGGTTTGAATACCGCAGGGTTCTCGTTTCTCGCGCCGTCGCATGAAAGGCAGTACGACTTTGTCACCAAGATTGACCACACCTTCAACTCGCGGAATACGATCTATGTCCGTTACGCGCAGGGCAAGCAGGACAGCATAGGCGATTTCGGCAACACGGGCGCGCAATCCTTTCCCGGATTGCCGAACATCGTGGATACGTTCCGCGACCCGAAGAATCTGGCGGTCAACTATCGTTCGAGCCTGACGCCGACGCTGACCAACGAGTTGGTCGTCGGGTTCAATCGCTTCGGTTTCTCCTTCAACAACCCGGACCCGAACGTGGCCCAGAATCCGCCGTTCATTTTGAACAACGTGACGGACCCGCTCAACGCCACTCCGGCTATCAACAACCTGCGTCGTCTCACGACCTACCAGTTGGTGGATAACGTGAGTTGGATTCGCGGCCCGCATACCTTCAAGACGGGCATCAATTTCCGCTACCAGAAGCATGAAGACATACGCTCTTCCGTCGCGGCTTTGAGCACGGCCCTGCTGGCTGACTTCAGTCGCACGACGAATCCGCCGGACTCCACGCAGTTTAAGATTACTACGGCGCAATTGCCCGGTCTCAACGCCAATGATCGCAATACGCTCTTGAGCCAGATTAACGACCTGCTCGGACGCGTCGGTAACGTGACACAGGCTTTCGTCGCGGCTAACGACAGCACGTTCGCGCCTCCCGGAACCCTTTTCACTTACGACGCGCGTTATGGCGAGTACGATTCTTTCGTTCAGGATACATGGAAGTTTCGCCCGAACCTGACGTTGGATTTGGGCTTGCGCTGGGAGGTCAAGATTTCTCCGAGGGGCGGCGGCGGGGATAAGATTCTGGTCCCTGACAGAGCGATTAGACTCGGCGCAGCGCCCAGTGATTCCATCAAGTTCGTCGAAGGCAAGTTGTTCGATAACGATTGGAACAACTTTGCTCCGGCGGTCGGTTTCGCCTGGGACCCTTTCAAGTCCGGCAAGACTTCCGTGCGCGGCAATTTCCGTCTGGCCTATGACCGCATGAATACGTTCATCACGTCTTCGCAGATTTTCCCGAACATGCCGGGCGTGACGACCGGAGTCACCAACACTACTTTCGGCACGAGCGGCGGGCGCGTGCGTAACGGTTTGCCCGTGCTCACTCCGACCGTGACGCCGGGCGCTCTCTCACAGCCGCCCGTCTTCTCGACCAACAGCCTGACGGTCTTTGACCCCAGCACGCGCACGCCCAAGACTTACCAGTGGGGCTTCAGCGTCCAGCGAGAAGTAGGCTTTAACTCTGTCCTCGAAGTGAACTACATTGGCCGCAAGGGCATCGGCCTCTATGGCGCTTACGATGTCAATCAAGTGGACATCTTCAACAACGGTTTCCTGGACGCCTTCAACACAGTGCGCGCGGGCGGCGAGAGTGACCTGATTAACAGGCTACTGGAAAAAGACACTGGGAGAATCGCCGCAGGCGTGAGCGGTTCCGTTTTCCTGCGCAACACTCTGGCCTCTACGGCTGTCACACAGGGGTCCGTTGCGGCAGCTGCCAATACCATCGCCACGCGCAGGAATTCGGGTCAGGCCGTTCCCGTCTTCGTGCAAAACGGTTTCAGCCCTTTCTTCTTCCGACCGTTCCCGCAATTTTCCGGGACGCCCGGCATCCGCGTGCTGGACAGCAACGATTTCTCCGTCTACAACGCGCTGGAGTTGGAACTCAAGAGACGTTTCACCAACGGCTTCAGCTTCCAGGCCAGCTACACGCTCGCCAAGTCGCTCGACACGCGCTCGTTCGATCCGACCTTCAGCGTCGTCAGCACCGCCAACGCGCAGTCAGCTTCGAGCACGCCGTTCGACAATCGCAATCGCAGGTTGAACTATGCGCGTTCGGACTTTGACCGTCGTCACTCTCTACAGGGCTACGTAGTTTCGGATTTGCCGTTCGGGCATGGACGCAAATTTTTGACGGACGCGGGTCCGGTCGTTGATCGCATCGTCGGCGGTTGGGAAGCGGCGGGCATCATGATCTGGGAATCGGGTCGGCCCTTCACGGTTTATTCGGGCATCAACACGCTCAGCAACGTGGTCCAGACTCCGGCCAGTTGCACGGGCTGCCGAGCGACGATGGGCAACCTCGTCGTCGAGAATGGCCGGACCTTCTGGTTCACGGCGGACCAGCGCGCATTATTTACCACGCCCGCGCCGGGTGAGTTTGGCAACGTGGGGAGAAATTTCTTCAACACGCCCGCCACCTTCCGCATGGATTTCACGATTGGCAAGAAGTTTAGAATCACCGAGCGGATGAACTTTGAAGTGCGTGCCGAGATGCAGAACGTGACGAATCACGTCAACCTGGATAATCCCACCGCGACCATCACGAGCAGCACCTTCGGGCGCGTGGATGATAGCGGCGTGCTCTTCCCCGCGCGCCGTATACAGTTGGCCGCGAAGTTCAACTTCTAGCTTTAAGAGTCGTGAATCAATTTACCTTGAGTGATGATGAAAGAAGCGTTCACCACCGCAGACACAGAGGGCACAGAGAACGCACAGAGAAAGGCATTCAAGCCTCTGTGCTATCTCTGTGTTCTCTGTGTCTGCGGTGGTGAATCTTACTATCTCGCTCCCTCAAGGCCGGTCCCAATCGAGAAATCCCTTGCCGTTGAGACGACGTTGTTGTATTTATGTGAGCGTTCCCAGACCAGCTTCATCAAAGTAAGCGCTACGGTCTGGAACCCCCAAGTCCATTTTCGGCGCGCGTGCCTCTAACTCCCGTTGGCCCAGCGCACGCGCCGGGCCGAACGTGGGCCAGGCTTTCAAACTTATCGCAAAGCAAAGAGGAATCGTTTATGAAACAGCATTTCGAGACACGATTGAGCAG
>DASYML010000048.1:0-17312 GCA_036009045.1 Pyrinomonadaceae bacterium
CTGCTTTGTGGGTGTTCAAGTTGTCCATCACGACTCGCACCCGCTCAGCTTCAGGGAAGCCTTCATCCACCAGCCACCTCATCTGATGCGCGAAGTCTTTCATCGTCCGTTGAGTGGTGACGGCGACATGCCGCCAAAGCAAGTATATCTAGAGTAAGGCACTCCATTCGCTATTCTAAAGCAAGTTCTGTCGCCCTTCGCACTATTTTCATTACTTTTCCGACTAAACCGTTAGTAGCACAATAAAAACGAAAGGCTGTGTCAGGATTAGACAAATTTGAGTTTTCCATGAGTGGGAGTTGATTCTCTATTGATTTCAAAAATGCTCTAAACTCCTTTTTATCATCCTCCCATCTAAATGGATCAAGTTTTTCCCTTACGGCACAACGTCTCTGCAATTGTTCATTACCTTCTGCATCAAGAATCTGGTCAGCATAAGGCATCCCAACCAGAATAATGGGTTTTTGAGTTTCATTAATTAAGTTTTTCAGCCAGTCGGATACAGTCTTGAGAACCTTTTTGGAATCCCTGTCTACAAAGTGTTGGAACTCATCAAGTATGACCAACATCACTTCACAATCTTTTATGAATTGTATTAATCGAGCGGTTTGGTTATATGCTGAACCCCTTCTTGCTTCTGGGTCTCCTAATTTAAGTAGGTTGCAAAAAGTTTTTTCACAACTGAATCACTTCGTCAGCCAAAAATTTCCAGAGAGCACTCCGGCTTTCTTCAATCGCTCGTGCCGACTCATTTCCAGAACGTAGCGACAGGCAGCATCGGCTGAGTCATCTATCGAGCGCGTCGGACGGTCAGCTAAAGCGCGTCCTTTGACTGCTCGCCAGAGATGTCCATCGCATTGAGTTCCGGTGTGGCGCGCGGTAACAAGCGCACTTCGATGCCGAGTTCTGCCGCCGCTTCGACGCTCTCATCTGCCGTGTGTGGTGTCCCGCGATCTTCAAAGAGGACGATGTGCCATCCGCGCCAATGCGAGCGGATCAAGCGCAGGAAAGCTTGATGCGTCTCCTGCACCCATTCATGGCTGATGAAGAGCAGCGAGTCACCGCTCACGATGTTGAGCACTCCGTGCAAGATGCGCTTTCTCCGGTTGCCGGTAATAGGTACGCAAGCTTGTTCGCCACGCCGACAATAGCAACTATAAAGCGGCGGCGTCTCCGTGATGATTGTCTCGTCGAGCATCAGGATGACAGTGCGTTCTTTGCCAAAAAGCCCACGTTTCAGCCCCCTTTGGCTTGTCGCCAATGCCGTGCGCGCAAGGCCAACTGATGACGCGGTCGCTTCCAGCGGAGGCCAAGGCGCGCGAGCGCATAAGAGACGCTCCGCGCAGAGACCGAGAGTTGATGAGACTCTGAGAGATGTTCTCTCAAGAGCGTCGCCGTCCACACCGTCGAGCGATAGCCCAACTCACGCGGGTCCATGTCAATGAGCGGATCAATGATGCCGTGCGCCGTGCGTGGTCGCCCGCTCCGAGGCAGAGGGCTGAGACGATTGACGATGTCACGCGTGTCACGCGACTCGTACTGCTCGATCCAGTAATAGATGGTGCGGCGACTGATGCCGAGGCGCTGCGTAATATCTTCGACATCGTACTCGGAGGCGAGCCACAGTAAAGCTTGTGCTCGCCGTAACAGATGGGCATCGGTTGTGTGACCGGCGATGGCTTGCAGCCGCTTTCGCTCTTGAGAACTTAATTTCAAGGTGGTCATCCATGCTCAACGTGGTTTCTGAGAACTGATGACCATCGTACTTGTGCAAAGACTTTTTGCAACCTACTTAGCATATAGCAAAATCGGAGGTTGCTACCTTGAAGTGCTCATTGATGATGACCTTGAGTTGCCGGAGAAAATACCGGGCGCTCCAAAGTATGAGGGGATCAAGCGCACATCAGTTTCTAGAAATAAGCGAAGGTAAGATGCGCCTTCCGCCAAATACAAAATAACGCACCGTAGCTATTAGAGGTGGTTTTGCAATTAATGCCCGAATTTTTTGCAATTAATGCGCTACTAATTTGCACTTAATGCGCGAACTGACAAAAACCTACAATATTGGGGCAAAGCTTATAAACGAGCATTTAAGCTTGCTGAATGAGCGCTCATTCAGTATGATATGGGTCCTCGAATTTTGACGGTCCCGGTGTTGGCAGACTCCTTTTGGAAAGGCTCTGATTGTATGCTTCGGATTGAAAAGGCTGCGGTGCTGGGCGCGGGCACGATGGGCGCGCAGATTGCCGCTCATCTGGCGAACGCGGGTGTTCCCGTTCTCTTGTTGGATATTCCTCCGCGCGAGTTGACGCCGGAGGAAGAGGCCAAGGGACTCTCCCTCGAATCGAAGGAGGTGCGCGGTCGCATCGCGCGCGCGGGGCTTGAGGCGGCGAAGAAGGCGAGGCCCGCCGCGTTCTTTACGGCGGAGTTGGCTTCGCTGGTCCAGACGGGCAATTTCGATGATGACATGGCGCGTTTGAAAGACTGCGACCTGATTATCGAAGCGGTCGTGGAGAGTTTGCCTGTCAAGCAGAAGTTGTACGAGCGCGTGGAGGGGTTTCGTAAACAGGGTTCGGTCGTCGCGTCGAACACGAGCGGGATTCCGATACGGCTGCTGGCGGATGGACGCGCGGAGGATTTCCGAGAGCATTTTCTGGGGATACATTTTTTCAATCCGCCGCGTTACCTGCATCTGGTCGAGTTGATTCGCACGGAATGGACCAGGCCGGAGGTCTCCTGCGCGGTCTACGGTTTTCTGGACCAGCGTCTGGGCAAGGGCGTCGTGGTGGCGAAAGACCGCCCGAACTTTATCGCCAATCGCATCGGGACGTTCGGCGCGATGGTCACAATCAGGACGATGTTGGAGGACGGTTATTCGATTGAAGAGGTTGACAGGATGACGGGTCAGACCGTCGGTCGGCCCAAGAGCGCGACCTTCCGCACCTTTGATTTAGTGGGCCTGGATGTCTTCGGCCACGTCGTCAATAATCTTTATGAAGCGCTGCCGGAGGACGAGGAGCGAGAGTTTTTCAAGGTTCCGATTTTTCTCACGGACATGATTCAGAAGGGGCTGCTGGGGAATAAAACGAAGGGCGGATTTTATCGTAAGCAGAAGGGCGCGGAGGGTGTGAAGCAGGAGATTTGGACGCTCGATGCGGCGTCGCTCCAATACAGGCCGTCGCAGAAGGTGAAGTTGCCCGCGCTCGACGTGGCGAAGAACATAGAGGATTTGCCGGAGCGCATCAAGACCTTAGTGTGGGGCAAGGACCGCGTCGGCGCGTTTCTGTGGAAGACTATGTCGCGCACCTTTCGTTATGCCGCCAATCGCATTCCCGAAATCGCGGATACGGTGGTCGAAGTTGACCGCGCGATGAAGTGGGGCTTCAACTGGGAGTTGGGCGTCTTTGAGACCTGGGACATTATCGGTGTCGAGAAATCCGTCAAGCGCATGCAGGATGAAGGGCATGCTATTCCAGCCAACGCGCAGGCGATGCTGGACGCGGGCGCGACATCTTTTTACAAGAGCGAAAACGGGCAGCGTTTCTATTTCGACTTCGCGCGAGGCGCGTATGTGCCCGTTGATGAACAGCCGGGTGTGATTGTCTTAAAGTCCGTCACAGACCGGACGGGTGTCATTAAAAAGAACGCGGGCGCTTCATTATTGGACCTGGGCGACGGGGTGGCTTGCCTGGAGTTTCATTCAAAGATGAACGCCATCGGCGGCGATACGATTCAGATGATCAAGCAGTCGCTGGCCGAAGTTGAGAAGAATTTTCAGGGGCTGGTCGTCGGTAATCAGGGCGGCAATTTTTCCGTCGGCGCGAACCTCATGCTGCTCCTCATGGGAGCGCAGGACGAGGATTGGGACGAGATTAACCTGAGCATACGCGCCTTTCAGAACGCCATCATGAGTCTGCGTTATTCGCCGAGGCCGGTGGTCGTCGCGCCGTTCCAGATGACCTTCGGCGGCGGTTGTGAGATGACCCTGCACGCGGATCGCGTGCGCGCATCGGCGGAGACTTACATAGGCTTGGTCGAAGTCGGCGTGGGGTTGATTCCGGCGGGCGGCGGGACGAAAGAATTACTGGTTCGCGCGCTGGATTCGATTCCGAAGGGGATGGATGATGCGGACCCGTTCCCTTTCATCAAACGCGCGTTTGAGACCATCGCGATGGCGAAGGTCGCCACGTCCGCCGAAGAGGCGCGCACGTTTGGCTTTCTCGGCGCGGACGATACAGTTTCTATGAATCAGGACCGACTCATCGCGGACGCGAAGCAGGAAGTGCTGGCTCTGGCTGGGAGCGGATACGTCGCGCCGCAACCGCGCACTGACATTCAAGCGTTGGGCCTCTCGTCGCTCGCCACGCTCAAGCTCGGCATACACCAGATGAAACGCGGCGGCTTTATCTCCGACTATGATGCGTTGATTGGAGAGAAGCTGGCGCGCATTCTCACCGGAGGTGATTTGAATCACCCGACCCGCGTCAGCGAACAATATTTACTAGACCTGGAACGCGAAGCCTTTCTCTCCCTCTGCGGCGAGCGCAAGACGCAGGAACGCATCGCGCACATGTTGAAGACGGGCAAGCCACTGAGGAACTAGTCTGGAGTCTCGGAGTCAGCAGTCAAGAGTCAAAGACAAACACAGGCTCTTGCTTTTGACTCATGACTCCAAACTCCGAGACTCCAGACTGTTTTATGAAGTATCGATGACGCAGGCTTTGCGTGCGTTGCTGCCCATAGAGGAAGTTGAAGTTGCTACAAGCAAGGATGAGAAGGATTGATTCATTGACTCATTGACTCATTGATTCATTTCTCCAATGGGCCAATGAGCAAATGAATCAATGAGTCAATCTTTAGAGGACCAATTATGAGAGAAGCAGTTATTGTTTCAGCCGTGCGGACGGCTGTCGGCAAAGCGCCCAAGGGGACTTTGAGGAATATGCGGCCAGACGAGATGGGCGCGGCGGTCATTAAGGAAGCCATCGCGCGCGCGGAAGGTTTGGATGTCGCGGAGATTGAGGATGTCGTGATGGGCTGTGCGATGCCTGAGGCCGAACAGGGGATGAACGTGGCGCGCGCGGCGGCGATTCGCGCGGGTCTCCCGGTCGGGACGAGCGCCATGACGATTAATCGTTTCTGCTCTTCGGGCCTGCAATCAATCGCGCTCGCGGCTGACCGCATCAGGACGGGCGGCGCGGAGACGATCATCGCGGGCGGGCTGGAAACGATGTCAATGATTCCGATGGGCGGGCACATCATACGGCCCAACCCGTATCTCGTAGAGCATTACCCGGACTTTTATCTCAACATGGGACTGGCGACGGAAAATGTCGCGCGCAAGTATGAGATTTCGCGCGAGGAGCAGGACCAGTTCGCCTTGCAGTCTCATCAACGCGCAAGCGCCGCGCTGGACCAGGAAAAGTTTAAGGATGAGATAGTGCCGCTCAACGTCACCTTTGAAGAGTTGGACGAGAAGGGACGCACAGTCAAACGTGAGGTCACATTTGCGAAAGATGAGGGCGTGCGGCGCGATAGCTCTTTGGAGGGCCTGGCGAAATTGAGGCCCGCGTTTCACACGAAGGGCACGATCACCGCTGGCAATGCTTCGCAGATGTCTGACGGAGCCGCTGCCGCCGTGGTCATGTCGGATGCGCGCGCGCGCGAGTTGGGATTGAAACCTCTGGCGCGATTTGTTGCCTATGCGACCGCCGGTTGCCCGCCGGAGGAGATGGGTATCGGCCCGGTCTTTGCGATTCCGAAGGTCTTGAAGATAGCCGGACTGAGCCTGGACCAGATTGATGTTATCGAACTCAACGAAGCCTTCGCGGCACAGTCGCTCGCCGTCATCAAAGAACTGAGTCTGGACCCGGATAAGGTCAACGTCAACGGCGGAGCCATCGCGTTGGGCCATCCTCTGGGTTGCACGGGCGCGAAGTTGGCGGCCACTATCTTGCGCGAACTTGAGCGGCGCGATGGACGCTACGGGATGGTCACGATGTGCGTCGGCGGCGGCATGGGCGCTGCCGGAATTTTCGAGCGAATCAGTTAATGTAGGGACAGGGCTTGTCCCTGCCCGCTTCTTTATTTCAACGCGGGCGGGAAACAGGGCCTGCCCCTAGACGAAAGGAATATTTAGATGTCAGCCGCAGTTGAAGAGAAACAGTTGATTAAGGGCGGGAGTTTTTTGATCGAAGAGCGAACGCCGGAGGAGATTTTCTCGCCGGAAGATTTTACCGAAGAGCATCGCATGATCGCGGAGACGACGCGCGAGTTTGTGGATAACGAAGTCCGCCCGGCGATTGATGAACTTGAACATCACAACTGGGAACTGGCGCGCGAACTCATCAAGAAGGCTGCGGACCTTGGCATCGTCGGCGCGAACATCCCCGAAGAGTACGGCGGGCTTGGGCTGGACCAGACCAGCGGGACGCTCACCGCAGAGAACACCGGGCGCTCAGCATCCTTCGCCACGACGCTCGGCGCGCAGGTCGGCATCGGCACGCTGCCGATAATTTATTTCGGCACGGACGCGGCGAAGCAGAAGTATTTGCCGAAGATTGCGGCGGGCGAAATCGTCACGGCCTATGCTCTGACGGAAGCCGGGTCGGGGTCGGACGCGCTGGCGGCGAAGGCGACCGCGCGTCTCTCGGAAGACGGCGCGGAGTACATCCTGAACGGCGAGAAGATGTGGATTACCAACGCTGGTTTCGCGGACCTCTTCGTTGTCTTCGCCAAGGTTGATGGCGATAAATTCAGCGGCTTCATCGTCGAGAAAGGCGAGGGACTTTCGACCGGCGAGGAAGAGCATAAGATGGGCATTAAGGGTTCGAGCACGCGCGCGCTGATCCTACAGGATGTCCGCACGCCCGTCGAAAATCTACTGGGCGAAGTCGGCAAGGGCGCGAAGATAGCTTTCAATATTCTCAACATAGGCCGTTTCAAGCTGGGCGCTTTTTGCGTCGGCGGAATGAAGTTGATGCTGCACGACGCCGTGCGGTATGCCAACGAGCGTCACCAGTTCGGCAAGCCCATTTCGTCCTTCGGCGCGATGAAAGCCAAGCTGGCCGAGATGGCGATTCGCACCTGGGTCGGCGAGGCGATGGTCTATCGCACGGTCGGCCTGATCGAATCCGCGACCAGCGATGTCAAAGACCCGCAGGCGAAATTGCGCGCCATCGAAGAGTATGCGGTCGAGTGTTCGATTATTAAAGTCGCGCTGTCGGAGTACGCGGATTTTGTGGCGGATGAAATGGTCCAGATTTACGGCGGCTATGGTTACTCTGCGGACTATCCTGCGGAACGCGCCTATAGAGACGCACGCATCAACCGCATCTTCGAGGGCACTAACGAAATCAACCGGATGCTCATTCCGGGGATGTTGATGAAGCGCGCGATGACTGGCGAACTGGCGCTCCTGCCCGCCGCGCAAGGTTTGATGGAAGAGATTCTCTCGCCCTCCATGCAGAGCTTTGAAGAGGACGAAGGCGTGCTCGCGGTCGAACAGAAGTTGGCCCGGAACGCGAAGAAGGTCGGATTAATGGTCCTGGGAACGGCGGCGCAAAAATACATGATGTCGCTCGCGGACCAGCAGGAAATCCTGATGGGCGCGGCGGACATCATCATTGACGCTTACGCGATGGAGTCTGCCATCCTGCGCGCGCAAAAGTTGGCAGGGGCGCAGGGCGAAGAGGCCGCCGCGCGCTATCTGGATATGACTCGCGTCTTCTGTAACGATGCGGTCGAAAGAATAGAGGCCCACGCCAAGAACACTCTCGCCGCGATGAACGAGGGCGATGATTTGCGCGCCCTCCTCGCAGCCTTGCGCCGCTTCACCAAGCAGACGCCCGTCAATACGGTCGCCGCCCGCCAGCGCATCGCAGACGTGCTCATCAAGGCCAACAAGTACGCGTACTAAAAGCAGAGGCTAGAGGCTGGAGACTAGAGGCCAGGAAAAGCAAAGATGTTTTCACTAGCCTCTAGTCTCCAGCCTCCAGCCTCTCTCTTCACTTTTGCCTTATGAAAATCATTCCCATCTCAGTGCCAACGCCTTTTTATGTCGGGCCGGTTAATGTGTATCTGATTGCGGAAGACCCCTTGACCTTGATTGATACTGGTCCAAAAACGAAGGAGGCGGTGGAGGCTTTGCGGGAGGGTTTGCGGCGGGCGAGGGTTCGCGTGACGGACATTCGCCGCATCGTGTTGACGCACGCGCATGAGGATCATTGCGGGCTGGCTCGGATGTTGAGGGATGAAGCGAAGAATGCGGAAGTGCTGGTCCACGGTTGGGAGACTGGACATCGCGCGGGACGCCTTGAGCATGAGGAGCAACGTCAATTGCTGGTCCGCGCGGGACTGCCGGATGAAGAGATTGCGGCGATGCGGCGTATGTATGCGGAGGTGCGGAGCCTCGCGGATGCGCTCGCAGACGACGAGTACGTTGAGATTAAGGACGAAGACGAGCTTGAGTTTGCGAGCGGGAGTTTGCGCGTCTTGCATACGCCGGGTCATACGCCCGGCTCATGCTCATTCGTGCGTGAAGCTAACAGGACCATTATTGCCGGTGACTGCGTGCTCAAGCGCATTACGCCGAACCCGATTCTCTCGCCCGACCCGGTTGACCCGTCGAGGCGTTTTCGCTCTCTCGCGGAATATTTAGTGAGCCTCGCGCGCCTTCGCGCCCTGGCTCCGACGCTCGTCTATGGCGGGCACGGTGGTCCCGTAGAGGATTTCGAGGAACTCTTTCATCGTTACCTGCGCGCCATCAACGAGCGACAGGCGGATGTCATACGCTTAATTCCAAAAGCGGGTGCGACCGCGTGGGACATCTCGCGCGAACTGTTTCCGGGAACCGACGACGTGCATCGTTTCCTGGCCGTCTCAGAAGCCGTAGCTCATCTGGACCTGGCCCACTCCGAAGGCAAACTCGCCGTCGAAATCAGCAGCGAGCGCGAAGTCTATCGCAAGCCCGCTTGAGCGTGTCTCACAGTCTTCGAGCCAGAAGGCGCGCAAGGCCAGGATGAGAAGGACGCTGAACAGGACATAGCGGTTCTCAATTGGATGCGAGCATTGCGGCAAGCGTCCTTGTCAGTACCGCCTGCGGTAGCGGGCGGGTTGTCTGAGTAACGACCCGCCCAGCTTAAGCAGGCGGTACTGACATATAGTCGCACTCAATTGCAAACCGCTATAGATGGAACCAGCACCCGATTTTCAGATAATTGGACCTGCTTCGATAGCATCCCTCTTAACCTTTATTCTGGACATCATAAAAAAAAGGAACTCTCTTGAGTCTGAGGCGTGAAACAGGAAAATTTCCTTCGGAGGACTAGGCCCAAATGAACATGAGAAATCTGCTTCCGCTTTTCGCTTCTCTACTACTTTGTTCCGGCGGGATTGTGCTTCAGGCCCAGACCGCAGCGACTCCACAGGCACAGCCCGCGCCTCCTGCTCCTCCCGCGTCGGCGGTCGCGCCCGAAGCGCCACAGGATGCCGCGCCTGCCGTGGCCCTCTTGATGGAGGAAGGCAACTTTCTAGGCATCCTTCCGGGGGATGTCACGAGGGAGAACATGGGCCGCTACGGATTACGCGAGCCGCGCGGAGTCCTGGTCACGAAAGTCATCGAGTCCAGCCCCGCCGCGCACGCGGGATTGAAGGAAGGCGATGTCATCCTGCGCTTTAACAACGAGATTGTCGCCAGCGTGCGCCAACTCAACCGCTTGATTAACGAAGCCGCGCCGGAGCAGACCGTCAGGCTCAGCATTAGCCGCCAGGGAAGCGAGCAGGAGATTAACGCCACGCTTGCCCGGCGCAAGGATTTCCCCTCGCTCCAGGGAGCGTTGCCGCATGTAGAGATGCTGCGCGCACTGCCGCAGGAAGATGCCTTGCGCGCCTTACGCGACGGCTTACCCAAAGGCGATAATCTGACCTTCGCTCTCGGCACGACCCGACGCATCGGCGTCGGCACGGCGCAGTTGACCAAACAACTCGCGGATTATTTTGGAGTCACGGGCGGGCGCGGCGTCCTCGTCACCAGCGTCAACGAGAACAGCCCCGCCGCCAGAGCAGGTCTCAAAGCCGGTGATGTCATTACGGAAGTGGACGGGCAGCAGACGGGGACGGTTGGAGAATTGATGCGCGCTCTTAATCGCCAGAGCGAAGGCGAAGTGACGATTAACCTCATCCGCGACAAACATCAACGCACTCTCAAAGTCACGCCCGAACGCGGGCAGCTAGTCCCCTTTTCTGGACCAGATGAACTCTTCATGCCGCAGATAGGCACACTCGCCATCCCGCACATAGACATGTCGCGGATGGTCCTGCCCGTCCTGCCAAAAATCAACTTCGCCATCCCCCGCATGAACTTCCCCAACATACAAAAATTCAAACTCGCTCCCATGAACTTGCCAGCCTTTAAACTCCTGACGCCCAAAATCGCGCCCCTGCCGATGTGAAAGCGTAGAGGCTTGAGACTGGAGGCTAGAAAAACCAGGAAGGTTTTTAACCAGCCTCCAGTCTCAAGCCTCTAGCCTCTGCTCTTACTGCGGTTGCGCGAGTTTGCTTTTTCCGGCGACGGCGTCTTGATAAGCTCCGCCTTTGATGTCGCCGAGTTGGATGGCGGCGTCAAATTCTTTGGCGGCTTCGGCGGGTCTTTCAAGGAAGGCGAGGATGCGTCCCATCGCTTCGTGCGCGCGCGAAACGAGGGCCTGGTCCGTGTCTGCGGAAGCGGCGCTCACAGCATCCCTGTAATGCGCGAGCGCGCGATTTAATCTCTCGCTCTGGACATCCTCATCAATCGCATCGCGCGCGGAGAGGCTGGCCGTCTGGCCGAGCGCGAAGAAGATGCGAGGCTCGCGCGGAAAATCCGTCATCAACTGGCGCAGACGCGTCTCAGCCGCCTCGTAATTCTTCAAGCGCAGCATAGAGTCAACCTCCACCAGTTGCTTGACGAGCGCGGCGTTGTGCGATGAACCGGCCTCCGTCGCCTCCGTTGGACCACTCTCGTTGAGCGCGTTTCTTTGGGCCTGCCGGGCCTTGCGCGCCGCGACCGCACGCGCGCGGGGCGTGGCATATTCAGCGGGCCGGCGCAGTTCGCGCGCGGGGTCGAATGAGGCGATCATGTCCGCGAAGAAGTTGGAGATGTCGAAGCCGGAAACCTCCAGCCCGCGTAGTTGCTCTGAGAAGTAAAAGGCGAGCGTCGCTCCATTCTCGTAAGCTTCCGCGAGTTGCGCGACCGTATCATCCGCGATGGCGGATTGCTTTTCCTGCATCGCTTTGACCGCGCTGGCGCGCGTCGCCGCATCCTTCGTCTGGTCCAGTCGCCCCCTAGCCTCACGCGCCAGCGCGTCGAGCCTCAGGGTCTCATCCAGACGCGCGTCTGCGGCGGCCACGAGCGAGCGCGAGACCATCAGAAAGATGTCCGGCGAAGCGGTCTGGCCCGTTCTCTTCGCCGCCTCGTCAATCAACTGCCTGAGCGGTTCGCGGCGCGCGGCGATGTCCCTGTTGTAACGCACGACGAGCGGATCTATGACGTATTGCAGGTAAGCGCGGCGCAGTTCGGATGAAGCGGGGTCTGTGCCGGGCGGCGCGATGGCGTAGTAATCATCCGCGATGACGCGAAAGTTAATCGTCCCCGGCACGGCGAGCAGGTCCGGCACGATGAAGAAGCGTCTCTCACGGTCGCGCTCGGTGTAGAATTTCTGGCCCTCTTTCTTATTCTTCTTTTGAGAGGCGGACGGATTCCTGACCTCGACGCGTTCGGTCGTGATGATGATGGGGCGCGTGTGCAGGTAAGAGAGCGCGAAGCGGACCATCTCTGCGGTCGGGCGGCGCATCTGGTCCCCCTCCGCCTGGTACGATTTGAGATAAGCGGGGAGGCGTTCTTCTATCCCTGACTTGCGATAGAACTCCTGCACGAGCGGCGCAAAATCCAGCACTTCCAGAATGCTCGATGGAAGTTCTTCCGAGCGCGGGGGCGCATCGAAAGTTGGCCCAGGGCCGAGCGCGTAAGCGAGCGACACATAGCGCGCGGCCTGCTCTGCGGGAGTCGCGGGCGCGGGCAATCTGTTGCGTTCGTAGAAAGTACGCAGGCGCTGGCGCAAATTCTGGTCCAGGTCCGACTGATCCTTTCTCACCTGCGCGCGAAAAAAGTCCGTAGCCTTTCCGGCTGGCGTCGGGTCGAATCCGGCGGCGTCGAGCGCGGCCATCATGACTATCAATCTGGGTTCGGGGCGAATCTGGACGCCGTACTCCGTCAGGTCGAAATTATTGCCTGGACGTTGCGCCGGCGGCGTTTGCCTCTGGCCCTGCGCGCCCTGTGCGGGACGCGGCGGCGACGGCGCGGGCGTGGCCTGTTTGTCCTGTGCGTAGGCGACTGCGCCACATGAAAAGCCCAGCATCGCCAGGATGAGCAGATGAATTATTCTCATAAAAACTTTATTGACCAACAACTGAATTTACTTTCGGCAGAGCACGCGAGACAAAAGAAGAGATGCCGGATGCCAGATAATAGATGTCAGTCAAAATTCTTTAACGACAGCGGTTTTCATTTGGGTCGGTCCATTACTGAGCCAGAAAGAATCTCACGCCAAGGCGCAAAGAAGTAAGTCGCACTCAACCGCAACGCGCTATAATATCCATCATCTGACATCTAATCTTCCTTCACTTCATCCTTCATCCTTCCCACTTCATCCTTGCTCTTATCCTTGCTCTTTCTCGCTCGCAGCAAACGTAATGTTAATGGATATGTAGCGAGCGAACAAATGACGGAGAGCACGCTGCCGCCGATGGCGAAAGGGAGGAGCACGTTCCAGGTGTTCTGGAATAAATGATGCCAGTAAGCGCCCGTCAGCAGGTGCGGCTCTTTGAGCAGCGCGAGGTCTGCGGCGGGAAGACTGAGCGGGCGGCCCAGGACAAAAGCGCCGATGCCGTAAGAGGCCAGGATGATGGGCACAAGCGTCAAGAAAGGGTTGTTGACGAACGTCCCCGTGTAGATGGCTACCTTGTTGAAGCGGAAGAGAAAGGCGAGCAGCGTCGCCAGGATAGTATGCAGGCCCAGGAATGGCGAGAAGGCGATGAAGACGCCGATGGAGAAGGCCAGGGCTGTGCGCTCCGGCGGGTCATCAATCGCAAGCAGGCGGCGAAGGGCAGCGCGAAACATGAGAGGTAGGAGTTGGGGTCTAGGGGATAGGGGTTAGGGAAAGAAGAGCTTGAGCTTTTCCCAACCCCTATCCCCTAAACCCCCAACCCCTACTTGAAGCTATCAAGCGCCTGCGTTTCGTTCTCGTAAGTATCGAAGACGGTCAAGAGCTTGGTGATGGCGAGCAGGCTTTGCAGCTTTTGCGTCAGGTTGAGCAGTTTGAGTTGGCCGCCCGCGTTCTGGACGTGCGTGTAGTTGGCGACCAGTTCGCCGATGCCCGTCGAGTCCATATAGCCGACGCCGGAGAGGTTCAAGAGAATCTTCTTTTTGCCCTCCTGTGTGAGACGACGGATGACATCGCGTAACTGCCCGCTGCCTTCGCCGAACGTCACTTTGCCGCTCAGGTCCAGAATAGCGACATCCCCCGTCCCGCGCTCTTTCACATCAAGTTCAGCCATGACAAGACTCCTCTACAGATTTTAGATTGTGGATTGCGGATTAGCGAACGAGTTGAAGCGACCTGGTGCTTTGTCTTTCAATCCGCATTCCGAAATCCGCCATCGCATGATTCCGCAATCGCGTTATTTGTAACTACTGAGCGCGGTGGCCTCGTCCTCATAGACATCGAAGACGGTCAAGAGTTTGGTGATGGCGAGCAGGTCCTGCAACTTTTGCGTCAGGTTGAGCAGCTTGAGTTGGCCCTCTTCCTTACCAATCGCCGTGTAGCTGGAGACCAGTTCGCCGATGCCGCTCGAATCAATATAGCCGACGCCCGCGAGGTTCAAGAGAATCTTCTTTTTGCCCTCTTCGAGCAGGCGGCGAATCGCACCGCGCAGCGCGACGCTGCCTTCACCGATGGTTATCTTGCCGCTCATGTCGAGGACGGTCACATCTCCGGCCTGACGCTCCTTAATATCAAGTTCAGCCATTGCCAAAGTCTCCTTTGAAATTTGCGTTTGTAGACCTGCGATTTTCGATTGGAAGAGGCGACTCAAGTATCAATCAGAAATTTCAAAGCTCGAATTTGAAATCGCAAACCGGCAATCTGAAATCAGAAGCAGTCTACAGCTTTTTGGTCATCCGCACCACCGTGCCGCCTTCGGGGTGGCGCGTCCACTCGACTCCGTCCATAAAAGAGCGCATGAAAAGGATGCCGCGCCCGTTGGTTTTGAGCAGGTTCTGTTCGGCGGTCGGGTCCGGCACGCTCTCCGGGTCAAAGCCTTCACCGCGATCACGCACGGTCACGACCAGCGCCGAGGGCGTGGTTCTCAAAGTGATCAGGACGGTCTTCGCTTCATCCAGATGATTGCCATGCAGGACGGCGTTGGTGACGGCCTCGCGCACCGCCATGTCCACGCCAAAGGCTGCCTCGTCATCAAGCCCCAGACGGCCCGCCACACTGGCGGCAGCATCCGCCGCTTGAGCGACAGCCTCTATGCGGCTCGGCAATTCGAGTTTCGTCGTCTCTTCGGTCACAGACAGCCGTGGCCTTTCCAAGAGTCGTCACGCGTCGCATCTTGGGAGGTCTCTGACTACACTTCGGAAATCAAACCAGGGAAGCGACGTGTAACATGCCACGCGCCCGGCTGTCAAGAAGGAGGTAAACAGCAGGGGGTAGACAGTAGACAGTAGTTAAAGCATAGATTGAGTACGCGAAAAGAATGTGTGCTTCAACCTGTAGAATCGTTCGGAAGCTTTTCTACTGGCTACTGACTACTGGCTCCTGTCTCCTCTGTTATATCATCTCCACATGAAGATTGAGCCTGCACGCCGTGTACGTGGACGGCTTCGACTCCCCGGCGACAAATCAATTTCGCACAGGGCGGGAATCATCGCGGCGTTGGCCGAAGGGACGACGCGCATCGAAAACTTTTCGACCAGCCGGGACTGCGCTGCGACGCTCGCCTGCCTCTCTCAGTTAGGAGTCAGAATTGCACGACGGGGGACGAGCGTACGCATAGAGGGCGTTGGTCTTGAAGGGTTGCGTGCGCCCGCCGCGATGCTCGATTGCGGCAATAGCGGTTCGACGATGCGTATGCTCGCGGGCGTGCTCGCGGGGCAGGATTTCGTCTCTGGGTTGACGGGCGATGATTCTCTGCGCTCGCGTCCCATGAAGAGAATCATAGAACCTCTCGAATTGATGGGCGCGCGTATCACTTCGGAAGAGGGCCGCGCGCCCTTACGCATAGAGGGCCGTCAGCCTCTCAAAGCCATCACCTACCGGATGCCCGTCGCCAGCGCGCAGGTCAAGTCCTGCGTGCTGCTCGCGGGACTCCTTGCCGAAGGGCGCACGGAAGTCATTGAAGAAGGCGGCCCGACACGCGATCACACGGAACGCATGCTCGACTGGCTCGGCGTCCCATTGACGAAGGGCCGCGCGCAGGCGGGCGATGCGGTCTCAGAAGTTTTCGCTATTAATGGACCTGTCAAGTTCAAGGCGCGCGACCTCATCATTCCGGGCGATATTTCATCCGCCGCATTCTTCATCGCCGCCGCCGCCATGCGGCCTGGGTCAGAGTTGTTGATTGAGGATGTCGGTCTCAACCCGACGCGCAGTCAAATCGTCTCTACGTTTGGAGAGCTTCACGCCGGTGTGTTGATTGATGAGAGGCGCGCTGTCTGCAACGAGGCGGTAGGCACGATACGCGTCAGGGGCGCAGGCGGTCTGGCTCCCGTCAGAGAGGGCCAATCGAATATTTTGCGCGGCTCGCTCATCCCGCAATTGATAGATGAACTGCCGATGCTGGCCGTCGTCGGCACGCAGGTGCTCGGCGGCCTCAGGATTCATGATGCGAAGGAGTTACGCGTCAAGGAGTCGGACCGCATCAACGCGACGGTGGAGAATCTGCGAAGGATGGGTGCGTCTGTCGAAGAGTATGAAGACGGCTTGCGGGTTTCCGGTCCAACACGCTTGCGCGGCGCGACGCTTGATTCTTACGGCGATCATCGCATCGCGATGGCCTTCACGGTGGCCGCGCTTCTCGCTGAAGGCGAATCGGAAATCATCGGCGCGGAATGTGCGAGCGTCTCTTTCCCGGAATTCTTCCAACTACTCGAAACGCTCATCGAGCGATGAGCATCTACTGAGACGCGTGCAGAGCGATGAGCCGTTCATTCACATCCATACTCATCACAGGATTCATGGGCGCGGGGAAGAGCACCGTCGCGGCGGCTCTCTCTCTCTCGCTCGATTGCGCGATGATTGATTTGGACCAATTCGTGGCAGATCGAGAGGGGCGCAGCGTGCCTCTCATGATAGACGAAAGCGGCGAGGAATATTTTCGCCAGGTGGAAACACGCGCCCTACGCGAAGCGTTGGAGGACAAACGCGCGTGCATCATCGCGCTCGGCGGAGGAACCTGGACCATCGCGCGCAATCGTGAGCTTATCCAAGCGCACGAAGGCCAGACCATCTGGCTCGATGCTCCCTTCGAGTTGTGCTGGCAAAGAATCACGCTCGCAGGCGACACGCGCCCGCTCGCGAGAGAGAGAGAGAACGCGCAAAGGCTCTTTCACGCGCGCCGCGCTCTTTACGAACTGGCCGCGTTGCGGGTACAAGTGAACGAAGAGAGCAGTGTGGATCAACTCGTCGCGGAAATTACGCTCGACTTATCGCAGAAGGAATCAAAGCGATAGCCCGCGCGGCTCGCGTCGTTAAAAATCATTTGACTCTTTGGGACATAGAACTATGGGAAAACAAGGAACGGATGCCAGGGCGCTCAAAGTAGCGAAGACCCTGAAGAACGCGGACAACTGGAAGCATCTCGCGCGCTGGAACGGCGAAGGCTTTTACGAACTTCAAACGGAAGATATTGGAGACGTGCCCGTGCGTCTCTTCCTGACGCCGACGCTTCTCCAACAAACTGAAGACATACTCTATCGCCAGATTGTCAACGCCACGCGCTTTCCCGGCGTCAAGATGATCGTCATCACGCCCGACACTCATTACGGTTACGGCGTCCCCGTCGGCTGCGTGCTCATCACGGATGTCGAGAGCGGCGCGGTGGCGATGGGACCCGTCGGATATGATATTGGTTGCGGGATGATGAGCGCGCGGTCGGGTGTGGAGGCGGAGGCGGCGACTGATGCGAGGAAGTTGGAGTTTAATCGGGCGGTGATGGAGCGGGTGGAGATGGGGGCGGGCGGCAAGAGTCAGCGGATAGGGAGGGTGTCGGAG
>DASYML010000049.1:0-8820 GCA_036009045.1 Pyrinomonadaceae bacterium
CGCGATTTTAATCGTCGCGGGGGAGACGCGCGTGCTGGTGGATGCTGGGATGAGCGCGCGTGAGACCGTCAGGCGTCTGGCCCTGGTGGGCGAAGATGCGACCAGGCTCGACGGCATCATCATCACGCACGAGCACGGCGATCACGCGGGCGGCCTGCGCGTTCTGTTGAAGAGTTTGCAGTGTCCCGTCTACATGTCGGGCCAGACGCGCGAGGCTTATATCAACGAGCGTCATGCTGTGGGGAATGACGAATGGCGCAAGCGCGCGGACGCCCTGCGCGACCGTGTTGAAGAAATCGAGTCGAGCAGGGATTTTCGCATCGGCGCGATAGACTTTCACCCGTTCACGATTCCGCACGACGCCGTGGACAACTTCGGCTTCACGGCCCGTCACGAAGGCGTGTGCGTGGCGACCCTGATGGACTTCGGTCACATCACGACGCTCATCACGGAACGCCTGCGCGGCTGCGCGGCCATCATCATTGAATCCAATCACAGCCGCGACATGCTCAAGGCTTGCGAAGTGTACCCCTGGGAGTTGAAGCAGCGCATCCTCTCGCGCACCGGGCATCTCTCGAACGAGGATGTCGCGGAATGGCTGCGCGACGGGTTCGACGCCACCGCCAGGCACATCGTGCTCGCGCATCTTTCGCAGCGTGCCAATAATCCCTATCTGGCGAAAATCTCCGCCGAGTGCGCGCTCCAAGAACGCGCCCCGCTCTTTCGCGCGGAGACACACATCACACTCTCATTTCCCAAAGAGCCGACCGACTGGATCGAGTTATAAGCGGACCCTTTTTTGGACCTTTTTTGCATGCGCTCTCCTGCCACATCAACAAGACACATCAAGCGCCCGGCCATCTATCTCTTATTGCTCTACGCGGCGCTGATAGTCTCTTGTACGGTGGACCAGAAAAGGAGCGGTCTCCCCACGCAGGCGCAGACCGCGATTGATTCCATCGGCGAAGACCTGGACCAGCAACGATACGAAAAGATTTATAACGAGGCCGCCGAAGAATGGCGGAGCGCCAACACTCCTGAGCAATCGGAAGCCGTTTTCAAGACCCTCAGGGAAAAACTCGGCGGCGTCAGGACGCGCGACTATCAAACGGCCAGGGAAGAGCAGTCGAGCAGCGGCCCGCTCTCAGGCCATTCGCTCGTCGTCACTTACTACACGACCTTTGAACGCGGCGCGGGCATGGAAACATTCACCCTCGTCGAACGCCAGGGCCAATGGCAGTTAGCACGCTATTTCGTCAACTCTAACGCTTTAAAGCAGTGACCAGTGACGAGTGATAAGTGACAAGTTAAAGAGCCTGTCTTTGCTTGTCACTCGTTGCTTATCTCTTGCTCGTCACTTGTCACTCGTCACTGGTCACTATTTTTATGATTGAAAGATACACCCTGCCCGAAATGGGCGCGCTCTGGTCGGAGCAGAATAAGTTTCAGAAATGGCTGGACGTGGAATTGGCCGTGTGCGAGGTTCACGCGTTGATGGGGACGATTCCGCGCGAGGCCGTGGAAGAGATTAAACGTCGCGCCGCGTTCACCGTCGAGCGTATTAACGAGATTGAGAAAACGACGGATCATGACGTGATAGCTTTCACCACGAACCTCGCGGAAAACATCGGAGAGGCGGCGCGCTTCGTTCATTACGGTCTCACTTCCTCGGACGTGGTGGACACGGCGAACGCGCTACTGCTGCGGGATGCGTGCGACCTGTTGCTGGGGAAAATTGAGGCGCTGATGATCGTCTTGCAGCGTCGCGCGATGGAGTTCAAGCACACGCCGCAGGTCGGACGCACGCACGGCGTCCATGCTGAGCCGACATCATTCGGGTTGACCTTCGCGCTCTGGTACGACGAGATGCGTCGCAACCGCGAACGCTTGACGCGCGCCAGAGAGACCGTCGCGGTCGGCAAGATTAGCGGCGCGGTCGGCGCGTTCGCGCACCTCGACCCGCAGGTGGAAGAGTTGGTCTGCCAGCGGCTCGGACTCAAGGCCGCGCCCGTTTCGACGCAGGTCATACAGCGTGATCGTTACGCGGAATATCTGTGCGCGCTCGGCATCATCGCCTCCTCGCTGGACAAGTTTGCGTTACAGGTCAGGCACTGGCAGCGCACGGAGGTGAGGGAAGCGCAGGAGCGTTTCAAGCGCGGCCAGAAAGGCTCCAGCGCGATGCCGCACAAGCGCAACCCGATTTTGTCGGAGCGCCTCTGCGGGCTGGCGCGAGTCGTGCGGGCGAACACAATCGTGGGCCTGGAATCGGTCGCGCTCTGGCATGAGAGGGACATCTCTCATTCTTCCGCCGAGCGTGTGGTCCTGCCCGATTCGTCAATCGCGCTCGACTACATGTTGCACAAGGCGGCCTCGCTCTTCGATGGTCTTGAAGTCTACCCGGAAAGGATGCTCTTGAATTTGAACGCGACGCGCGGGCTGGTCTTCAGCGGTCAACTCCTGCTGGCCTTGGCGCGGGCGGGCGCGACGCGCGAAGCGGCCTACGAATGGGTCCAGCGCAACGCGATGAAGGTCTGGGACGAAGGCGCGGACTTTCACCAACTCATCGCCGCCGATGCCGACATCTCAACCCATCTCTCGCCCCAGGAGATCGCCCGCGCCTTCTCCCTCGACACATACCTCCGCAACGTGGACGCCATCTTCGCAAGAGTCTTTGAAAACAGTGACAAGTTAAAAGACAAGTGATGAGGAACGAATGTGAGAGGCGAGTGATGAATGATGAATGATGAATGATAGTGACGAGTGACGAGTCGAGGATTTCTTCCTGCTCGTCACTCTTCACTTGTCACTCGGCACTGTTTTACTTGCCAGCGATGTTCTCAGCGATGTCGCCGAGGATGGGCAGTTTGTACCAGTTGCCCTGGTAGGCTTTGATCGCCGCTAAGATCAGGAAGACGACGAGGCCCAGGAGGAGAATGATTTGAACGAAAGCCAGTCCGATGGTCAGGATTCCCATGTGAGCGATACCGAGTATCGCCGCCAGTATCCTGAAGACTATTCCGAGGGCGACCCAGAGGCCGCCGAACAGCAGTCCCTGCATCGCATGGAAGCGGACGAAGCGACTGTTTTTCTCCATCAGAAAGAAAACGATATTGACGATGATGCCGATACCGCAACAGAACAGTGTCAGATAGCTGAGCATGCCCGCCACATTCTCATCGAGGCCCATGCTGGTTTTGCCTCCCGGCCCGGTCCCTCCGGGCGGCGTGAGCGGATTGCTCATCTGCGGCGAATCATAGGGTGAACCGTAACCTGACGGCGGCGGGCTGGGCGGTGGATACTGGTTGGACATGCGAAAATTTGTTCCTCTCGGTGAATTGTGTTGGTAGAAGCCAAGAACCGAGCCGCGATGTTATGATAATGGCCGCCGTTACGCAATACTAAAAGAGAGTCTGAGAGTCTGGAGTCTGGAGTCAAAAACGGTTTGAAGTTTAAGGTTAAGCATTCAAGTCTCAAGTTAAAGACGACTGCTTTTGACTCCAGACTCTCAGACTCTCAGACTCTCAGACTGTTTAAAGGGGACTTGATGAAAGCTAAAGTTTACGTCACACTCAAAGAGGGCGTGCTCGACCCGCAGGGCAAGGCCATACAGCATTCCGTGCGGTTGATGGGATACGGCGGCATCTCTGACGTGCGCCAGGGCAAGTATTTCGAGATCGCTCTGGACGGTTCACTCCCCGAAGCGGAGGCGCGCGAGACGGCGCAGAGAATGGCGCGCGAAGTTTTATCGAATCCCGTGATTGAAGATTACCGTGTGGAGATAGAAGCTTGAAATTCGGCGTCATAGTTTTCCCAGGTTCTAACTGCGACCACGATGCGTACCACGTCATCTCGAAGCATGTGGGCCAACCCGTGGATTTTATCTGGCATCGTGAGACGGACCTCAGCACGCACGATGCGGTGATTATTCCGGGCGGCTTCTCTTACGGCGATTACCTGCGCGCGGGTGCGCTGGCACGCTTTTCCCCCGTCATGAACGCGGTCAAAGATTTCGCCGCGCGGGGCGGGCTGGTCCTGGGAATCTGCAACGGCTTTCAGATTCTCTGCGAGGCGAATCTTTTGCCCGGCGCGTTGATACGCAACAGAGATTTGCACTTCATCTGCGAGCACGTACACGTCCGCGTCGAAACATCCGAGACGCCTTTCACGAACGGGTTGAAGCGGGAGAGCGTGCTGCGTTTGCCCATCGCGCACGCGGAAGGCAATTACGTCTGTGATGATGCGACGCTCGCGGAGTTGCAGAGAGAAAACCGCATCGTCTTTCGCTACTGCGATGAAGGCGGGAAGGTTACGGAGGCTGCCAACCCGAACGGCTCGCGCGACTCAATCGCCGGAATCTGCAATCGAGAGCGCAACATTCTGGGCCTCATGCCGCACCCGGAAAGGGCCTGCGAAGATTTGCTGGGTTCATCGGACGGGCGCGCGATTTTCAGTTCGCTGGCGGAGACGCTCGCCGCGCGCGTCGCAGCCTGAGAGAGAATGTGCGAGCGCACCTCTTTATCATCAACACTTTTTGAAAGGACCGGATTAATCATGAAGAAAGTTTTGGCCCTGCTTTTATCGCTGACCTTCCTGGCGGGGGCGGCCTTTGCGAGTCCGCAGAAAAGAAAGCGCAGGCACGCGCGGGCGCAGGCTTCAGCCGCTTTGACGGAAGTGCGCGTCTGTCCCTGGAACGAGGAAGAAGTGATCGGCGAGGGCCAGGGCAACGAGACCGTCGGCAAGTATAAAGTCTATTTCTGTTGTGAAGAACACAAGGATGAGTTTGACAGGCTTCCTGCGGAAGAGAAGCAGAAGAAGATCGCTGCCGCGCTGCGAAAGCAGAAAGAGAAGAAGAAAGGTTAGTCGAGCAGGCACATCTGTTGCCGCCTCGCCACCCGTGTCACATGGCTGGCGAGCGGTGCGAAAAATTCTCTCTGGAAAGACTATTTGCATCTATGAAACGAAACCTGCCCTTTATCATCATCGCCCTCGTCTTGGTGCTCGCCCTCGCGGGCGGCGCGTATCTGCTGCGCTCGCCCGGAGGCGCGCAGGGGACCGCTCATCCGAACACCAACGGAGGCGTTGCCAGTTCCAACTCTTCAACATCTCCGACGCCCCTCGGAAAGCCCTCGAACGGCGCGGAGCCTCCGCACCTGAGAGGGGATGCCAACGCGCCCGTCCTGATAGAAGAGTTCGGCGATTTTCAGTGCCCGCCGTGCGGCGCTCTCTATCCTTTGATGAAGAAGATAGAAGGTGAGTCCGGCACGCGTGTGCGCGTCATCTTCCGCGAGTTCCCGCTCGCCAAGATACACAAGAACGCGCTCGACGCGGCGCGCGCCGCCGAAGCCGCAGGACTTCAGGGCCGCTTCTGGGAGATGCACGATGTGATCTACGAGAAGCAGGGGGATTGGAGCGTGATGCCGGATGCGCGCCCCGTCTTTGCGGAGTTCGCGCGCGAGTTGAAACTGGACGTGGACCGCTTCAACTCTGACATGGACACGCTACAGGTCAACTCACGCATCAGCGCGGACATGTCGCGCGCCGAATCGCTCGGAGTCAAGGGCACGCCGACCGTCTTCATCAACGGGAGCGAATTATCTCCCGCGAACATGACGCTCGAAGGCATCCGCGCGGCGATTAACGCGGCCCCCAAAGGGAAAAGCCAGTGAGCATGCCGGGCCGCAGGACCAGTCATCCAGAGAGTGTCGGGCCAGGCCAGCAAGCCCTTCATGATGGTCCAGAAAAGAGCCGCGAGCGCGCCGCGTCAAACAGCGATTTATGGCCCTGCTCAATCGCCGCGCTGCTGGCGCTCGTCGGCCTCGCAGACGCCATCTACCTGACCATAGAGCATCTCACGGGCCAGAGCGTCCGCTGCACCATCACGAGCGGCTGCGATGAAGTGCTCAGCAGTCCCTACGCCAGCATTCGAGGCATCCCGCTCGCGGCCTTCGGCGCGCTCGCTTACTTCACTGCCTTCAGCCTCGCGCTGCTCATAGCCTTCGGCTATGAGCGTCTTAAGACGCCCTTGCGTCTCCTCGTCGCGCTCATGTTCCTGATGGCCCTCTGGCTGCTCTACGTGCAAGCCTTCGTCCTCCATGCCTTCTGTCAATACTGCCTGCTCTCCGCCGTCGTCACCATCTCGCTGTCCGCCACAGTCGCCTTCGCGTGGAGAAGTGATAAGAGATGAAGCAGGGGAAGACGGGAGTCGAGATTCAAGGGTCAGAAGAAAAGCAGCCGCCGCATCATTCCGCTTCATGGCGCAGAGCTTCTGAATCAAACTCTTCTTCATCCCTCATCGCTGCGCCCTCAGCCCTTCTTTCTTGGTCCGAAGTGAGCCGGACGCATCGCGTGCGGAATGGAGTCTACCAGCGCGAGGGGCGGCTCATCTCTTTGCTGACGGACTTCGGGCGCATCAATCCCTGTTATCCAGACGAATTGGACCAATCAGGCGAGACCATTTCCTACACGGGCGATGGTCGTCGCGGCGATCAATATTTGAACCCTGCCAATCGCGCCCTTCTCGCCGCCATCGAGAGCGCTCATGCGGTCCCGCTCTTCAACAAACTCTCCGTCGGGCGCTGGCAGCACATGGGCTACTGGCGCGTCGCCGAAGGACGACAGGTCTTTGACCCGCAAGAGAACCGCATGCTCTGGCGCTTCACGCTCAAGAGAGTCCAAAGTCCGGGGTCCAAGGTCCAAAGTCAATAATAAACCTCTTCTGCTTCTTGACTTTGGACCTTGGACCCCGGACTTTGGACTCTTATCCCGCATTGGACTTTAGGCTTTGGACATATTAATCTTGGTCCTCTTCCGCCAAATCTCTCTGTAAGGAGTTCATGAAAGATGATGAGAAAACTTTACGCGTACGCGTTGATGCTCGCGGTCGGATGCCTGCTTGCTGCCGGTCTGGTGATGGCGCGGGATGCGGGTATGCAGGAGCAGGGGTCGGCTGGAATTGCTATCGGGCAGAAGATTAGCGACTTCACCTTGACGGATGTGGACGGCAAAAAGCACTCGCTCGCATCGCTCAAGGGGGAGAAAGGGACGGTGCTGATTTTCGTCGCGGTCCAGTGTCCCGTCTCCAACGCTTATAACGAGCGCATGGAGAAACTCGCGCAGGATTATAAGGCGCGCGGCATCAACGTCGTCGGCATCAACTCCAACTCGACGGAGTCCACAGACGATGTCAGGCATCACGCCGCCGAGCATCACCTGACCTTCACGATTCTCAAAGACAGGGACAACAAGATCGCGGACATGCTCGGCGCTGAGCACACTCCCGAAGCCTATCTCTTTGACACGAGCAACAAGCTTCTCTATCACGGGCGGATAGATAACTCGCGCAACACAGCGGGCGTCAGTTCCAACGACCTGCGCGATGCGATTGACGCGACGCTGGCGGGCCAACCCGTCAAGAATGCTTACGTCCGCGCCTTCGGCTGCTCGATTAAGCGTGCCTCTTAAATTCGTCATGAAAAATAGACTAACCCGCGCTCTCGTGCTGAGCCTGCTGACGGTGCTGGGCTGCGCCTACGCGCCCTCGCAAAGCTCTCTCCTGCCAGGCGTCGCGGCACAGACGCGCCCGCAGAGGCCCGCCGTGGCCGTCCCGAACAAGAAAGGCTCGCCGCAGGCATCAACCGGGAAGACGAGCGAGGCTGACACGCTCCCCGTCGTGCGCGAAGTGGACCTCGCGGACCTCAGGAAACTCTTGCCGGGCGCTAACGCGAAGGCCCGTCCGCTGCTCATCAATTTCTGGGCCACATGGTGCGAGCCTTGCCGCGACGAATTCCCGGACCTCGTCAAGATTGACGAGCAATACGGTGCGGGCAAACTAGATTTCATCACCGTCTCGCTCGACGACGTGGCGGATATCAAGAAGGGCGTGCCGGAATATTTGCAAAAGATGCACGCGCGCATGCCCGCCTATCTTTTGAACGTGCCCGACCCGGAAGAGGTCATCAATCTGGTGGACCCGCAATGGAGCGGCGCGATGCCCGCCACCTTTCTCTTCGACCCGCACGGCACGCTCGTCTTCAAACACATGGGCCGCATCAAGCCCGACGAACTACGCGCAGCGATAGAGAAAGTGACGAGTGACAAGTGACGAGTGACGAGCAGGAAGTATAAGTGACGAGTGATGATGAAAGGCAAGCTTTTAACTCGTCACTCGTTATTCGTCATCATTCATTATTCATCACTCGTCGCGCATCATTTGTCACTTGTCTTTAACTCGTCACTTGTCACTCGTCACTCGTCACTGCTCTTATGATTAGTCCCGAAGTCATCACCACGCACAATCTGACGCCGGAGGAGTTCGCGCGTATCGAGGAACTTTTAGGGCGCGAGCCGACGCTGGTCGAGTTGGGCATCTTCTCCGTGATGTGGTCGGAGCACTGTTCGTATAAATCTTCGCGCGTGCATTTGAAGAGACTGCCGACGACGGGAGAGCGCGTCATCGTGCCGCCGGGAGAGAACGCGGGAGTGATTGACGTGGGCGACGGTTGGTGCGCGGCCTTCAAGGTCGAATCGCATAATCATCCTTCATTCATCGAACCGTTTCAGGGCGCGGCGACGGGCGTCGGCGGCATCCTCCGGGACATCTTCACGATGGGCGCGCGTCCCATCGCGGCGATGAACTCCCTGCGCTTCGGCTCTCTGGACCATGAGCGTTACGGGCGGCGCAATCGTGGCTTGCTCGCGGGCGTCGTCGCGGGGATAGCGCACTACGGCAACGCGTTCGGCGTCCCGACCGTGGGCGGCGAGGTCGTCTTCGACGACGCGTACGGCTCCAACCCGCTCGTCAACGCCTTCGCTTTAGGCTTA
>DASYML010000050.1:0-9273 GCA_036009045.1 Pyrinomonadaceae bacterium
TTTTAGGACATATCCGCACACATGTCAAGAGCTAGCCGTCGGTCAATTCAAATCCTGCGCGGCCTTCATGTCAACTATAGCGGCTTGCGATTGAGAGCAACTGTGATCAGTACCGCTTGCTTAAGCAGGGCGGGTACTGACATGGCCGCTATACCGTGTCGATCTTATGCTATTGCTATAGCACATCGCTGCCAGTGCTTCCCTGATATTTAAGTGAGGTTTTGAGGCGAAGTGTTTCATGGGGCGGCATACGAGCAGATGAAGACTGCGCCTCTTGAGGCTCAAACTCTATGCCGCGTCCTTATTTTTCATAGAGAGTCGGCGCGGGTCATACTCTTGCGCGAGGTACTGGCGGGCGATGAATTTCAGCGTCGCCGAGATGTGTTTGCACTCGTAGAGAAAATCATTCCCGCGAAAGATGAAATCCGCGCAGGTGCAGACCAGATGCTTGGTCTCAGGGTGACGATATAGATGATAGTTCCGCTCTGCGCTCGACTCTGAATAGGCAATCCAGCCGTAAGGCTCGGCCTCGAAAACCCTGACCCTCTCGGACCGCGCGGCCCTCTGTTCAGCGGGAGAAAAAAGATGCACATTCGATGCTTGCTTGTTCTTGCTCATTTCAAGTCTTCCTTCCGTCCAGAATGACATTGCCATTCTAACATGCGCGGTGCTTGCGTGCAATGGTGTTTCACGCATGAAACGATAGGGAAATATGGCTGATCTGTTGAGTGTATGGAATGCAGAGGACTTGAAGTGATTGCGAAAGAGCGGCCACGAATCGTAGAGCTAGAGTGGTCCCGTGCGATTGCCAGCGGCTGTAGAATTCTGGGATGAGAAGATAAAGAAAGAGGCCGGAAGAAAAGCGTGTCAGGACTTTTCCTTCCGGCTTCTATGGCGGCTGGCAATTGCGTGTGACCTTGGCGCCTTGGCGCCACCAGCGTGAGACTGTTTCTCGCTGGTGGCGCCAAGGCGCAAAGTAAAATCAAGACTGCTCACGCTCTTGGTCACATCGAATCACAAACGTCTATAAATTCAGGCTTGCGAATTCCCGTTTGAGACGCGCGCGGTTTAATGTCCGGTGTTGGGCCTGACCGTGACCACGACGATGTAGGATTCGTCGGAGCGGCCCGTCGTCATCGTGCCGACGAGGGTCGGGACGCCTTCGCCGATGCTGACTCTAGTGTTGATGCCCGTCGGTTCATAGTTGATGACGGGCACGCTCGTATTATTTGGACCTGGGACGGATGACGTGGCGAGGGGGACGCGCATCGTGAATTTGAATTTGTTGATTTGCACGAGTTGTTGTCCGGCGGCGCTCGCATCCACTGTGATGTCGTTGAGCGTGAACTCGTAAAAGGTAGGGCTGCTCGGCACCGGCGATGAGGGGAAGAGAGAACCCGCGACGCCGTTGACTTGCAGGCTGCCGCCGTTCTTGACGCGATTGAGAAAGGTCGCCGCGACGCGATAATTGTTGAAGGGCAGAGACGCGCGCAGTTTACTGACGAACGGCCCAAGGTTTTGCGGCAAGTTGGCTTTTTCGCCGGATTCGTTCGAGCCGACCATCAGGTAAATCTGAACGTCGTAATTGACCTCTTCGAGCGCGGAAGTTGATGGTAAGACGGCTGGCGCTGCCGCGAGCGTCGGGCCTGTCGTTTGCGCGAGCGCGACGTGCGCGCCCGGTTGAATGGTCCAGAAAACAAGCAGAGCTATCGAAGCGACGATGTAGTTCCTGAATTTTCGCACGGAAATCCTCCTCAACCAGTAGGTGCATGAAAGTGTGGGGCAATGCTTTTGCTCATACCATCAACTTCCACGCAGACGCGTGGGTGTAGTTCCATGAAATAAGCGCGCGACGGCCTGATGATCATCACTTTGCGCTTGCGCGTTTCTTCGTTTTGCGCGGGCGTTGATGTTTGCGACGAAAACTGGCGTTGCCTTTGCGGACCAGCTTGAGCGCCTCCTGGGTTCCGAAGCGTCCGAGAGGCTTGAACTCTTTCCCCTTGATGGTGTTATAGGAGATGAAGAAATGCTCTATCTCTTTGACGAGATTTTCGTTGAGATCATCGAGGGCGCGGACGTGCGCGTGAGTGTGCGACCTGGCCGCGACGGCGATGAGCCTGTCGTTGCGCGTCGTCTCGCCTTCGCGCTCCGTCTGCAAAGCTTCTATGACGCCGATTAAGCGCGCGGTCAGGAGGCAACCCGCGAAGGCCGGTTCGTCCATCAGCACGAGCACGTCCAAAGGGTCTCCGTCGCCGCCGATGGTTGATGGCACGAAGCCGAAGTCGAAAGGGAAGACGGCCCCGCTCGGCAGCACTCCTCCCAGCTTGAAGAGATGATGTTCTTCGTCATAGTCGAACTTGTTCCTGCTTCCTTTCGGCGTCTCGATAATGACGTTCAACTCGCCTGATTCTGCATCGTCGAAGGCGCTCAGATGAGCGATCAAATCTGTCCTCGCGGATTTGGCAGCCATCCTTCCCCCTTGAAAATTTTCCCGACAAAATTTGTGCGGTTAAGTTTGATGAGCAAGCTAATATCAAGTTGTAGTAGACGGAGAGGTCAGTCCCGCCTGCTTAAGCTGGGCGGGTACTCAAGCGGCGACGACCCGCCCAGCTTAAGCAGGCGGGACTGACTGCCTGACCTCACACCATCTCTTTCTACTGCAACTTGGTATAACTATACCAGCAACGGTGTATAAAATCCGTTGAGCGCCATCAATCACAGGCGCTCGTTGAAAAGCCTTGCGAAGACCATGTCATCCTTCATGCGGGCGGGCAAAAATTGTCTGATGCGCTCGTTTGAAATATTTTATTGACATGCGCCATAGGCTTTAGGCATCCTCATACTGTTCAAAGGGCCAGGCCAGCTTGTGAAACCTATAATTCGCATGAAATAAATTGGGCCAGCAGTCCTGCTCGTTGCGTCCAGCGCTGAGCCTTTTCCTTAACCGCTCTCGGCCTTATCCGAAAATTTGAAGAGACGACTTGTAGTTTCGGATAAGGGCCGGTCGCGCAGGTTTCCTTTGCTCCATCTAACCTGCTGATGTCAATTGTCTTAACCGTGGATGCGGAGGATGGAACGCGAACTGCGTGAAAAAAGTCATGACGGAAAGCTGTCCGGGTTCGCATGACCGCCTGAGCGTATTTCAAGACTTCACCGCTTGGGCCAACCATTGATTTTATCAGAGAGAGCTTTCCGGCCTCCGTTTTTGTTTTCCTGTTCATTTTTTGTTGAGCGCAACGCTTCCTGTCTTTCGACGCTGCGTTCTGTCCGTGCCAGCGGGAATGAGAGACAATCCGAATACAGCACAATCTTTATGAAGGTTTTGGAGGGCCGTCAATTGCTCTTAACGGTTCTCCGAAGACCTCTGACAATCAATCTTGGAGGGTCTGATGAAAAGACTAAACTTGCTCGGAAGCCACAAAGCGCTCCGGCTCTGTGGGCTTCTACTTTCCCTGTTCCTTTGCCAGTCGGCCTTCGCTCAATCAGGCACGTCTACAGTGCGCGGGACGGTCATGGACCCGCAGGGTGGAGGCGTCGCGGGCGCGACCGTGACGCTCACCAACGCGGAAAAGAATTTCTCTCGCACGCAGACCACGAATGAGAGCGGCGCTTATTCCTTCAGTTCCGTCCCGCCCGGCCCCTATCGCGTCGAGGCCGAAGCGGCTGGCTTTAAGAAGACCGCCATCGCGGACGTGCGTGCGCTGGTGGACACGCCGGTTGATGTGGATGTCAAGCTGGAGGTCGGCGCGGTCTCCGAGACCGTCAACGTCACCGCCGCCACGGATGCTCCCATCAACACCTCCGATGCGACCATCGGGATCGCCTTCGAGGCCAGGCGCATCGAAGAACTCCCGCTCAACGGGCGCAACGTTGTCGGCCTGCTCTCGCTCCAACCGGGCGTCACGCGCGACGGCTATGTTAACGGCGCACGCGCCGATCAATCCAACATCACGCTCGACGGCGTGGATGTCAACGAACAGCAGTCCGGCCTCGACGTGCAGAGCCAGCAGGTGAGCGGCGTCAACGAAGCCTTCGCCAGCGTCCTGCGCTCGACGCCGGATTCTTTGCAGGAATTCCGCGTCACGACGACCAACCCGAACGCGGACCAGGGCCGCTCTTCCGGCGCGCAGGTCTCGCTCATCACCAAGTCCGGGACGAACAGCTATCACGGTTCGCTCTACGAATATCATCGCAACACAGTGACGACCGCCAACGACTTTTTCAACAACAAGGCCGGTGTCGAACGCCCGCAACTTCTGCGTAATATTTTCGGCGGCTCCATCGGTGGTCCCATCAAACGCGACCGCGCCTTCTTCTTCTTTACCTACGAAGGCTTCCGCGAAGCGACTGGCGAATCCGTGGTCCAGGAAGTGCCGCTGCCGACCTTGGGCCAGGGCATCGTGCGTTATCGTTCAGCTAACGGCGCGAGCGACCCCTCTTGCCCGGCGGGCACGCCGGCGGGCGTCACCTGCCTCAACCGCGCGCAGATCAGTGCGGCTTATGTCGCCGCGAACGGCATAGACCCCGGCACGAACCCTGCGGCCCTCGCCACACTGGCTGCCGCCGCCGCGAAATATCATGTTAATGATACGACCGTCGGCGACGGACTCAATACGGGCGGCTTTCGTTTCAACGCCAGCCGTCCGTCGAACCTCAACGTCTATCACACGAAGTTGGACTTTAACCTGACGGACCGCCAGACGCTCTTCGCCAAGTATGTTTTTCAGGATGACAAGGTGACGCGCGTGCGTTCCTTCCCGGATTCTCCCGCGCCACTCTTCTGGAACCATCCGAAGGGCATCGCCATCGGTCATACCTGGACCGCTTCGAGCAACTTTGTCAACCGCTTCAATTACGGTCTAACGCGTTCGTCCTTCACCTCCGGCGGCGATTCGGCGGCCAACTCAATTAGCTTCCGGTTCATCTTCTCGCCGTCGAACTTCGGGCGCACGCTCGCCCGCGTCACTCCCGTTCACAACTTCGTGGACGACGTGTCATATATTCGCGGCAAGCACACCTTCGGCTTTGGCGCGAACGTGCGTTTGATCAAGAATTCCAGGACCAGTTTCAGCGGAGCCTACGATACGGCAGTCACCAACCCTTCCTACTATGATAACTCAGGTGATGCTGTGCTCTTCGGCGACAGCGGGGCTGGCGACCCGATTTTCGACAACGTCTCCGATGCTTCATCAACGGACCTGCGCGACGCCCTGACCGCCGTCATCGGTCGCTTCTCGCAGTTCTCTACGAACGCCAACTACGACGCGCAGGGGAATCTGCTGACCGCCGGTTCACCATCTCAAAGGACTTTCGCCACCCAGGAATATGAGACATACGTCCAGGATAGCTGGCGACTGCGCAACAACCTGACGCTCTCGTTCGGCCTGCGCTGGTCCACTTCGACGCCCGTCTACGAGGTCAACGGGGTTCAGGTGAAGCCCACGCAGAGCCTCGGCGCATACTTCGAGAAGCGTGTCGCGAGCGCCAACATGGGCATCCCTTTCAATGACCCGATTACCGTGGACAAGGCTGGCAAGGCCAACGGCAAAGGGGGTTACTACAATCAGGACTGGAACAACTTCGCGCCCTCCATCGCCTTCGCCTGGTCGCCGGACCTCGGCAATAATCTCTTCAGTCGCCTCATCGGACGCAATGGTAAGAGCGTCATACGCGGCGGCTATCGCAAGACATTCGACCGCATCGGAAGCCAGTTGGCCGTCTCGTTCGATTTAAACTCGACGCTCGGCTTCCACTCAAACTCCGGCATCTCCGCCAACACCTTCAACGTCAGCGACCGCCTCGGCCCACTTTATACCGGCCCGAACGCGGACATCCGCTCGCTGCTCATAGCGAGCGGCGTCTCCGTTCCCAATAAGTTGACCTTCCCGCTGACGACTCCTGCGGACGAGGACCAGCGCATCGAGAGTTCGCTCGACGATACGCTCACCACGCCCTACAACCATAGCTTGAATCTCTCCTACGGTCGTGAACTCGGCAAAGGATTTTCCATAGAGGCCAGCTATGTCGGTCGCTTCGCGCGCAATCTGCTCGCCACGCGCGACATCATGCACCTGAACAATATACGTGACCCAACGTCCGGCCAGACCTGGTACGAAGGCATCAACAAACTGGTTGACTTCCGCTATGCCGCCGTGCCGATTACGTCCGTCGCGCCGCTCCCGTTCTTCGAGAACATGCTGCCCGGACTCGCGGGCACTTTCAGAGTCAACGGCGTGCCGACGGTCCTGACGGCAACGCAAAGGGCTTACATGCGTATCGCGCAGCCGAAGGTCGGCGGTCTCAACTCGACCGACTACACTTTCAAGCAGGCGCAGTGGGATGATAAGCCGATAGCGAAATTCAACAACCTGTTCTTCAACCCGCAGTACGCTGCGTTCGCCGTCTTCTCGACCATCGCCAAGTCCAATTACAACTCGGCGCAGTTCAGCGTCCGCGAGAGATTCAAGAGCGACCTGATCTTCGACTTCAACTACACCTACGGCCACTCGCTGGATAATGCTTCCGGTTTGCAGAACTCCACGAGCTACGGCTATGCGTTCATTCTCAACCCGCTCAATCCAGACCTCAGCTATGCTGATTCGGATTTTGACGTGCGACACATCATCAACGCCAACTGGCTCATCGGGCTGCCCATCGGTCGCAACCGACACTTCTTTCATGGCATGGGCAAAGTTGCCGACACCCTCTTGGGCGGCTGGCAATTGACGGGCGTCTTCCGCTGGAACTCCGGTTATCCGATTGACTCGCAGACCTCCGTGCCCTTCGAGGCAGACCGCTGGGCGACCAACTGGAACGCGCAATCAAACATGGTCCGCGTGCGTCCCATCGTCTCTTCGCCCTCTGCCAACGTCAACGGCGAGCCGAATCTTTTCAGCGACCCGACTTTCGCCTTCCAGAGTTTCCGCGACGCGCGTCCGGGAGAGCCGGGCGACCGCAACGTGTTCCGCGCGCCGGGCTACATCGCGCTCGACGGCGGACTCTACAAGACCTTCAAGCTGCCTTGGGAGAACCATCGCATCACGTTCCGCTGGGAGGTTTACAACGTCACCAACACGCAGCGCTTCTCCGGCGCGAACATTTCGGACAACGGCCTGCCGCAAGACCCGTTCCTCTTCAAGACGGCTCCGAGCGCGGACTTCGGCAAGTTCACCGAAACGCAGAAGCCCTTGAATGAAAACAAGGCCGGACGCGTCATGCAGTTCGCCCTGCGTTACGAGTTCTAAATTGAAACTCATGTCATCCCTGAAAGGGATACATATGATAGCCGGGGGCAAGCACTCTTAGAGTGCGTCGCCCCCGGTCAAGCGCAATAAACAAATCCGACCCTGAAAGGGTCGCACATGCAAGTTTGGATGTGCGACCCTTTCAGGGTCGGATTCTATTTTCGTCGGATGACCGGGGGCGATGCCCCCGGCTAGCATATGTATCCCTTTCAGGGATGTGGGCCAACTCAAGACAAGAGATTATTCAGCAGGTTGCTCAACCAGTCGAAGTCGACAGGCTTGCATCTGCTTCTATCACCCTGTAACCGCGCTCCTCTAATTCCAGTCTCATGAAATAGCGCGTGTCGTCAATATCTTCGACCAGCAGTACGGTTGGGGGAGCGCGTCGTTTCTCCTTCAGCGTCTCTGCTTACCGGGTCGCGCGATGGCGTATATCTCGCGCGCGATGCGTTCTTCCAGCTTATCCGGCCCCGTATAAAGATCAAAGTGGTCGCGTCCCTCTACGAATTCAAACCTGGCGTCGCTGCCGAGTTCCTTGAGCGTGTCACGCAGCAGGGAGGCGGGCGCTTCCAGATGAAAGGTATCTATCGTGCCGACTATGACGTGAATCTTTCCGCGCAAGCGTGGCCCAAGGGTGGACCAGTTATTGCGCAGGAGACGAGAGATGTCGTAACGCTCCCAAGACTTTTGCACGATGGGGTCTATGCGTCCGGTGTCTCTATCGTAGAGCGGCATCGGCTGGCCGTCCTGCCCGCGCGGGCTGAAGACTGCCTCGAAGGAAGCCATCTGCCCGCCGTAAGGACCGAGCACACGCTCCATCCGCGCAAACTCTTCCCATGAAGCGGTCTCCCGCCCCTGTGCGCGCACAATATTGTAGGGCTTGCCGTCGGACGCATGATAGAAATTCTGCGGCGGATACTTCGTCAAATCCGCCCCGCTGAAGTTGCGAAAATCAACGGGGTCCGGTGAGGTTGACCACGTCCCGCCGAACACATCCGGGTAATTGACTTGCAGCCAGAGCGTGGACCAGCCGCCGGACGAGTGGCCCGTCAAGAGCCTGCCCGTCGGCTTCGCATCCATGCGAAATTTAGTTTCGAGATAGGGGATAAATTCCGTCGTCAGCGCGTGCCCCCAGGGACCATTGTTAGCCGAGTCTGCGAATTCGTGATGGCCCAGCGGACAGGAGCCGTTGAGCACGACGTAAATCATCTCCGGGTAATGGCCTTCTGCCATCTGCTGTTGAATGAATGCGCCGCGTCTCCAGGCCGCCGTGTGCGAGCTTGAAAAGCCATGCACCACGTAGACGACAGGGTATCTCTCAGAGTTGGACTTATGATAACTCGGTGGCAGAATCACTCCGGCCTGCATCTTGATGGGCCTGCCCCAGAAGGCCGTCAGTGAGGGGCTTTCCATTTCCACGAGCTTGATAGAATCCGTCTCCGCGAGCGGCCTCTCCGGGAGACGCTTTGAGAGCGTCAACTCTAAGGGCGCGCTCGCCGCGTTCGGCGTCAGATTCTTCACGGTCAAAATTTCGCTGTAGAGGTCGCCGGGGCCTGCCTCGTTGTAGGTGTATGAGTGATTCTGGTCCAGTAAAGCCATGACCTGATAATCTCCCTGCGGCGCGCTCGCCAGAGGTCCGGGAAAGCCCATCGCATCGCCGTCAACTTCGACCGCCTTGCCCGGCTCCATGTTCTGCACCTCAAGGCCGGAAATCCACACGCCTTTCGGGTCTTCCAAGACATCGAGTCCGAGCAACTCGCCCTTCTGCGCCTTGGTGGTCATGAAGAGCAGCAGTCGTCCCGCCGCTGGCTGCGCGGCGAGACCTGGGGCCAGCGCGACGCGGAAGCGCAGGTGTGCGGGCGCAGGAACCTCTGCGGCCCCAGCGCTCATGCTCGCCCGCGAAGAAGCCTGGGCAATCAGGACCAGTAATAAAAGCGCGAGAAGATAACGGCGTGTCTTGAGCTTGTTTCTCATCTTCGTCTCTTGTTTTCAGTTAATTGTGATACCGGGTCATACCCGCGCATCGCAT
>DASYML010000051.1:0-6319 GCA_036009045.1 Pyrinomonadaceae bacterium
CAAGCCCGACATCTTTGAATCACAGGCCCGGCTGCAAGTTGATGTGGAACGCAATCCCGGCCTCGCGGGCGTTTCCAAGTCGGCCCCGATTGTGCTCGGCAACTCCGTCACAGACCCCGCTTACTTCAACACGCAACTGCAAATCCTCGGTGGCCCGGCGCTCCTCCGGCGCGTCGTCAAGACCCTCGACCTGGAACACAATCAGGGCTTCCTGCGCCCGCCGACGCAGCGCAATCGTTCGACCTGGCAATCCTTGCTGCGGATGTTCGGGATGGGCGCGGCGGACAATCCAAACGAGAAGAATCCGGCTCTCGAAGAGTTGCCGTTGATTACCCGGACCGCGCAGGATGTGACGCCCGAAGTCAAGACCGATCTGGCGGAGGCCAAGCGGCTCGCGCCCTTCGTCGGCGCGCTTCAGGGCGGCTTGAAGATTGAGCCGGTCAAGGAGAATCGCACGGGCTTCTCAAAGGAAACACGCCTCATTGACATACGCTTCGATCATCAGGACCCGCAGGTGGCCGCCAAGATTGTCAACACCGTCGCGGACACTTACGTGCTCATGAATCTGGAGAAGCGGGAAGAGTCCAGCAATTCCACCAACGTCTATCTCGAAAGAAGAATCGCGCAGCTTCAGCAGGACATCCGCAGCGACGAAGAGCGGCTGGTCAACTACGCCAAGAATAACCAGATGCTTTCCATCAGCGACACCAACCAGAATGTCGTCGTGGATCGTCTGGCCGGACTCAATCGCGCCATGCTCGAAGCGGAAAACGACCGCATCGCCGCCGAAGGAGCCTTGCGCGCCGCACAGGCAGACGGCGCTGCGACGGCTCTCGCGCGCAACGATGACAAGGCCACCAGCGAGGCCGAGAGTAAGCTCGCCACGTTGAGGCAAAGACGCGCCGAACTCCTCGTGGATAACACTGAGGAGTGGCCCGAAGTCAAAGAGGTCGAGCAGCAAATCGCCGTCCTCGAAAAGCAGATTCAGAATACGTCTCAACGAGCAAGTTCGACCGTCCTGACCAATTTGCAGACGCGCTTTAACCAGGCCAAGTCGCGCGAGGAAGCCTTGCACGCGGCCTTTAATAAGCAGAAGGCGGAGACGCTGACGCAAAACGAAGCGGCCATCAACTACAAGATTATTAATCAGGGAATCGAGACGAATAAGGAACTGCTCAACGGCTTGCTGCAACGTAACGGCGAGAACAATGTCGTCAATCAGGGAACGCCGAACAACATCTACGTGGTTGACTACGCGCTGACGCCGGATGGCCCGATTGGCCCACAACGCATGCGCGCGGTCTTTCTGGCTCTCATCGCCTCGCTCGGCTTCGGCGTCGGGATGGCGCTCTTCCTCGAATACCTCGACGACACTGTTCATTCGACAGACGACGTGGAGCGGATGCTGCATCTGCCCGCGCTCGCGGTCATCCCTTCGGCGAGCGCCAGTGGAGGCCGACGCTTTCTGCCGGGCGGCAACGGCGGAGCAGCCTTGCAGACGCGCAATGGAAACGGAGGCAGCAGCCAGGAACTTCTCGTCAACATGGATGCACGCTCGCCTCTGGCCGAAGCCTATCGCCAGTTGCGCACGTCCGTGCTGTTGTCAACGGCTGGACGCGCGCCCAAGTCCCTGCTCATCACGTCCAGCCTGCCCGGTGAAGGCAAGACCACGACCGCCGTCAATACCGCTTACAGTCTCGCGCAGACGGGGACGAGCGTCGTGATTATTGACGCGGACATGCGACGCCCGCGCCTGCATTCGATTTTCGACATCGGCAATCGTCGCGGCCTGAGTAGTATTCTCTCGACGGACATGACCGAAGCGGAGATGCTGAGCCTGATAGAGCAGCATCAATCGAGCGGCCTGCATGTGCTGACCTCCGGGCCGATTCCGCCGAACCCTGCTGAACTGCTCGGCTCAGAACAGATGCGCAGACTGGTGCGCGCCCTCGAAACGACCTTCACGCACATCGTCATAGACTCGCCGCCCATCAGTTCATTCACGGACGGCGTGCTCGTCTCATCTATGGTGGACGGCGTGCTGCTGGTCGTGCATGGCGGCAAGAGTTCGCGCCACGTCGTCAAACGCTCGCGGCAGCTTTTGCAGGATGTCGGCGCGAAGATTTTCGGCGTCGTGCTCAACAACGTCAACCTGCGCGGCGCGCACGATTATTACTACTATCAGCGTTACTACCAGCAGGGCTACGAGATTTCAGAGGAAGACGAGACGGAGCACGTCGCCTCTGGAACGCAAGCCTAAAGTTGGAAGGGACTTTTAAGGTATGCCTGTTGCGCCGGATGTGGTCTTAGGCGACAAAGTCAGAATCTTTCAGCCCGAACTGGTCAATCTCTACGGCTGTACCATCGGCAGCGAAACCAAGATCGGCGCTTTTGTAGAGATACAGAAGAACGCTTCGGTCGGGAGTCGTTGCAAAGTTTCATCGCACAGTTTTATCTGCGAGGGCGTGACGATTGAGGACGAAGTCTTCATCGGTCACGGAGTGATGTTCGTCAACGACATTTACCCGCGCGCGACGGGCGATGATGGAGAGTTGCAAACGGAAGCCGACTGGCAGATCTGCGCGACGTTGATTAAACGGCGTGCCTCGATTGGCAACAACGCGACGATTATGGGAGGCTTGACGGTTGGCGAAAATTCTCTGGTCGGGGCCGGGGCGGTCGTCACGCGCGACGTGCCGGATCACGCGATAGTGATAGGAGTTCCCGCGCGCATCGTCGGCGATGTCCGCGACGAGCGCCAGGCCGGGCGAGACCAGCCAGGCGAGGGCCGCGAAGTGACGGGCACCCCCGGAGCGACGAAACAAAGATGATTGGAATCGGTGTGGTTGGGTATGGTTACTGGGGACCCAATCTTGTACGCAATTTTGTAGAAGCGAACGGCTCAAAGGTCGTCGCGGTCAGCGACCTGAGCCGGGAACGTCTGGCGCTCGTCGAGACGCGTCACCCTTCCATCAAAACGACGACCGATTACAGAGAGCTTTTCAAGGACCCTGCGGTTGATGCCGTCGTCATCGCCACGCCCGTCTCGTCTCATTTCGATCTCACGCTGGAAGCGCTCAAGGCTTATAAACATGTGCTGGTCGAAAAGCCGCTCGCCGCTTCATCCGCACAGGCCGAGCGTCTCATCGAAGAGGCATTGCGTCGTCAGCGCGTCTTGATGGTGGACCACACCTTCGTCTATACCGGCGCGGTGCGCGCGATTCGAGAGATGGTCGCCAGCCAGACGCTCGGAGATATTTATTACTACGATTCCGTGCGCGTCAACCTCGGCCTCTTTCAACACGACATGAACGTTATCTGGGATTTGGCAGTGCACGACCTGTCCATCATGGACTACGTGCTCCCGGCCAAGCCCATCGCCGTCTCCGCCACCGGCATCAGCAATATACAGGGCCAGCCGGAGAACGTCGCTTATCTCACGCTCTTTTTCCCCGACCGGCAAATCGCGCACATCCACGTCAACTGGCTCGCACCCGTCAAGGTCCGCCGCACCCTCATCGGCGGCAGCGAAAAGATGGTCGTCTACGATGACCTTGAGCCGAGCGAGAAAGTTAAGATTTACGACAAGGGCGTGACCGTCTCCGCACTCCCGCAGAGACCCGAAGCCGTTTATGAGATGCTCGTCAGCTACAGGGCGGGCGACATGTGGGCACCGCGTCTTGAGGGCGCGGAGGCGTTACACACGGAAGCGGCGCATTTTATAGAATGTATACGGGACCAGAAAAGACCTGAGACGGACGGCGAGGCGGGCCTCCGCATCGTGCGTATTCTGGAAGCGGCGACGCGCTCGCTCAACCAGCGCGGCCAACTGATAGAACTCTCCCTCGCGGCGCAAACTGCATGATTCCCTTCGTAGACCTCAAGGCACAATACCGCAGCATCAAAGATGAGATTGACGAGGCGATTGCCCTCGTCCTCGATAGCACTCAATTCGTCCTCGGCGAGCAGGTCAACGCCTTCGAGTCTGAGTTCGCAAAGTATTGCGGGACGGCTCATGCTCTCGGCGTCAACAACGGCACGAGCGCGCTACATCTGGCGTTGCTCGCGGCTGGCGTCGGACCCGGCGATGAGGTCATCACGGTCAGCTACACTTTCGTCGCGACCGTCGCGGCCATACGCTATTGCGGCGCGACGCCCGTCTTCGTGGATATAGACCCGCGCTCCTGCACGATGGACCCGGCGCTGCTCGAAAGGGCCGTCACCCCGCGCACGAAGGCCATCATGCCTGTGCATCTCTACGGCCAGTGCGCGGACATGGACCCGATTCTGGACATCGCACGCCGACACGATTTGATAGTCATAGAGGACGCGGCGCAGGCGCACGGGGCGTTCTACAAGACGGCGCGGGCCGGGAGCCTCGGCCATCTCTCCTGCTTCAGTTTCTATCCGGGCAAGAATCTGGGCGCGTATGGCGAGGGCGGCGCGGTCTTGACGAACAACGCGGATTACTTTGAGAAGATAAAGGTCCTGCGCGATCAGGGGCAGAGCCGCAAGTATCATCACGACGTGCTCGGCTTTAATTATCGTCTTGAGGGAATCCAGGGCGCTGTCTTGAGAGTCAAACTGCGTCATCTGGATGGGTGGAACGCGGCACGCGTCCGGCACGCCGACGCTTATCGCGGTTTATTGAAAGAGACGGACGTGCGATTGCTGGAAGAGATGAGTTGGGGCCGTCCCGTTTACCACATCTTTCCGGTTTTCACTCCGCACCGCGACCGCTTGCAGGAACATCTGCAAGCCGCTGGCGTGAGCACGGGCATACACTATCCGATTCCGGCACACTTGCAGTTGGCCCACACCGATCTCGGATACAAGACGGGAGACCTGCCGCACACGGAAGCCGCCAGCCTTGAGACGCTGTCTCTCCCGATGTACGCGGAATTGACTGAAGACGCCCTGGCGGTAATCGCGGACGCGATTAAGCGTTTCGACATGAAATTGGTCCAGGCACACGCTTGAGAGTTATGATGAGCGGCATGATGAAAGGCAAGCTCTGTCAACGCCATTAAAGAATAAGGGATGATTCAAGCAACTAAAAACATACTCAAGAAAACGCCTCTCTATGACTTTATTCAGCACCGTCGAGGAGAGAGGGAGTTGCAGGAGTGGAGGGAAAGCGGGAAACCGTTGCCGCCGCCCCATGTCTTGAAACAGAGAGTCGTCAGGGAGTATGCCGGAGCATTCTCGCTGGATACTCTGGTGGAGACGGGCACGTATGTGGGGACGATGGTGGAGGCGATGAAGGCGACCTTTAAGGAAATCTTCTCCATCGAACTCGACAGGGCTTTGTATGAACGGGCGCGGGGAAAGTTTTCCGGCTTTCAACATATTCATATAGTTCAGGGCGACAGCGGCGAAGTCCTGCCGGATATTCTTAAACAACTCACGCGCCCGTGCCTGTTCTGGCTGGACGGTCATTATTCGGGCGGGATTACATCCAAAGGCCAGCTTGATACTCCGGTCTTGAAAGAGTTGGAGTGTATCTTGAATCATCCGCTCGCCTCGCACGTTATCCTCATAGATGATGCTCGCTGCTTTGTCGGCGAGAACGATTATCCAACGATAGAAGAATTGCGAGACTTTCTTCTGGCAGCGCGCCCGCACTGGGTCTTTGAGGTGACGGACGACATCGTTCGTTTTCATGAGCAGCGCCACGTCTCACTGTAATTCTGCGGCCATCTTTAGCTTGATTAAAATTCCGCTTGAGTAACAGGATGGAAAGCAAACTGGAAATAATGCCTCAGGGCGAAACGTTGCCGCACAAGCTGCCGACGCTGACGATTCGCCCGACAGAGGGCTGGACTCCTCTGGCCCTCAGGGAACTGTGGGAGTACAGGGAACTGCTCTACTTCCTGACGTGGCGCGACATCAAAGTGCGTTACAAGCAGACGGCGCTCGGCGCGGCCTGGGCCATCATTCAACCCGTCTTCATGATGATCGTCTTCAGCCTTTTCTTCGGCAGGCTGGCGGGCGTCAAATCCGACGGCATCCCTTATCCCATTTTCACTTTCTGCGCGCTGCTGCCCTGGCAACTTTTTGCGACCGCGCTGGCGGGGGCGAGCAACAGCCTGGTCCAGAACGAAGGGTTGATCACGAAGATATATTTTCCGCGTCTCATTGTGCCCATCTCGGCGGTCTTGTCGGGCGTGCTGGACTTTATTATCTCGTTCGGGGTGCTGGTGTTGCTGATGATTTATTATCGAGTGATGCCGGGGCTGGCGGTGCTCACGCTGCCGCTCTTTATCTTGCTGGCGGTGATGACGGCGCTCGGCGTCGGCCTCTGGCTCTCGGCGCTCAA
>DASYML010000052.1:0-32677 GCA_036009045.1 Pyrinomonadaceae bacterium
TCTGCTCTTACTGCTTTTATTGTGCGCGTGGGATTGTAGAGCGCAGGAATCCTCTTCCAACGTTGCCGCAACGCAGAGGCACAACTTGATGCCCGTGCCCGCGCAGGTCCAATTTCAGCCGGGACGCCTGGGTGTGAGCAAGTCTTTCAGCGTCTTGGTCAAAGGCCATACGGATGCGCGGTTGCAAGCGGGCATCGCTCGCATCATCAAACGGCTTGAAGGGCGGACGGGGTTTGAGTTCGCGCGCGGCTCCGCGACGGGTGAAAGCGTGGCGGGACTCGTCATTCAATGCGGCGGGCCGGGCCAGGCGCTTCCGTCCATGGACGAGGACGAGAGTTATTCGCTCGAAGTCTCTGACAAGCAGGCACGACTCAATGCGGCGACGGTGGTCGGCGCGTTGCGCGGGATGGAAACTTTTTTGCAACTGCTGGAATCGGACCGCGCGGGCTATTATCTCCCGGCCGTCAGGATTGAAGATAAGCCGCGCTTTCGCTGGCGTGGATTGTTGATAGACATCGGGCGGCACTATGAGCCGCCGGAGGTTCTCAAGCGTAACCTTGACGCGATGGCCGCAGTCAAGCTCAACGTCCTGCACTGGCATCTGACGGAGGACCAGGGATTCCGCGTCGAGAGTAAGAAATATCCGAAGCTGCACCTGATGGGTTCGGACGGACTCTATTACACGCAGGAGCAGGTGCGCGACATCATCGCTTATGCCAGCGAGCGAGGGATACGCGTCGTGCCGGAGTTTGACATTCCGGGCCACAGCACGAGTTGGCTCGTAGGTTATCCTGAACTCGGCAGCGCGCCCGGTCCTTACCAGATAGAACGCGGCGCGGGAATTTTTGAACCCGCGTTAGACCCGACGCGCGAGGAGGTCTACAAATTTCTCGACGGCTTTCTAGGAGAGATGGCCGCGCTCTTCCCAGACGCTTACATGCACATCGGCGGAGACGAGAACGAGGGCAAGCAGTGGGACAAAAATCCGCAGATTCAAGCCTTCATGAAGGCCAAAGGGATTAAGGACAACCACGCCTTGCAAGCCTACTTCAACGGGCGGCTGTTGCAGATACTGACGAAGCACGGCAAGAAGATGATGGGCTGGGATGAAGTTCTGCACCCGGACCTTCCAAAAAATGTGGTCATACATTCGTGGCGCGGTCCCGCCTCTCTGGCCGCAGCCGCCAAACAGGGCTATAGCGGCGTCCTCTCTTCGGGCTTTTATATTGATCTCATCTATCCAGCCTCGCAGCATTACGCCGTTGACCCGCTCCCTGCGGATAGCGGGCTGAGCGAGGCGGAGGCCGCGCACATCCTCGGCGGCGAGGCGACGATGTGGGGCGAGTGGGTCAGCCCTGAAACGATAGACTCTCGCATCTGGCCGCGCACCGCTGCCATCGCGGAAAGATTATGGTCGCCGCGCGACGTGAGGGATGTCGAAGACATGTACAGGCGTCTGGCAATCGTCAGCGTGCAGTTGGAGGAACTCGGTCTAACGCACGAGAAGAACGTCCCACTGATGCTCAGGCGACTGGCCGTCGGTCAGGATATTGGTCCACTTCAAACGCTCGCCAACGCGGTCGAGCCGGTCAAGGAATATCATCGCTATCAGATGCGCCCGCAGACTATGCTCAGCCCGCTCACGGGTCTCGTTGATGCGGCGCGGCCTGACAGCCAGGCGGCCCGCCGCTTCAACATGATGGTTGACGCGTTGCTCTCCGACGCGCCGCGCTTTCAACTCTATCGTGAGAATCTGGATGGCGTGTTGACGGAGTGGCGCGAGGCTGGCCCACCGCTTGAGGCTTTGATTGATAAGTCGCCCGCGCTGCAAGAGGCGAGGCCGTTGGCCCATGATTTATCAGAGATAGGCGCGGCTGGGCTCGAAGCGATGTCATATCTCAAGACGGGCGTCGCGCCCTCCGCCGAATGGCGCGACGCGCAACTCGCAAAATTGGACCAGGCCGCCAGGCCCAAAGCCGCGCTCGAATTCCCCATCATCAGGGGCGTCAAACAACTCGTCATCGCGGCCTCGTTGATGCCGCAACTCAAGTCCACGACGCCAGCCGAATGGAAAAAACAGGTCCAAACTTTGGCGAGTACGAATCAGAAGAAGTAACCGCCTTGTAAACTAGAGGGGGTCTAAAAAGCAAGATTCGCCCTGAAAGGGCTAAATATGATAGCCGGGGGCAAGCCTCAGCGTCGCCCCCGGTTCATAGTCCAAGATAAATGCCGACCCTGAAGGGGTCACACTTCAATGTTGAGGTGCGACCCCTTCAGGGTCGGCTTGTGTAGTGGCGAGCGTACCGGGGCGATGCCCCCGGCTATCACATGTGTCCCCTCCGGGGATACGGATACCCTTCCTCACTTTTCAGACATCCTCTAAACCAGCACTAAACAGACGGGAGACGGCACTTCTGTGGGCTTGCCGGTGGCGGCGAGTTTTCCGTTTCCGTGATTAATGCGAAAGACAACTATCGTGTCCGAGTTCTGATTTGCCGCCAGTAGAAAAGCGCCCGTCGGGTCAATGGTGAAGTGGCGCGGAGTCTTCCCCTGCGTCGGTTGGTGCTCGACGTATGCGAGTCTGCCCGTCTGCTCATCAATGGCGAAGACGACGATGCTATCATGGCCGCGATTCGAGCCGTAGAGAAATTTACCGTCAGGAGCGACGGCGATTTCCGCGCACGAATTCTTCCCCGAAAAATCTTTTGGAAGAGTGGAAACGATCTGCACTTCGCCGAGCGTCCCGGTCGCTTGACGGTATGCGAAGGCAGTGATGGTGGAATCAAGTTCGTTGATGACATAGGCGAATTTTCCGCCCGGATGAAAGCTCAGGTGGCGAGGCCCCGCGCCAGTCTTGAGCGTTGCGGAGGGTTCCGCATTCGGTCTCAACTTTCCCTTCTTCGCGTCAAACTTGTAGACCATGATTTTATCCAGGCCCAGATCGGTGACCAACACGTAGCGCCCCGCGTGGTCCTGTGTCACACAATGAGCGTGCGGCCCTTCCTGCTCCGGCTTGACGCTGTGGCCCTGATGCTGGACCAATTCTGTGGGCGCGCCGAGCCTGCCATCACGCTCGATTGGAAGCACGGAAACATTCCCGCCCACGTAATTCGCCACCAGCAGGAATCTGCCGGTCTGGTCCAGAATTAAATGACAGGGCGCGCCTCCCAGAGAAGGCTGTTGATTAAGGAACGTCAGATTTCCGTCGCCCTGTTCGATGGAGAATGCGCTCACGGCTCCGCCCGGTTTGCCGCCAAACTCCGTGACTTCGTTGACTGCATAGAGAAAGCGCCTGGACCTGTCAACCGCCAGAAACGAAGGGTCAACAACGCCCTTCGCGGTCCTGACATAGCTCAACGCGCCGGAAATCATATTGAGCCGATAAAGATAAATCCCCTCGCTCTTTTTGCCGGTGGTATAAGTGCCGACGTACAAATTCAGTTCCCGCGCACGGCTCACTCTACGCGCCTGCGCGTAGAGTGAGCCGTGAAGATTCAGGCCCAACAAGCCCAGGCCAGTGACCCCCAAAATTCCCTGCGCGTAAATTTATTCTGCGACACCTCTGCTCCTTATCCTTTGCGACTTCAGTATAACTGTAATGTGATTTGAGGTAGTGGTTCAGTTTAATCTTGAGTAAGTTGCACATAGTTATTCACCACAGAGACACAGAGCGCACAGAGGACGCACAGAGGCTTGAGTGATATTCAATTCTCTGTGCTAACTCTGTGTCCTCTGTGTCTGCGGTGGTGAATACCTCTTTCATATTCTCTCAACTCACATTGACCCATTACTTGATTTGAGTACGGCTTGAGTTTATCTGTGCGACTGCCTGGCCGCTCCTTTTGATGTTGCGGAGAGCCTGCTGATTTCGCGCCAAGTGACGAGATTGATGTTGTTCTCGTGTAGGAGACTGCGAAAGGCTTCGCTCGTGAAGAACTGGAAATCGCGTTGCCGCCATCCGGCTCCCCAGTCCGGGTGATCGAACGTCGCGCCGCGCATCTCTTCATCATCATAGGCCAGATGCACGACGATTTGCGTGACGCCCGGTTGAAGGCTCTTGACTCTCTCCGTGTAGAATTTGGCCCACCCTTCCGGCGGCACATCCGGGCCAATCTCTATCAGCCTGTCTATCAGGACATCGCCCGGCTGAAGAAGCGCGGAAAAATCCTGCGCTCCCGTCAGGCGCTCTTTCGGGATGAGCACGGGTAGATGATTATCGCGCGCGACCCGCAGCAGCATCTCAAAAAGATTTTTGTTCTGGTAGAGCGTGCCCATGTGCGAATCGAGGTGCGTGGGCTGAATGCCGAAGCTTCTCGCGCGCTCGATCTGCGCGCGAATCTCCGCCTCCGCCTCCTGCGTTTTGATGTGCGCGGCGGCCAGCGTCTCCGTCGCATAGAGATAGCCCGACTGATCCAGCAACGACGCGACGCGATCTTTGGATAAGACTGGCCCCCAGCGATAATTAGCCCACTCGCTGGTCAGCGTGAGATGCAGTCCGAGATCCGCCTGCGGATGGCTGCGCGCGTAAGCGGCTATTTCCGCAAACCAGGGACATGGGACCATGATGCTGCCCGAACTGACGAGGCCGCTCTCGAACGCCTTCATCGCCGCGCTGTTGACGGAGTGGGCCATGCCCAGATCGTCAACATGCACGATGAGGAGTTTCGCGTCGCGCCGGTAGCCGAGCCGCTCGGCCAGCGTCAAGGGCGCAGCATGTGGCTTTGAGATTGACGTACGCGCCCTCCCCAAAGTCACGAAGGAGGCGGCAACGATGAAGAAGATGGTAAACAGGATTCGCTTCATTGGTTTGTTTCTGCGTTGATGTATTCCCGGACCAGTTTATTCCCGAAGATGCACGCCGTCCTCCGGCTTCACATCTTTGACAGAAAAATTCTCGGACCATTATAGCGATGTGCGAGAGCATGAGACCACCACAGCATCGCGTCCATGTCAGTACCGCCTGCGGTAACGGGCGGGTCGTTGCTGAGCCAAATACCCGCCCGCTACCGCAGGCGGTACTGACCTCAGTTGCTCTCAATCGCAATTCGCTATAAGCGGGTCCGCAAAAATCCATTTAATGTTATCCGATAAGAAAGGGTCATCCGTTTTGACGGAAATCCAAAGACCCTTAACGCCCGTCTTTCCGGTTAAATCCTAACAAAACAAAGCTTTTCGGAGGATGCCCGCCGAGCGGTCTCTGCCTTGCCTATTTCGATGAGCGGCACCTAGAGCTCTTGCTTTCTTCGTCGCCCGAACTTTCAGACGGGGCGAGCAAACCCTACATCCGCGCGCGGCCCTTGCAAATTCGGGCCGACACGCGCGGCGCAACCTGAGAAGTTTTTTAAAGAGGAGTTAACCATGTCTAGATTTTTATCTGCGTTGCTAATGCTGCTGAGTCTCTCGCTCGTCACGGCTTTAGCTCAATCCAACACGGGCCGTCTCGTCGGCACGGTCTCCGATACGAGCGGCGTCATTCCGGGCGCGACCATCGTCATTAAAGACAACGGGAGCGGCAGAGAGCAGACCGTCGTCGCCACGAACGATGGAACGTTCACCGTCCCGCAACTTGAGATAGGCTCTTACACCGTCACCATCACGGCCACGGGCCACAAGACCTTCACCGCCAACGATGTCAAGATTGATGTTGGCAGGCAGTATACGCTCAACGCGTCGCTGGAGGTCGGGCAGATTAACGAGAACGTGACGGTCACAGCCGGGGCCGATATTCTCAACGCCACGACGGGCGAGATTAGTAACACGGTCAGCCGCCGACAGATTCAGGAACTACCGCTCAACGGGCGCGACCCGACCGTTCTCATTCAATTGCAGGCGGGCACGGCCTCCAACGGCGCGGCGGGCACGGCCATCAACGGCCAGCGCACGTCCTTCACCAACATCACCCGCGACGGCATCAACATTCAAGACAACTTCATACGCGCCAACGCCTCCACCTTTTCCGTGCAGAGACCGACGACGGACGACGTGGCGGAGTTTACTTTGACAACGCAGAACGCTGGCGCGGACCAGGGCTACGGCGCTTCGCAGATTCAGTTTGTGACGCCGCGCGGGCAGAACGATTTTCACGGCGCGGGCTTCGGCTACAATCGCAACTCAAAGTTTGCCGCCAACGATTTCTTCAGCAACGCCAACAACGTCGCCAAGCCCTTCCTTAATCAAAACCAGTTCGGCGGCAAGCTCGGCGGGCCAATCCTGAAGAACAAGCTCTTCTTCTTCGGCTCCTTCGAGCACTATCTCATCCGCACGCAGTCATCTGAGCTACGGACCATCCTGACGCCGAACGCGCGGCAGGGCATCTTCACTTATGTTGACAACGCGGGCGTTACCAGGACAATTAATTTACTGGGGATTCCGGGGACGGGCATCACTTCGATTGACCCCATCATCCAGAGCCGCATCCTGGCAAACGTCCCGACTGTCGGCAACTCTACGGCCACCGGGGACCAGCGCAATACCACTGGCTTCGCCTTTAACCAGCGCAGCAACTATTCCCGCCACACATACCTGACGCGCGTGGACTATGACATCAACTCGCGCAACACGCTCAACGGCGTCTTCAGCTATGTCAACGAGAATGTCCTCGACCGTCCAGATATAGACAGGGTTTTCGGGGGCGGTTTCGGAGCGGCCCCGGAAGTCACACAGCCCGCGCACAGAAAGTTTCTGGCGGTGGCCTGGCGCGCGACGCCAACGGCCAGGTTCACCAACGAATTACGCGGCGGCCTTTTCCTCTCCGACCCTATCTTCCAACGCACGACCGGCTTGCCCTCTAACAAATTGACGCTGCCCCTCATCAGCAGCCCCGAAATCGCTTTTGAAAATCAAGGGCGCATCTCCAACACCTACGACCTACAAGACACGGCTGATTATCAATGGGGAGATCACTCTTTTCGTTTCGGCGGGCAGGCCCAATTTTTCCGCATCAATAATTTCGCCAGCTTCGACACCGTGCCGAACTATACGCTCGGCATCAGCAATACTTCGCCCTCGCTGGTGAGGTCCAATTTCCCCGGCGGCATCAGTTCTTCACAACTGACCAACGCCAACAGCCTCTTCGCGCTTCTGGGCGGCATCGTCGGCAGCGCGACGCAGACCTTCAACGTCGCGGACAAGACTTCGGGCTACGTCGCGGGCGCAACGCAGCGCAGCCTCTACGCGTTTGAAAACTACGGTTTTTATTTTTCGGACCAGTGGAGAGTCTCGCCGCGTCTGACCCTGAACCTGGGTCTGCGATACGACCTCTACACGGGACTCAGGGAGCAGAGAGGCTTGGGTCTGGAACCTGTCATTCCCGCCGGGACCAATCTCGTCAGCGCGCTTCTCAACCCGGTCGGCACGGTTGATTTCATAGGCCACAACGCGGGAAAGAATGAGTTCTTCAAAACCGATAAGAACAACTTCGCGCCCATCTTCAGCTTCGCCTATACGCCGCAGTTCAAGAACAAATTCCTGGGCCAATTAACCGGCGACGGGCGGACCGTGATACGTGGCGGTTTCCGCATGAGCTACGTCAACGACGAGTTCATCAAGGCCGCAGATAACGCGCAACTCGGCAACAACGGACTCTCCACAGCCATTCCGCTGCCGACCCTCAACGCGCGTCTGGGGGCGTTGCCCACAATCCCCACGCCCTCCTTCCACATCCCGCGCACCTTCCAGGACGACAACGACCAGACGGGCTTCTCCGCCATCTTCGCGATTAATCCGAACATACAGGTTCCGCGCACGACCGAGTATAGCTTCGGCATTCAACGCGAGCTTGGATTCCAGACCGCGATTGAGCTTCGCTATGTCGGCGGGCGCAGCAACAATCTCTGGCGCGGGACGGACTACAACCAGGTTGACATCTTCAACAACGGCTTCCTCGCGGACTTTAATCGTGCGCGCGCGAACCTCTTGTTGACGGGCAATCCCGCCTGCACCAGCGCGGGATGCCAGACGCTCACTGTCTTTCCTAACTTAGCGGCGACCTTCTTCGGCGCGGGCGTGATTAACAACGCGCTGCTCGCCGGAGACGTGGGCCAACTGGCCTTCATCTACCAATCGAACCTCCTGCAAGGCGATGTCTCGCTCGTCAAGAACCCGAACGCGGGTCCGGTTGACGTGCTGGACAATACGGGCAAGTATCGCTACAACTCTCTGCAAGCGGAGATTCGCAGGCGCTTCGCGCAGGGCCTTTATTTTCAGGCCAACTATACTTTCCAGAAGACGCTGACGGACGCTTCGGGCGTCGGTCAGACGCACTTCGAGCCGAACCTCGATAACGCCGCGCCGGGGCTTGAATATGCGCGCGCCGATTACGATCAGACGCACATCTTCAACTTCAACGGTATCTATGAACTGCCCTTCGGCAAAGGCAAGCGCTGGTTGAACGAAGGTAATTGGACCAATCGCCTGCTTGGCGGATTCCAGTTCGGCTCCATCGTGCGTCTCGCGTCGGGAGCGCCTTTGACCATCGTGGACCCGCGCGGCTCGCTCAATCGCGCGGGACGTTCCGGCAGACAGACGCCGCAGACTTCTCTGACCAAGAGCCAGATCAAAGCGCTCATCGGCGTCTTTAAAACTCCGAACGGCGTCTACTTCATCAACCCTTCGGTCATCAATCCGGCGACCGGCAGGGCCGCTGAAGGCTACGGCACGACGCCCTTCGCGGGACAGGTCTTTTTCAACAACGCGCCGGGCCAGACCGGCAGTCTCGAAAGGGCCTTCATTAATGGACCTCTTTTCGTCAACTGGGATGCTTCTCTGATTAAGAACGTGCAGGTCAGAGAGAATCTCAGATTCCAGCTTCGCGCGGAGGTCTTCAACGTGCTCAATCGCGCCAATTTCGGCGTCGGCGTGACACAAAACCCGACGCAGTTCGGCACGACCGGCATCTTCAACATCAACAGCCCGAACTTCGGCAGGTTCACCGAAACCTTCGCGCCGCGCATCGTCCAATTCGCGGCGCGGATAGAGTTTTAGTGAAGCCTGAACGATAAGAAAACATCCGGCCTTCTTCGAGATTGAAGAAGGCCGGATGTTTTTGGTTAGTGGTCCAATTTAGTCTTGAGTCAGTTGGACGGTGGTATTTACCACCGCAGACACAGAGGACACAGAGGACGCACAGAGTTATTGAAGGCATTTCTCTGTGCTGACTCTGTGCGCTCTGTGTCTGCGGTGGTGAACGCCGCTTTCATCTACACTCAAGGCAAACTGAGATCACACTATTTTTGAAGACGAGAATCTTTCGGTCAGTTATTTCCTGCTGACGGGCTTGCCCTCAGCATCTAGGATGACTATCTCGCCGAGGTTCAGTTCGCGGACTCCCGCTTCTATCTTCGAGAGGTCGCCGACGAGCAGCAACATCGTGCCGTTGGGCGCGGTGTACTTCTGCGCGACCGTGTTGACGGATGAGAGATTGGCTTTCTCTAACTCCGATGTCTCACGCTGCAATTCGGACATGGGCAAATCCTGCGACCAGAGCGTGGCGACTTGGTCCGCGATGCGGCCCAGGGATTCAAACTGTTGCGCGTAACCGCGTATGCGGTTGGCTTTCGCGGCGGCCAGTTCCGTTTCCGTAATCGGCTTCGCGCCCGAAATGTTCTTGAGTTCATTGACGAACTCGACGACGGATTCCTTCGTCTTGTTCGTCTGCACGCCGCCCGAAGATTGCCACATCCCGTACTGCGAATAGAGCGAAGGGAATGAGAAGACGCCGTAGGAATAGCCCTTGTCTTCGCGCAGGTTGAGATTGAGCCGCGTCCCGAAGCCGCCGCCCCAGACCGCGTCCGCCAGGTTCAGAGCATAGTACTCGTCCGTCTTTCTCTTTGGCGCGGGGAGGATTTGCATGACGACCGTCTGCGCGGCGTCCTGGCGATCAACGAGATAGACTTTGCCTGGGCCAACCGCGTGCGGCGCGGGAATCTGCGCGGAGGCTGGCGCTCCGCCCGTCCAACTCCCGAAATTTTTGCGCGCGAGATCCGTCGCCTCCGCCATCGTGATGTCACCGACGAAGATTAAGGCGGAGCCGCCGGGCTTCCAGTAGGTGTTGTGAAACTGCGCGAAGTCTTCTTGCTTGAGAGACTGCACGGTGGAAGGCAAGCCCCTGCGCGGGCGTCCGTAAGGATGGTCAGCGCCGAAGGCCAGCATCGCGCCGACGCGATTGGCGATGGCGTTGGGGTCCTGCGCCTCCTGCGAGAGCGCGTCCAGACGCTGCTTCTTCTCGCGCTCGACCTCCGCTTCAGGGAAAGAGGGATTGAGCACGACATCCGAGAAGACTGCGAGCGCGGGACTTAGATTGCGCTTGAGCACTTCGAGTCCGAGCGAGGCACGCTCTCGTCCCGCAAAGCCTCCAATCGCAGTTCCGAGGTCGCCGAGGGCGTCTTCAATCTCAAGCGCCTGGCGTGTCTTCGTGCCGCGCTTGATGGTCTCTATGGTGAGGTCCGCGAGGCCGTCTTTGTTTGCGGGGTCGTTGATGCTGCCCGCACGCGTGGCTAAGGTGACGGCGACCTTCGGCACTTCGTGACGCTCGACGACGAAAATATCCATCCCGTTTTCGAGCTTCGCGGTCTTAACTTCGGGCACTTGAAACGCTCTATCCGCGCCGAGCGGCGGCTGCTTCGAGCGGTCAAGCGCGATCTGGGCTTCGCGCCCGGAAGTCTCCGGGTGAAAGCGCACGAGCAGGCGATTGCGCGTGTTCAAATATTTACTGACGGCATCGCGCACGCTCTCAACGGTCGCGTTGCGGTGGCGTGCCACGTCGGCCTCGAACTTGTTCGGGTCTCCCAGATACGTGTTGTATTGATTAAGCAGGTCCGCCTTGCCGCCAAAGCCGCCGATGCGTTCAAGGCCCGTCACGAAGCCGTACTCCCATTTCGTCTTCGCGCGGTTCAACTCTTCAGCCGTTGGCCCATCCTTGGCGAGACGCGCGATCTCGTCCGTGACGATTTGCTCGACCTGCGGGAGCGATGCGCCGGGCCGCGCCGTCGCCCAGATGAGAAAGCGCCCGGCGTTTTCCAGTGACCACTGAAAAGAGGTCACGTCGGAGGCGAGTTGTTTATCGTAGACCAGCGTCTTGTTGAGACGCGCCGACAGCCCGTCCGTCAGGATGGTCGAGACGAGGTCCAGTTCGCCGTCGCCCGCGTCGAAGAAGGCCGGGGTGGTCCAGGCGAAATAGGTCCGCTCCTGCGCGATGCGGTCGTTGACTTCGATGACCTTCTCGCCGTCTAGTTTGACAAAATCTTTCGCCGGACGGTCGAGCGCGGGTCCAGCCGGGATAGTCCCGAAATATTTTTCAACGAGCCGCTTGGCTTCCGCCGGGTCGAAATCGCCAGCGATGACGAGCGAGAGATTGTTCGGCGTGTAGTAGGTCTTGAAGAAATCGCGCACGTCGTCCGCAGAGGCGGCGGTCAAATCTTCGTGGCTGCCGATGACATCGTTGGCGTAAGGATGATGAAACGGGTAGAGGTTTTCGGAGACCAGTTTGACCCAGCGCCCGTAAGGTTGATTCTCAAGCCCCTGCCGCCGCTCGTTCTTGACGACATCGCGCTGGTTGTCCAGCTTCTCTTTCGTGAGCGCGTCCGCGAGCGTCGCCAGCCTGTCGGATTCGAGCCAGAGCAGCGTCTCCAGATTGCCGGAAGGAACGGTCGCAAAATAATTGGTCCTGTCCCAACTCGTCGTCCCGTTGACGCCGCCCTCGAACAGATTCGCCCCGGCCTTCTCGACGTAAGCGAAATATTTTTGGTTCGCGTTCTTGGAACCCTCGAACATCATGTGCTCGAAGAGGTGCGCGAAACCGCTGCGGCCCACGCGCTCGTTCTTCGAGCCGACGTGGAACCACTGGTTGACGTGGACCACGGGAATCTTCCGGTCAACGTGAAGAATGACCTGAAGACCATTCGACAAAGTATATTTCTCAAAAACAATCTTGGGGACGGAAGATGCTGCCTGGCCGCTTCCCGCGTTCTGCGCGCAGATTGGCAGCGTCAGCGAAAGCAGCAGAACCAGCACTACGGAAAGAGAGAGGCATCTCTTTGTCAGAGCTTTCATCTTTGAAACTCCTTTCAACAATAGGGGGTAAACTTGAAATGATTAATCGCGTGAGCACCGGCGTCTGGCCTCACACGGCGACGGATATGGCGTTTGTACGAATCGCGCCCGATTTAAGTTTCGCGCGCTGGCTCTTCCCTTCGCCAGCCCACGAATGATTAGAACGCCCTGCGCTCGCCCATGCCTTTATCTTTGCGCCTTTGCGTGAGATTACTTTATTCTCATTGAAGGCCAGATGCGAGCTAATGACCAGTGAGTTCACGCGAAGGCGCAAAGACGCAAAGAAGGAGAGAGGCTTTTTCTGAACACGATTTACCATCAACGGTTGATGAATAAGGATACCTTGAGATGAACACAAGCAGACCGATTTTTATCCCCGTTATCCTGGGCACGACGCGGCAGGGTCGCGCGAGCGAGAACGTCGCCAGGTTTGTGCTCGATGAGGTGGCGAAGCGAGAGGGAGTGGAGACGTTGCTGGTTGACATACGGGAGATTCCGCTCAGCACTTTGGACGCGGGCGAGGCGATTAAGGATGCGAAATTTTCCGAGACAGTGGCGCGGGCCGACGCGCTCGTGATCGTCACGCCGGAATACAACCACGGCTATCCGGGCCTGCTCAAGCATGTGCTGGATACGAATTTGAAGGAGTACATACACAAGGCCGTGGGCGTTTGCGGTGTCTCGGCGGGCGGCTTCGGCGGGACGCGCGTGGTTCAAAATCTGCTGCCCGTCTTGAGAGAGTTGGGACTCGTGACGATCTTCTCGGACGGGAATTTTTCGGGCGCGCACAAGCTCTTCGGTGCGGACGGCAAATTATTGGACCAGTCTTACGTCAAGCGCATAGATCAATTCCTGAAGGAACTTATCTGGATGGCGAAGGTCCTTCGCCACGGGCGAGAAAATATTTCATTGGAGGAGAGGGGATAGGGAGTAGGGGATAGGGGCTGGGGGTTGGGGTTAGGGAAAAACAGAAAGACCCGTTCGGAGAAATCTGGTTTTTCCAACCCCTCTCCCCTCTCCCCTCCTAAGGAGAAGAGATGTCTGAGAACAGAAAAATGACGTGCCCTGATTGCGGCGTGTTGATGAATCATCACGCGTTGAAGATTGATTACACGGCGGCGCTCGATGACGCGGAAGCGCTGGACCCGGACCTCGGCGGCATCGTCGAAGAGGCGCATACCTGCCCCGCTTGCGGAAAGACGCACCTGCGTCATCAAGCCGCAGAGACCGGCCATGAGTAAGGTCTTTGGTGGGGCGATGGTGTGTTGTTGACAATGAGAGGCCGCGTGTTTACTGGTTCAAAATCATCAGCAACTCGCTATTATCCCACTCCTCGCCGTCGTCTTCTGTAGGAGTTCGCGGCGGATGATGGTATATCTTTAGTGAGATTGATTGGACGGTGGTCCCAGTTGGCCCATGAGACGCTTTCAAAGTTTGCTCCCAATGCGGTATGTTTGTCTCAAAGCTCAATCGTTAGCCCGTTTTGTTGTAAAATAGTGTGACCAATATTAGTGGAGGAAACAAACGAGATGCCCGAGTTGAGGGGGGTACAAGCAACACCTGAAACAAAAGCGGAGTGGAAGCTTGCCTATTCATTCTATCAGGAAGCGCCTGGCGATCCTTATGACAAGAAGAACGACCGCACCGAGCGTATCAGCTATGTGGCGCGGATGATGAACCTGACGCGCAAGCAGGCCAAGCGTAGAGTGAGAAATTTTGAGGCGTGGCAGCGCAATCTCAAGAAGGGATTAGTCCAAGACTGAACATCTCCCGTGGCAGACATCCGTTGAATTATTGGCCCGGCAGCCCGTGCCAGCTAACCGTTTCGTTGAACGAGGCTGGCGACGACCGTGATTAATTCGGTCAACTCGACGGGCTTGGGCACATGCATCTGATAGCCTGACCTGAGCGCACGCATTCTATCTTCCGTTCTCGCATATGCCGTCAGGGCGATGGCAGGGATTTTCCCGCCCTGTGCGACGGGCAGGGCTCTGACCTGCCTGATTAATTCATAGCCGTCTTCGCCAGCCATCCCGATGTCGCTGATTAAGACTTGCGGTCGCGCCTCTTCGATGGCCGCGAGCGCTTCTTTGACAGACCCCGCGAGCGTCACCTCCGCGCCGCACTGGCTGAGCGCGACCTTGAGCAGTTCGCGCGTGTCCGCTTCGTCATCCACGACGAGGACTCTTAACTCATCCAACCTCTCAGGGCAGTCGAGCGTCGGCAGCGTATCCTTCGCCGCCGGGTGGACGCGCTCCGCAAGGCCCTCATTCTGGTAGACGGTAATCAATGGCAGTTTGACGGTAAACGTCGCGCCCCGTCCTTCACCGACGCTCTCCGCGTGGACCGTCCCGCCGTGGAGTTCTACCAGATGACGGACGATGGCGAGGCCGAGGCCGAGGCCGCCGTGTGCGCGTGTGGAGGTCTGGTCGGCCTGCCGGAAACGGTCGAAGACGTGCGGGAGAAATTCCGGCTTGATGCCTGCGCCCGTATCGCTGACGGACAACTCGACATGTGAATTGATGCGTTCGAGACGGACCTGCACGCGCCCGCTTCTGGGCGTAAACTTGATGGCATTGGAGAGCAGATTCCAGACCACCTGTTGCAGGCGCGCGGGGTCGCCCGCCACAGAAGTAACGCCCGTATCCATCACCTTCTGAATCCGCACGCCCTTGGCTTCCGCCGCCGGGCGCAGGGCTTCTATCGCCGCTTCGATGAAGGCCACAGGATCAATCTGCCTGACATCCAGTCGCAGTTTGCCAGTGATGATGCGCGACACGTCGAGCAGGTCGTCAATCAGTTGCGCCTGCGCGCGTGCGTTGCGAGAGATAATCTCCAGCGCGTTGGTCGCGCTCGCACTGTCCATGTCTCCCGTCCGCAGCAGGTGCGACCAGCCGAGGATAGCCGTCAGCGGCGTGCGCAATTCATGCGAGAGCGTGGCGAGGAATTCATCTTTGAGGCGATTGGCCTGCTGGGCCGTGCGGTAGAGGCGCGCGTTATCAATCGCCAGGGCCGCGCGGGCCGCGAGGTTTTCCGCGAGCGCCACATCATCCGGTCCATAGTGGCGTCCAGATTCCGTCTGGATGAAAGAGAGCGCGCCGAGCGTGCGTCCGTGCGCGACGAGCGGGATGACCATCGCGGAGGTGAACCCTATATCGCGCATGAGTTGTAAGTGCTCCGCGTCTCTGGCGGTGGCGACGAGCAGCGAATCTGGAATTTCTGGATAGAGTTCAGGCTTTCCCGTCCGCAGCACATGCGGCACGCCGTAGGGCGCGTCCATGTCTTCCGGGTAGCGTTGCTGTAGCTGGTGCGCCCATGCGACCTTCGACGGGTCAACATGAGCGACCGCCACGCGTTTGACCGTTTTATCATCTTCGAGCACGTCAACGGTACACCAGTCCGCGAGAGTGGGGACGACCATCCGAGCCACGCTCGCGAGCGTCGTCTGGTAATCAAGGGAAGAAGCAAGCTCTTCCGTCGCTCTGGCGAGAAAGGTTCTAGCCTCCTCGTTTCGTTTGCGTTCCGTGATGTCGCGCACGATGCCCGTGAACTGCCGTTTGCCGTTGCTCTTGAATTCGCTGAAGGAGATTTCCAGCGGTATCTCCTGGCCGTTCCGGTGCAGGCCCGGCAACTCCACTGCTTCCCAACCGATGTGCTTGCGGCCCTTCTCTATGTATTGTTTGATGCCCGCCTCGTGAAGATGGCGCAGGTACTCCGGCATGAGCATGGTGAGAGGTTGCCCTACGAGTTCTTCGTTGGTATAGCCGAAGACTTTTTCGGTCGTGTGGTTGGCGAAGAGAATGGCGCTCTCTTCATCAACGGTCAGGATCACGTCGGAGGCCGTCTCGGCCACCGCGCGAAAATGCTGTTCGCTCTCGCGCAGGGCTTCCTCGAACCTCTTGCGCTCTGTGATGTCGCGCGTAAAGCAGCGCGTGTGGATGAACTCCCCGTTCAAGCGCATCACGTTTGAGCTAATCAGGACGTGGCGTTCGGAGCCGTCTTTGCAGCGCAGGCGTGCTTCATAACTGTGCAGTTCATCACCGCGCGTCAGGCGTTGGAGGATGTCTTCAATCGTCTCGCGGTCTGCGTGAAACTCCGTGATGTTGTGGCCTATGTAGTCCTCGCGCGTGTAGCCGAGCAGGTTCAGTTCCGCCTGGTTAACGCGCAGGATAGTGCCATCCGGTCCGACCCAGTGGAGGCCGACCGTCGCGTTCTCGAAAAAGTCCGTCAGTTCCTCTTCGCTTCTATGAAGAGCTTCGAGAGCCTGCGCGCGCTCCGTATTATCACGCGCCACTTTGACGAAGCCGCGCAGTTGTCCTGCGTCATCCCTGAGCGGCGTGACGATGCCGCTGGCCCAGAATCTGGAACCGTCCTGACGCACATGCCAGCGCTCGTCGTCCGCGCGTCCTTCAAGTTCGGCGGTCCGCAATTCCTGTTCGGGCGCGCCCGCCTCTCTATCTTCGGGTGTGAAAATGATGGAGCCGTCCCGCCCTATAATCTCCGCTTCCGTGTAGCCGAAAATGCGCTCCGCGCCCTTGTTCCAACTGACCACGCGGCCTTCCATGTCGGTGGCGAAGATGGCGTAGTCTTTGACGCTCTCGACCATGAAGCGAAAGAGTTCTTCGCCTCTCGGCGGCGAGCCTTGAAACTCGCCATCCTCCGGCGCGACTGTCTCGCCGGGCGCATGCTTGCTCAGGAGATTGTCCTTTGTCATGAAACCCTTTTACGCTCCGATCAGAAAGGATGAAGGAATCAGACGATGATTCGACGGCAGCGCCCGCGACGGCCCTACCCGTGATTGATTGGGGGAACGTATATTATAGAGGTTAATGGAAGCCACAACCAAGAATATTCTTTTCAAGGTCTATTCATTCAAAGAAAGTTGTGGGGGCAGGGCTGGTCCCTGCCCTTCGCGACTTAACCACAACGCGCTATCGCGCGACGGGCAGGGACCAGCCCTGGCCCTATATTAATTCTTTTATTTATCCAATCTTCTTTTACTTGCTCGCCGTCGCAGATGATAGCGTGAGTTTGCCGCGCAATTCGATCTGCTCTGATGAGCGTCCTACGAGCACGTCGAAATTACCCGGCTCGGCGTGCCATCGCTTCGCGTCTGCGTCATAGTAGGAGAGCGAGCGCTCGTCCAGCATGACGGATACTCTACGCGTCTCTCCTGGGCGCAGGTTCACCTTGACGAAACCTTTTAGTTCCTTTAAGGGACGCGGGACTCTGGCGTGAGTGTCGCCGACGTATACTTGAGCGACATCCGCACCCTCTCTGTCTCCTGTGTTCTTCACGTCGAACGAAACTTCATAGCGCGGTCCAGACGCCGTCGCCTCGCCTGCGGCCCTGTTGTTGACGGGCTTGATGTTCAGATTGCCATACTTGAATGTGGTATAAGACAGCCCGTGCCCGAACGGGAAGAGCGGCTTCGTGCCGTTCTTCTCATAACCGCGATAGCCCACGAAGATGCCCTCTTTATACACGACGCGTTTTGTGCCCGGCGCGGGATAGTAACTGTCATGTGCGGGGTTGTCTTCCCAGCGACGCTCAAACGTGACCGGCAAGCGGCCCGAAGGATTCACATCGCCGAAGAGAGTTTCGGCCAGCGCCCTGCCGCCCTCCTGTCCCGGATACCATGCTTCTATCAAAGATGGCACACGCTCAACCCACGCGCTCGCATCCACGCCGCCGCCGGACGTGACGACGACAATCGTATTCTTATTAGCCGCCGCCATCTGCTGTATCAACTCGTCCTGTCCAACCGGCAGATGATACGTGCGGTCTGCGCCCTCGCTCTCCGTCTCAGGGTCGAACCCCACCGCGACTACAACCGCGTCGGCCTTTGCGGCGAGCCTCTTCGCCTCATCGCTGACGATGCTGGCGTGAGGCACGATTCCGAGTTTGAGCTTTGCGCCGAGCCAGCCCGACCGACCGCGCTGTTCAAGCACGACCTTGTGCGGAGTTGAGCCGAGCGAAAGACTCGCGGTCCCGGCGAGTTCCACGTTTGTGGTCCAATTATCGAAGACCACTTTATCATCCACGTAGAGACGATAAGCGCCGCCGTCTTCCCCGGTTGATTCCACGAAGATGTCTTGCGGGCCGGGGCTTTGCGGCGTGTAATAGCCCGTCCATCTGGACGCGAGCGTTCCATCGGGAAAGGAAGCGCGCGAGCCTGTTCCAAAATTGACGTGCTGTTCCGTGCGAGTCACGACGGGCTGGCCTTGCAGGTCCATATTATTGAAGTACTCCGCGCGCAGGCCCGCTGGCCCTCCGGTCGCGGCGATGTTGAAATTGGTCGCCTCTGCCATCTCGCTCAGAGAGGGCACGCCGCGCGCGTAATGAACCCGCACGGCAGCGCCGAGATAGTCGCTCAGTCCCTCCAGAAAGCTGGTCGCCTTGAACGGCCCGACTCCCGCGCTGCCGCCTCCGACGGGCACTGCCGGATACGCGTCTGGTCCAATAATGGCGATGGATTTTAGTTTCCCCTTGTTGAGCGGCAACAAATTGCCCTCGTTCTTCAAGAGGACCAGTCCCTCGCGCGCGGCCTCTAAAGCCATCTGGCGTCCCTGCTGATTGTAGCGCGGGATGTCTAGGTCCGTCTGGTCCCGGTCGAGCCAGCCGAACCTCACCGCCGTGCGCAGGATGCGGCGCACCTTATCGTCAATCGTCGCCACGGAGACCTTGCCCTGCTCGATTGCCGGGAGCAGGTTCTGCCGGTTCAGATAAGCGCCCCACGGCATTTCCAGGTCCAGCCCGCCATTAGCGGCGGCCACACCGTCATAGGTCGCGACCCAGTCGGACATCATGACGCCGTCGAATCCCCACTCATGCTTCGCCACGTCCGTGTTCAAATATCCATGCTGCGTCATGTGCTCGCCGTTGGTCAGGTTGTAAGAATTCATGATGGCCCCGACGTGCGCTTCCCTGACGGCGGCTTCAAAGGTTGGCAGGTAAATCTCGCGCATCGTGCGTTCGTCAATGATGGAATCCGTGTTGTGCCTGTCAAACTCCGAATTGTTTCCCATGAAGTGTTTGACGGTGGCGCTCACGCCCTGGCTCTGCACGCCCTTGATATAGCCGACCGCGATGCGCGAGGCGAGCAAGGGGTCTTCGCCGAAGTATTCAAAGTTTCGACCATTCATCGGCGCGCGGTAGATATTGACGCCCGGCCCCAGCAGAAAATGCACGCCCTTGGCGCGCGCGTCACGCCCGATTTCAGTGCCAACGCGTTCAGCCAGCGACGGGTTCCAGGTCGCGGTCAGGGCTATGCCGCCCGCCATCGCCGTGGCTGGTCCAAAATTGCGGACGCCGATGGGGCCGTCCGCCATCTTCATGCGAGGCACTTTGAGACGCGGAATGCCGCGTATGAAAAAGCCGTCCACTCCTCCGAGCAGGTCTATCTTTTCCTCTATCGTCATTTGCTTGAGCAGAACCTCTACGCGTCGCTCAATCTCCGCCGGGGACGATTGAGGCGAAGCAGGCGACTGCCCCCGCGCTGGCATCACACCTTGCGCGAGAAGAGAGAGCGCAGCCAACATCAAACAAAGTTTCCTCATCAGATTCACCTTTCCGATTCTTCGTCTGGACTTACTTGAGAGATATAGTTAGATTTTCGATTCGGCTCTTTCCATAAGGGGTCGCGTTCATCATAATTCATTCGCCGGTCTTTTTCATCAATGAGTTTATCCTGTCAGTACCGCCTGCTTAAGCCGGGCGGGTATTCCTGGCCCGGCAACGACCCCGCACGGCTTAAGCAGGCGGTACTGACATGAATTATTCTCATTTGCATAGAGCAAGAGAGTTTCTCAAAGCAGTAGTCATCAAAGCAGAGAGGTCATACGTGAAAACCCGTCAACTGCTCCCGGTCCTTTCGCTGCTGTGGTTATTATTGGGCCAGCAAACTCCGGCTCAAACTCCGGCGCAGGCTCCCGCTCGTGCCGCTCAGGGGTCGAAGATGAGAATCATGCTACAAGGCGGTTGGAAATTCCGCGAGGCGGGCAAAGACGCATGGTATCTGGCGACCGTGCCCGGTTGCGTGCATACGGACTTGATGAACAACAAGCTCATAGGCGATCCCTTTTACCGCGACAACGAACAGAAGTTGCAATGGATAGGCAAGACTGACTGGGAATATCAGACGACGTTCAATGTCGCGCCCGGACTGCTCCAACGCCAGCACATAGAACTCGTCTTCGACGGCCTGGACACATACGCCAACGTCTTTCTCAACGACACGCCCCTGCTCAACGCCGACAATATGTTTCGCACCTGGCGCGTGGATGCCAGGGGCGCGATGAAAGCCGGGGCCAACATTTTACGCATACGTTTTCGCTCGCCCATCAACGAAGTCCTGCCCATCATGTCAAAGCTGGATTATCAACTCCCGGCCTCCAACGACCAGGGCGAAAAGACCAGCCCCTGGACGCGCAAAGCGCCTTACCAGTTTGGATGGGACTGGGGGCCGCGCTTCGTCACGAGCGGCATCTGGAAGCCCGTCCGCCTGGAAGCCTGGGACGGCGCGCGTCTCAACGACCTGCACATACTGCAACGCAGCCTCACCAGAGATTCGGCGCAACTGTCTGCGGAAGTCGAAATCGTCTCGGCGTCAGAGATGAACGCGACGGTCCTGTTGGATCAAGTCAACGGCAGAATTAATGGACCACTCGCGCGCCGTGAGGTGCGTCTTCATGAGGGAATCAATCGCGTGTCTCTCAACTTCCTGATTCCGCACCCGTCGCTCTGGTGGCCCAACGGGCTTGGCCCACAGAATCTCTACAACTTTAAAGCGCGACTGATGACCGGCGGCAAACCTCTGGACCAGAACCGGACGCGCACGGGTCTTCGCTCGCTGGAACTCAGGCAACAGGCCGATGAAGGCGGCAAGAGTTTCGAGTTCGTCATCAACGGCGTGCCCGTCTTCGCGAGGGGAGGCAACTGGATTCCGGCGGACAGTTTTCCGACGCGCATTAGCAGGGACAAATATCGTCAACTGCTCGCATCCGTCCGCGACACCAACATGAATATGCTGCGCGTGTGGGGCGGAGGCATCTACGAGAGCGATGATTTCTATAATCTATGCGACGAGATGGGCATTCTCGTCTGGCAGGATTTCATGTTCGCTTGCAGCATGTATCCGGGCGATGAAGCCTTTCTGGACAACGTCCGCGCGGAGGCGGTGGATAACGTCAAGCGTCTGCGGAATCATCCGGGCATCGTTATCTGGGTCGGCAATAACGAGATCGAGACGGCCTGGCAACACTGGGGCTGGAAACAGAATCTGCCGCCCAAACTCTGGGACGATTACCTGAAAATCTTTCACGGCATCCTCCCGGAAGTCTGCGCCTCGCTCGACCCTTCGAGACCCTACTGGCCCAGTTCGCCAAGCTCTAACCTGTTGGATGACCCGGATTCGCAGAAGATGGGCGACGTACATTACTGGGCCGTCTGGCACGCCTCTGCGCCTTTTGAGGAATACGAGAAACAGTTTCCACGGTTCATGAGCGAGTACGGGTTTCAATCCTTCCCGCAGATTGAGACCGTCAATTCTTACACCCTGCCCGCAGACAGGGACATCCAGTCGCCGGTCATGTTGGCCCATCAACGCCACCCGCGCGGCAATCAATTGATACGCGAATACATGTTGAGGGAATACGCCGAGCCGAAAGATTTTGCATCCTTCCTCTACGTCAGCCAGGTCTTACAGGCCGAAGGCATCAAGATCGGAGCCGAACACCTGCGCCGCATCATGCCGCACAACATGGGTTCGCTCTACTGGCAGATTGACGATTGCTGGCCCGTCGCATCCTGGTCCAGCATAGATTACAACGGTCGCTGGAAAGCGCTTCAATACTACGCGCGCAGATTTTACAGCCCGCTGCTCGTCAGCCCTCATGTCGAGAATGAAAACGTCAACTTCTACGTCGTCTCGGATAACATGCAAGACGTGATGGCCCAACTGAAGGTCAGCCTGCTTGATTTTGAAGGGCATACTTTAAAGAGTATGAAGAAGGATGTCACGGTCAATGCTCTTCAGAGCAAATCCTACCTGAGCCTTCCCGTACAGGAGTTGCTCGCGGGGCAGGATAAGAAAAGCGTCTTCCTTTACTGTCAACTCACGATTGACGGAGAGCCTGTCTCAACCAACGAGTATTTCTTCGAGCCTTACAAAAATCTCAACGTCCCGCAGCCGCAGATGACGACGGATGTCGTGCGCCTTCGTGACCGCTTCATCATCACCCTGGGTTCCGACAAGTTTGCGCGGGCCGTGTATCTCTCTCTCCCGAATCACGAAGGGTTTTTCTCGGATAATTATTTCGACCTGCTCCCCGGCAGGAAAGCGACAATCGAATTTCGCACGCGCGAAGCAATCGCGCCGCAAGACCTCCGCGCTCAACTCAAGATTCGGACGATGGTAGACGCCTTTTGATGATTCTAGATTTTCAGTCTGGTTTGAGCGTGACCGTGAGATTCACCACCGCAGAGACGCGGAGCGCTTGGCGGGATAAGAACCAGTGCTCAACATATTCTGGGCAACTGTTCGCCGACGAGCATATCAACGATGCGTGTGCCGCCAAAGCCCGTTCGCATCGCGACGATTCCCTGCGGCTCTTCCTTCACTTCGCCGATGATGCAAGCGTCCAGACCGTATCGGTTTTTCTTCATCCGCGCGACGAGCGCTTCCGCGACCTCTGGGGCCACTACCGCCACCAGCTTGCCCTCGTTGGCGACATAGAGCGGGTCCAGGCCCAGAATCTCGCACGCGCCCTTCACCTCTTCGCGCACGGGGATGCTGTCTTCCTGAATCTCTATGCACACGTCGGAACTCATGGCGATTTCGTTGAGGGTCGTCGCCACGCCTCCGCGCGTCGGGTCGCGCAAACAATGTATGGCCTCAACCGTAGAGACGCGCGCGGCTTCGTCCAGCATCTCCTGCACTAACAGATTGAGCGGCGCGCTGTCGCTCTCAATCTCTGTTTCAAGCTCAAGCTCGCCGCGCGCGATCATGATGGTCGTCCCATGATCTCCAAGCGTGCCGCTCAAGATTACTTTGTCTCCCGCACGCGCGCGCGAGGCTGAGAGCCGGACCGGCAATTCGACGATGCCGATGCCGGACGTGTTGATAAATATCTTGTCCGCGCTTCCCTTCTGCACGACCTTCGTATCTCCCGTCACGACTAAGACTCCGGCTTCCGCCGCCGCCGCGCGCATTGAAGAGAGGATGCGCTTCAAGTCTTCGACGGCGAAGCCTTCTTCGAGAATGAAGCCCGCCGAAAGATAGAGAGGCCGCGCGCCGCTCATCGCGATGTCGTTGACGGTCCCGTGGATGGAGAGGCTGCCGATGTCTCCGCCGGGAAAAAAGATCGGGTCAACCACATAAGAATCGGTCGTGTAAGCGAGCCTCGTCTGGCCGCGCCCGTTGCTTGCCTCAGGACCACTTTCATCGCTCGCCTGACCGACCTCAAAAACCGCCTGGTCTTCGAGCATCTCCAACAGAGGGTTACGCAAGTATTCGAGGAAGACCCCTTCTATCAATTCATGCATGGCACGGCCTCCGCTGCCGTGCGCGAGCGTGATTTGAGTGTCCTTGATTTTATGTTTTCTACGCCGCGCTCGCTCGACTCTCTCAAAGAGCGGTGAAGGGGTGAATTTCGTCTCCATAAATTTACCGGGTAGCGGTTCAGTTTGCCTTGAGTGTATCGAACATTGGTATTCACCACCGCAGACACAGAGCGCACAGAGTCAGCACAGAGGCTTGAATGTTCTTCTCTGTGCAAACTCTGTGTCCTCTGTGTCTGTGGTGGTGAACGCTTCTTTCATCCTCACTCATGGCTCACTGAATCACTACGATTATTGCTTTCAAAAGTTCTCACGCCGCAGACTTAGCGCCGGAGCGTTCGGCTATTTTCGATAACCGACCGAAGTTATAGTAGGCCGCGCACGCGCCTTCGGAAGAGACCATGCAAGAGCCAATCGGCGTTTCGGGCGTGCAGGCCGTGCCGAAGACTTTGCACTCCCAGGGCCGCTTGACGCCCTTCAAAATCTCGCCGCACTGGCACGCCTTCGGGTCCGCGATGCGCAGACCGGGCACGCTGAACTTCAACTCCGCATCGAACGCGGCATACTTTCGTTGCAGCTTCATCCCGCTATGAGCGATTGAGCCGAGACCTCGCCACTCGAAATAGTCGCGCGGCTCGAAGACCTCGAAGAGAACTTCCAAAGCTTTCCGGTTGCCGTCTCGATTGATACAGCGCGCGTACTGGTTCTCGACTTCCGCGCGCCCTTCGACGAGTTGCTTGACGATCATGTAGACAGATTGCAGCACGTCCAGCGGCTCGAAGCCCGCGACCGCGACGGGCTTGCCGTATTCGCGTGGGACAAATTCATAAGGGCGCGTGCCGATGACCGTGCTCACATGGCCCGGACCAAGAAAGCCGTCGAGTTGCAGGTCCGGCGAATCGAGCAGGGCTTTGAGCGCGGGCACAATCGTGATGTGATTGCAGAACGCGCTGAAATTCTCCACGCCATCCTTCGCCGCCTGAAGAATAGTCATGGCGGTTGAAGGCGCGGTCGTCTCAAAGCCTAGCGCGAGAAAGACTACCTGCCGCTCAGGATTCTTCTTCGCAATCTTCAAAGCGTCGAGCGGCGAGTAGACCATACGCACGTCCGCGCCAGCGGCCTTCGCATCAAGCAGGCTGGTCTTTGAGCCGGGCACGCGCATCGCATCGCCGAAGGTAGTGAAGATGACTTCCGGCCTCTGGGCTATCGAGATGGCATCGTCAACGCGGCCCAAAGGAATGACGCAGACCGGACAGCCCGGCCCGTGAATCATCGTGATATTTTCCGGGAGCAAATCCTCTATCCCATACTTAAAAATAGCGTGAGTGTGACCGCCGCAGACTTCCATAATCTTGAGCGGAGCGCTCGTCATATGCTTAATCTGCTCCGCCAACCTCTGCGCGATGTCGCCCTGCCTGTATTCGTCTATGAACTTCATAAGACCCCCTCTTTAAGTCTGGAGTCTGAGAGTCAGGAGTCAAAGACAGGTTCTTGCTTTTGACTCATGACTCCTGACTCTCAGACTCCAGACTGCTCTTCCACGAGTGAGCGGTGTTTCAAGAAAGTGTGAACCATGTCCCAGGTGATGTGATAGAGCGCGACGTGTGTTTCCTGTATTCGATGAATGCTGGAAGTCGGCACGGTGAGGCAGAAATCGAGCGTGCCCGCCGCGCGCATTTCTGCCATCTTGCCGCCGTCGTTTCCGGCATAGCCGATGGTCGTCAGTTTCATCCTTCGCGCGGTCGCAAAAGCGTGCATCAGGTTTTCCGAATTTCCGCTCGTCGAAATGCCTAGCAGAATATCTCCCTCGTTTCCCAGGGCGATAATCTGTCGTGTGAAGACATCATCGAAGCCAACGTCGTTAGCGACGGCTGTGACCATCGCCATATCGCTGGTCAGGCAGATGGCTGGCAGAGCCTTGCATCCGACGATGACCGGATGCATGAACTCGACCGCGATATGCTGCGCGTCTGTCGCAGAGCCGCCGTTGCCGCACACGAGCATCTTCCGTCCACGATGGAAAGCCTTCGCCATCGCCAGCGATGCCGCGAGGATGTTGTCCTTGTTCTCCTCAAAGAATCTGGCCTTGACATCTACGCTCTCGCGCGCCTTCTCCATCAGCGAAAAGCGCAACTCTTCCATCAACTCCTGTGGCTGCTTATTATCTTCATGCAGGAATGGATAAAAGGCTCTCGAAAAATCCGTGCCGATTGCGGATTGCGGATTGCGGATTGCGGATTGTGGGTCTTTGGTCATGGCTTGTTCCCTCGCGCAGTTTTGATTGAAGAGACGACTATGGCGAGAAGTTGGTTGGCCTCTTCCAAGAGATTACCAACGCGCTCTCTTCTCACCAAGTCGGCTTCGACAAGCAATTCCATCCAATAGATAGCTTCATCCGCCTCTTCTTCGACAATGCCCATTTTGGCGACAAAATCTGCTTGCGACCTTGCTCTACATGAAGCCCGATAATTGGCCCCGACGGATGTCCTACACCTTAACAACTGTTTGCCTATTACGTTAGCAGTCCTGCTTTGCGGAAGCGCCTCCACCAGATGAATAATTCTAAGAGCGAAAGCTCTTGTTCTCTTTTTCATCTCATCCGCGTTCATATCTTCCCCATTGCGAAATCTTCGATTGCGGAATTTTTCGATTGCGGATTGAAGAGGGAAAGCTAAGTTCTGTTAATCCGCAATCCGAATTCCGCAATCACTCAAAAGAGGTGCTGAACTGTTCAAACTCCGCCTGGTACTCTCCGATTTCGTTGAGCACTCGGAGCGTCTCTTCAGCTTCATGCTCGTCAATTTTACTCATGGCGAAGCCGACGTGAATCAGCACGTAATCGCCCACCTTCGTATCATCGAGCATCCCCGTATTGATGTTGCGCCTGACGCCGCCGACATCCACCTTGGCGATGCTGTTTTCCACGTCAACAATCTCTACAATTTTTCCGGGTATCGCTAAACACATATTTTCTCCATTGCGAAATCTTCGATTGCGGAATTTTTCGATTGCGGATTGCGGATTGGGGATTGGGGATTGAAGAGAGAAAACTAAGTTCTGTTAATCCGCAATCCGAATTCTGCAATCCGCATTTCCCCTAAATCCTTCCTGCTGTAAGATGCGCGCCCGCGATGGCCGCTTGACCGAGCGAGATGCCGCCGTCGTTTGTCGGCACGCGGCTGTGCGTCAGGACCTCAAAGCCCTCAAGCCTGAGCGAGCGGCGCACATGTTCCAGAAGAAACATGTTTTGAAAAACTCCTCCCGATAATACTACTCGATTCAGTCTCCGCGCGTCTCTCACATGGCGCGCGACCGTGGCGATTAACTGGACCACTCCGAGATGAAACTTCGCGGAAACCGTCTGCGTCGAAAGCCCTTCGAGCAGGTCTTCCACAGCGCCGCGGATGACGGCTTCAGCCTTGATAACGCCCGTGCCCGCTTCAATCTCAAACTCGTAAGCTTGAAGGCAATCACGGTCGGCTATCGTTTCCAACTCAATCGCCGCCTGTCCTTCATAGTTGACGGCGTTTCTCAATCCAAGGAGGCTCGACAGGGCATCGAAGAGCCTGCCCATGCTGGATGTCTGGGGGCTGTTCGTGCCGGTCTCAATCATCCTGCGCAGCGTCATCCAGGCGCGGCGGTCCAGATTACGCGCGAAGGGAATTTCCAGGTCCAGAAATTCATCGCCGAGCGCGCGTTGCAGGTACACGGCGGCCATCCGCCAAGGTTCGCGGATGGCCTTTGCGCCTCCGGGCATCGCTATGTACTCAAGATGCGCGATGCGTTCGGCTTCCAGAAAATCCGCGACGAAGAATTCGCCGCCCCACATCCGGCCATCAGTGCCAAAGCCAAGCCCGTCCATCGCCACGCCTATCACTTCACCCTCAATCCCGTTATCCGCCATGCAACTGGCGATGTGCGCGTGATGATGCTGGACGCCAATCTTCGTGTGTCCTTCATCTTGCGCGAGGGCGTATTTGGTCGAGAGATATTCTGGATGCAGGTCGTGGGCGATCACTTCCGGTTGAAGATGAAAGAGCCGCTTGTAATGCTCTATGCCTTCGCGGAAAGAGCGTAGCGTCTCAAGGTTTTCCAGGTCGCCGATGTGATGACTGATGAAGGCATAGTGGTCGCGCGCGAGGCAAAAAGTGTTTTTGAGTTCCGCACCGCAGGCTAGAATTTCTCGCTCAAACTTTAAATTCAACTTGACGGGCGCGGGCGCGTAACCGCGCGAGCGACGCAGGATTATTTCGCGGCCTTCGGTGAAGCGCGCGACGGAATCATCCGTGCGTATGTGTATGCGGCGGTCATGCAGGAGAAAGTAGTCTGCGATGTTGTGGAGCCGTCGGATGGCATCATCGTCTTCGTAACAGATGGGTTCGTCGGAGACGTTGCCGCTCGTCATGACGAGCGGGTGGTCAAAGGCTTCCAAAAGCAGATGATGCAAAGGGGAATAAGGCAGCATGAATCCGAGCGTCCGCAGGCGAGGCGCGACCGCTTCCGGGATGCGCGCGTCAATTCTCTTTTCGAGCAGCACGACGGGACGGCGCGCGGAATTAAGCAAAGCCTCTTCCGCTTCGGAGACGAAGCAATACTCGCGTATCACATCAACGGACTTCGCCATCAACGCGAACGGTTTATCCTCCCTGTACTTTCTCTGCCGGAGGCGTTCGACCGCTTCCGCGTCAAGGGCGTCGCAGGCCAGATGAAAACCGCCGATGCCTTTGATGACAACTATCTTGCCATTGCGGATTTCGGATTGCAGATTGCGGATTAAAGAAACGTGATGATCATCTATCCCACTCTCCGCAACCCCAAATCCGCAATCCGCATTCCGCAATCCGCAATCAGTGAGTCCGTGCGCGTCCGTCAGGCTCAGTCGCGGCCCGCATTGTGGGCACGCCGTCGGCTCCGCATGAAAGCGGCGGTCGAGCGGATTCTCATACTCCGCGCGGCACGCGGCGCACATCTTGAAATCGCGCATCGTGGTCAACTCGCGGTCGTAGGGGATGTCTTCGATGATAGTGAAGCGCGGGCCGCAGTTGGTGCAGTTGATGAAGGGATAGCGATAACGCCTGTCGCGTGGGTCGAACAATTCTTTGAGACAGTCTGCGCAGGTGGCGATGTCTGCGGAGATGGGCGTGAACTTCTCTCCGTTTGAAATGCTCTCGACGATACGAAAATCCTGATAGTGCGCGGGGTCTAAATTGTCCGTGCGCTCGACCGATTCAATCAGTGAGAGAGTCGGCGGGTGCGCCGTCATCTCTTTGATGAATTGTTCGATGATGGCGCGTTCGCCCTCTATATCTATCAGCACGCCGGTCGCATTGTTGAGCACCTGTCCGCGCAGAGCGCGACGATTTGCCAGCGAGAAAACGAAGGGGCGAAAGCCTACGCCCTGCACGATGCCCCGCACCAGTATTTGAACGCGGGTGGTTTGCGCGTGAGGCTGAACGCTGTGCATGGTGATGTCTTCCAGCATTAAAACCTTTCAGCCAGCCATGACCTTCTCTGATTGAAACTTTGATTTCAACTCTGATTCCGACTCAGACTTTGATGCGGAGACTCTTCCGGCGAGGACTCGCATCAACTCGTCCATGCCCGCGCCCGTCTTGGCGGAAACTTCAAAGACGCGCATGCCGGGCCGCACTCTTTGAATATTATCGCGCGCGGACTGCGCGTCAAACTCTACGGCTGCGGCGAGGTCCATCTTGGTAATCACGGCCACGTCCGCCGTGTTGAAAATCGTCGGATACTTGAGAGGCTTGTCTTCGCCTTCCGTGACGGAGAGCAGGACCAGCCGCAGGTCTTCTCCCAGATCATAGCTCGAAGGACAGACGAGGTTGCCGACGTTTTCGATGAACAGCATCTCCAACTCTGAGAGGTTCCATCCGTCAAGCGCGTTGTGGACCATCGTGGCGTCTAGATGACAGACCGTGCCGGTCACAATCTGCCTGACGGGAGCGCCGCTGCGTGCCAGCCGCGCGGCGTCGTTCTCCGTGGCGAGGTCTCCGACGAGGGCTGCGACGGCGTGTTGAGGCCGGAGCAGCGTCAGCATCTTTTCGAGAAGGGCAGTCTTGCCAGTGCCCGGACTTGAGACGAGGCTGACGACGTAGACGCCCGCTTCATGAAAACGCCCGCGAAGTTCACGCGCGAGCAGATCATTCTGCTTCAAGACATTCTGTCTGACTTCGACCAGGCGAGGCTCTGTGTCCATCATTGTATCTCCAGGGCGGTCACTTCGAGTTCTTTTCCGCGCAAGACTTGAGGCGTCGGAGTCTGGCAGACGGAACAGCACAATTGCTGAAGCGAGACGGGCGCGGTTTCGGCCTCGCAGGCAGGGCAGTAGACGGAGACAGGGACATCCTCTATGACCAGTTGAGAACCCTCAAGGGGCGTGCCCTCGCAGGCCACCATGTAGGAGAACAAGAGAGATTCCCTGACCACGCCCGACAGCGGCCCCAGTTTGAGATAGACCGCATGGACCTGCGCCCCGCCTCGCCGCGCAGCCTCCTCCGCAGCCATCTCCACCATACTCACGGCAATGGAAAGCTCATGCATATTCTCAATTTCGGATTGCGGATTGCGGATTGCGGATTGAAGAATGCTGAATGTGGATTAGAAGAACGTAACTCTGTTTCTTTAATCCGCAATCCGCAATCCGCAATCCGCCTTCGGTCATTCCGCAATCGCGTGGATGTCGAACGAGAACTTGAGGTCATCTTTGACCTTGAGCGTGCCGCCCATGACAGAGACGGGTTTGATGTTGTAATCGCTCTGCCGCAACCCGAACTCGCCGCGCGCGCGCAGGCTGTTGCCGTCGACCGTCACGCGCGCATTAGTCCTGTGCTCGCGCGTCACCCCGTGCAAAGAGAGGCTGCCCGCTATTCTCGCCTCAAACTGTCCTGCGGCGACGGGGCTGGCGGAAACGCTTGTGCTCATGAAAACTATCTCAGGATAGCGTGCGATTTCGAGGACATCCGCGCGCATCATACGCTCTATCTCAAGGCGATCTTTCTCGCTCACTTGACCTATGACGGCGAGCGAGTCCGACTGCACCAGCATCAGGACCGAAGCCTGTTCGAGCGTGCCGGGAACGCATCGCGCATCGCCGCCGAAGCCGCGAATCGCCATGCTCGGATTATGACCGAAGACGGAGAGCATGCCCTCCGCAAATGCCTGCACGACGAACTGGCTCTGCCTGGGTTCTATCCTGTAACGAACAGCGTTGTTCCCGTTCGCTTCCATCACATCGTGCTGATCTTGATATAGCGTTTGATGTCCGGCAGGCTGACAATGACCGCCGCCGCCATTGCCACCAATGCGACGCCCCCGACGATGGACCAGATATTCATACCTGAACTCCTCTCTCTTCTCTCTAAAGACTGATTCCGACTCATAACAGATTATCTCCCTTTCTGCGAAATATTACTCACACCGCCGTCGCCCCGCGACGTTCCCCTGCGAGAATCTTCGTGACGAGCGACAGGACCATCCCGACCGCTTCATCAACGGCGACTTCGACAGGCTCGCTCAGACCCATGTGCCCATCTTCCGATTCGAGCGGCGCAGGCTCGCACCCGACCAGCAGGATACGCTTCAACTCGCCGCCCATAGACTTGACCATGCTCAAGACCTTCAAGGGGTTCATGCCATGCGTCTCGACCATCATCCCCTGAGCATCAATCTCATCAAGCTCTTTCAAATCAGGCTCGATAGTATAGAGCGTGCCGGGCGCTTCGCCGCGCGGGGTCGCATCAATCAGGATGGTCACTTCGTAACCGTCCATGAGCGCATAGGCGAGATCGAAACCGCGTATCCCGAAGTCTATCAAGAGCACTTCAGACGGCAATTCGCGCAACGCCAGCCGCCTCGCCACCTCCGAGCCGAAGGCGTCGTCTCCGAGGAAGATATTGCCGATTCCGGCGATGAGAATGCGAGCCTTCGTCATGAGCCTTTCACATCTTCGCTTGCGCTATTCAAATCTTCGCCTGAGCGTGTTTCGTCTTTATCGTCATGCGGCAGCGGTTCGACCTCCGAGGGAGAGAAGAAGAAGCGATGGCCGGGCTGCCGCATCATCCCCAGGTCACGGCCCGGATCATCTTCCAGCACGACGGCGAGGTGCACTTTGTTCTCGTAATCCTGCTCGATGGATTCGATGATGGCGATTTGCCCTGCGAGCGCGAGGTCGAAGATGTCGCCACCGGCGCGGGGCCGCAAACGCACGCGCATCCCCTGCTTGAGCGGGACGCCGTTAGACTCCACCCAATCCAACGGCATCTTATCTTCAAGAAGCTGCCACTCCCATTCGTTGTGCTCAACGCCTCCCGGCATCATTGGATTTTTCTTCACCTTCACTTACCTCTGTTCACTCATCGCTCATCATCTCCGGGCGGACGAGGGCGGCGCATCGCGCCGTGGAGTTTCATCATCTGCTCAAGAGGCAGCGTCTCTGTCCTCTCAAGGATGCGGCGGGCGCGTTCGTCCACGCCGCGCATCTCGCGTTTCTCTGCATCGGTCAGAGTCATGATGCGAAGGGTGAGAATCTCGTCAATCTCCGTCCCGTCGAAGAGGTCGCCCGCGCTCTCCGGCGCGATCTGCGGGTAATCGTAGAGAATAATGGGAGATGAAAGCATACAATCGCGCTCGCCCTCTTCGCCTGCCATGACCGGCCAGGTCCCTACGTTGCGGCAAGCGGCGGCCATCTCTCGAAAGGCTTCGGGCGGTTCGAGCAGCGAGACGAATTCCCCGTCGCGCACGGCTAGAATCGTGTGAGTCGAAACGAGTGACCGCATCAACGCATCGTCGCGGCTTCTGGACTTGGCATTATCCAGAGGCGTCAGGTTCAGGATACGCACAGCGACTTTGAACACCCTCTGCGATTGCGGGTTCTTCGATTGTGGATTGTTGATTTCAGATTGTGGATTAGAAGACAGGTTGCTTTCTTCAATCCGCAATCCGCAATCCGCAATCCGCAATTCGAGAATCTGCAATTCGATGGAGCATTCGATGCGTTGCTGCTGGCGAGCGATTACTCCTGCGAGCGTTCCATCCGGCTCGCGCAGGAATT
>DASYML010000053.1:0-30208 GCA_036009045.1 Pyrinomonadaceae bacterium
TCTTCTCCGGCATCGTAAAGGGGCTGGTTTGCGTCTAAGCCATGTATGCGTGTTTCAGTTAAAGTCATACTCTTGTGTTGTGCCGTCGTCGTGCTCTCGTTGATCGTCTGGTCTTGCGGGACGCGCAGTTCGACGCGTGGGAATGCGGGTCCGGCGATGGCCGCGCCGTTGGCGTTGGCGCGCACTCTGCCGCCGCTGCCCGGTCGTCCTCTCTCAAAGGAGATGGAGGCGGTGCGCGCGCGTAACATGCGCGTGGCTTCGGACTTGCGCGAACTGCCTTTCAAAACCGGCGACGTAGGGATGGCTGAGCTTTCCGGCTGGGAGTACGGGACGCGCACGCGCGAGATGGCGGAAATACTCGGCGGCGACGAGTTGCGCGCTTTGAGCAAACTGGCCTCTGCGGGCGGCGTGCTGCCGGAGGGAACGGACCTCGCGACGCTCGCGGCGAGTTTCACGGCGGCCTCTGCGGGCGCGACCTATTCGCCGCTCGATAAGCAGGTCTTGCTGGTCGGCAAGTTTAAGGGCGACTCGCTGTTGACGCATGAATTCGTCCACGCTTTACAGGACCAGAATTTCGACTTGATGAACTTGCTCGTCGTCCGGCCTTACGATTTTGACCGGACCGAAGCCGTCTTTGCGATTATAGAGGGCGACGCGATGAACGTTCAGCGGCGCATGGAAGAGGGCGACGGCTACGGGCGTAAATCGCTCGATGAAATCACGAAGCAGGAGGGCGCGCGTTTCGGCGAATATCGGAAGGAAGCGGAAAAGCTTTTCCCGCCGCTCCTCACAGAAACTTTTATCTTTCGCTATCGTGACGGCGCGCGCCTCGTCGAAGCCGTCAGACGAAAGGGTGGAGAGCGCGGCGTTGATGAACTCTTTCGCCATCCGCCGACGACCAGCGAGCAGGTTCTTCATCCCGAAAAATATGCTGCTGGCGAACCAGCGCGCGACGTGCGATTGGATGAAGCCGGATTTGCAGAAGGTGGCTGGCGTAACGTGACTTCGACACCGCTCGGCGAGATAGGTGTGCGCGGGCTGCTGATGGCGGGCGTGTCCAGAGAGACGGCTGTACGCGCGGCTGCGGGCTGGGGCGGCGACCGCGCGTATCTCTTCGAGCGTCCGAACAGCACGCCGCTCTTCGTCTGGAAGATAGTCTGGGACAAGCCTTCGGATGCCGTTGAATTCTTCCGCGCCTACGATGCGCTCGAACATCAACGCGGGGCCATGCACACGGACGACGGCTCTATCGTCGGCGAAAGCTCTGATGTCGCCTGGACCGATGGCAATCTCACCACGCGCGCTCAGTATAAAGGCGACACGGTCCTCATCATACGCGGCGCAGATGAAGACATGAATCAAGCGCTTGAGTTGGCCCGACGCTAAGCGCTCTCGGAAAATTAGCCACAGAGAACACAGAGGAAGAAGGAAGATTGATGAGAAGCAAGCTTGCTCTGCTTTTCCTTCTCTGTGCTCTCTGTGGCTCATCCTTTCTTCAGACTATGAAGCAGCCGTGCGGAGAATCTTTGTCATGTGTCGCCTTGAGGGCGTATAATAGTGTCAAATAGAGTTTGGAATTTTCTACCCGCAGCTTAACTTAAAAGCGCATCCCGCAAAGGAATTTCGTGATGAAAAAAATATTCATGTCTCTACCTCTGAATCTTCTTGCCCTGGCACTGATATGCTGCGCGGCCATCGTGGGCCAGTCGCAGACCCGCGAGAAATTCGTTATCTCCGCCAGGGCGGGCGGCGTCAATTCTGTTTCCGGCCAGGTGACGTTCCAGCACAGGGGCGCGAAGGAGTGGCAACTTCTCACCGCCAAGGATGACCTCGATTCGGGCGATCTGGTGAAGACCGGAAAGGATGGGTTGGTCGAAGTCCTGCTCAATCCGGGCACGTACCTGCGGCTGCCTGAAAATTCCGAGTTCGAGTTAGCGGACGCCTCGCTCGACGGCCTCAAGGTCAGGCTCTCCAAAGGCAGCGCCATCGTAGAAGCGGCGGGCGTTGACGGCGGCGAGATGCTCATCCGGTTCGACACTCCGCAGACCACCATCGCCATCGTCAGAAGAGGCATCTACCGCATCAACGTCATGCCGTCAGGGCAGACGGAGGTCGTCGTGCGCAATGGTCGCGCGCTTGTCGGCAACGAAGAGTTGAAGGTCAAGGGCGGGAATAAGGTTCTGGTCGGCGGCGGCGTTCCCGTGGAGTTGGCGAAGTACGACAAGAAGAATCAGGACCAATTCGATCTCTGGAGCAAAGAGCGCGCGGAGACTCTCGCTAAGGCCAATGAGAAACTCTCAGAACGTGCGCTCAACGGCTTCTTCTCCAGTTACTCCCAGAACGACTGGGCCAATCTGTTTGACGCGAGCCAGGCGGGCATCTGGTTCTTCAATCCCAGGTCGGGTTGCTACACGTTTCTCCCTTTCTCTCAAGGCTGGGGGTCGCCCTACGGGCACAGCTACATGACCAGCATCTACTACTTCCCTCGCTTCAATAATCCTTACTACAACGGGCAGCCTGGGACTCCCATCTCGAACGGCACAGGCGGCGGCTCAACAGGCGGCAACGGTGGGCCAATCAGGACCACTCCCACGCCGATGCCCAGTTCCGGCAGCGACAACCCCATACGCCAAAACCCCGGCGGCCACAAAGTCAGCCCCAATGATATGCCGTGAAAAACAGATGTTAGAGGCTGCCTGAAAAGCCAGAGCAAATCCTTCAACCTGATCCACGCCAGTGGATACATATGAGAGCCAGGGGCAAGCTCGTAGAGCGTCGCCCACGGTGACTGGTCCAGAATACAAGCCGACCCTGCAAGGGTCGCACCTCTTCATTGCATGTGCGACCCTTGCAGGGTCGGCTTGTGTGATGTTGAGAGGACCGTGGGCGCTGCCCCCGGCTATCATATTCAGCCCTTTCAGGGCACAGGCGGCTTTTCAGATAGCCTCTTCGCTTTCATCCTTCCGCCTTCATCCTTCCTACTTGCTCTTCAGTTCGTTGGCGACGATGAGGGCGGAGTGTGTGACGGCGGCGACGCCCTGGCCGGGGAAGGTCGTATCACCGACCATCAGTAAATTTGGGAGAGAGGTTTTGTGCGTGAGCGTGTGAGGGCCGAACACGTCGAGCGATTGGCCCACGCCTCCGACCATGCCGAGCTTGCGCCGCGTATTTTCATAGAAAGTGCGCGGCGTCGCCGTCTCTATGACTTCCACGCCCGCGCCTAGTTCCGGCAGGGCCGCGTGTAGACGTGCCCAGCATCTCTCAAGCCATAATTGGTCCTGCGCTTCATGTTCCGCTTCATCTTCATGAAAGGCGAACCACTGCGTCGGCTCTGTGAAGGTCGAGACGGTCACGGCACGCTTGTGCAAGGGCGCGCGCGTATCCCAGGCGGGCGCGCTGGCGAACATCAGTTGCGAGTCTTCAGGATTGTAAGCCTGTCCTTCATGCCAGTCTGAGAGAGCCAGGACGTGTTCCGCAGGAAGACGCCCCGCCGCTTCTTCATCCAGGCCCAGGAATAGCAGATACGCGCCCCAGCCGCGCAGATTCTTGAGCCGCAGGCGGACCGCGTCGGGCGTGCGATTCAACCCGACGAGCTTGCCGTAAGTATCCCACACCGGAAGATTGCTGATGATGGCGCGCGTCGCTTCTACTGTTTCTCCGCTCAGGAGGTCAACGCCGCGTGCCCCGCCGCTCGCATCGTAGGACAAGCGCAGCACGGGAGTATTCAAGCGCACAGTGCCGCCGCTTTTGTTGATGGCCGCCAGAAGCGAGTCGGCCAGCGCGCGACCACCGCCGCGCATCGCGTGCATGCCGCGACGCGGTATCATCAGCGCCACAGCCGCGTAAAGGTAGGCGCAAGTCTCGCTCGCGCACTGCGCGAACATCTGCAATTGCACATCTATGAAACGGCGAAACCTGTTGGATGTCCCGGCCAGATGCTCAGCCGTCGTGTGGCCCATCGCGGACATGACGCGCGCGGCGATGCGCGCTTCGGGCGCGATGGCCTTCAGACGGCGCAGCCTGGACGCTGTCGGCAAGTCCGGCGCGCGGTCCGCGACACGTCTCAAGGCTTCGCCGATTGGCTCAATCTCGCGGTAAAAATTGATGGCCGCGTCGGCGCATTCAGGAAAAGCCGCACGCAAGTTTGCTTCAAACTCGGCGTCGTTTTCTGTGAGCGCGATTTGCGTTCCGTCAGGAAGTCGGACCACGTAGGGCGTGATGAGCTTACGAACTTCCGGCGCTGCGACGGGGAGTTCCGCGAAGACCCGCTCGTGAATCCCGCCGGGTTGCCATGACGCGTAGAGCGCAGCGGTCGCTTCAAAGTCGTAGCCGAATTTTTGAAAGCCAGCGATGCAGCCGCCGGGCCGCGCCTCCTTTTCCAAAAGGCACACGCTCATCCCGCGCGCAGCCAGAATCGCGGCTACCGTCAGCCCGCCTATCCCCGCTCCGACGACGACGACTTCATAAGACATAATAAAACAGGGGCTAGAGGCTAGAGACTAAGCTAGAGGTTAGAGTTCTCTCAACGGGTTTGGCTTTCAACACTAGCCTCTAGCCTCTAGTCTCTATTTCAAACTCCTTCAGAGTGACAGGCGAGCGATGCGTGCGAGCATGATGATGATGAAGGATTCGGCCTTCTGCTCGCCGCCTGAGTTCAGGTGCGGGAAGTAAGGCTCAAGAATGATTAAGATGGAAGAGATTCCATTGAAGACCAGGTGAATGATAAAGCAGGGGAGCAGCCGTCCCGTGTAAGCGCGGACGACCGTGAGAGACAAGCTGAGAATGCCTATGACGGCGATGACTCCATAATTGGGCCAGTATTGGGGAACGTGTATGAGCGTGAAAAGAAGCATCACGCCGACCACCGCCCACAGCATGCCGATGAGCTTTTGCAGCGCTGAATAGAGGACTCCTCGATAGACCATCTCTTCGACCAGCGGGGCGGTGAAGGTCGCCAGGAAGGCGGTCGTATAACGCGCGGCGGGCGAACTGCTGATAATCTTATCAACCTGCGTCTCTCCGCCGTGAAACTTGTACGTGATGAAATAGCCAAGGGCGAGCAGCGCGATGCCGAGAGCAGCGCTGGTCCAGAAATTGAAGTTGCGGCTCCAACCCCAACCCAAGGTAGACCAGAAAGGTCTTTTGCCGAAGCGTGTGACGACGACCCAGATGACGCCGAGCGTTAGTAGATGCGCCGGGATGGTTGAAAGAATCTGTAGGAAGATGGCGGTCTTGTCCGTCAACAGAAACTGCCTCAGCGCCTCCTGATTCATGCCCATCTCGCGGAAAGCGTAAGGGATGACGAAAACCAGGCTCATCACCAACAGCAGAATGATGCTGGCAATCCAGGTGGCGACGGCAAGCCCGACTTCTATGAGCCTCGCCCCGATCTTCTCGGACGAAGTCTCAACTCTGGACGGCGGCGCAGCCGGTTCAGTGGAGAGCGACCCCGGCGCTCCATCAACGAAGCCCGCGTAGCGTTCGTCAACCGGCTCCGCAAGCGGCGGAAATTTATCTGATGTGCTCACGATAGAAACGAGTGTAAGGGCTTACGTGGAAAGGGTCAACAAGAGCAATGCGGAATCATCAATTGCGGATTGCGGATCGCGGATTGAGGATTGAAGAAAGAAGAACCATCAAGTTGAATTGTCCCTCTTTCCTAATTGCGCGATCCGAAGTCCGCAGTCCGCAATTGATGATTCCGCATTGCTTCTATCATGGCGGCGCGGACGGTTTGCATGAGGGTGTCGAGGTCTGCGTCCGTTAAGTCTGCGGTGGGGATGGGGGCGTCAAGGTACATCTCTACGGGACCGGGACGGAAGATGATGGAGTCGCGCGGGAGAAGTGCTCGTGTGCCTAGGATGGTGACGGGGATGATGGGCACGCCCGATTGCATCGCCAGTTTGAATCCGCCTTTTTTGAAAGCTTGCAGGGAGCCGTCGCGCGAGCGCGTGCCCTCCGGGTAGAGAAAGGCACAGATGCCGTCGCGGATGCCGGTCGCGGCGCGTTGGAGGCTCGCAATCGCGTTGACGCGCGAAGCCCGATCAATGGAGATATGGCCCGCGCGCCGCATGTGCCAGCCGAGAAAGGGAATGTTGAAGACCTCCTTCTTCGCGGCGATGCGCAACTGCGCGGGCAGATAGCCGAGCATCACAGGGATGTCCATGTAGCTCTGATGAGTGGAGAGAAAGACGTAAGACTCGCCCGGCCTGATGTGCTCCGCGCCGTGAAGGCGCACGCGCGCCCCGACCGTGCGCGAGATCATGCGCGCCCACTCTCTCGCGCACCAGTGCTGTTTACGGCCCGCCGGGTCTGAGAAAGAAATGATGAGAGAGATGCTTCCCATGACGAGCGTGTAGAGATAGATGAGCGGGATGGCGATGATGGAGTGCAGGTAATTAAGGAGCGTCGGAGCAAGCGGGCCGTTTGTACGCGGCGGAACGTCTTCAAGCGAGAGAGACGTTTCATTCATGACCACCCCGCGCGAAGGCTTTCTTTCCGGCTCAATCAGTGGTCCAATTCCCTTCACAGCATGACCCTTTTTTGAGTCCGACGAATTTCATCAAGCGGCGGAATCATCCTCGACATAAGATTCTAGGCCGAGCCGCCTGGCGGCCAGCATGATGCCGATGATGGTTTTGGCGTCTTCGATCTCGCCGTCTGCTATCATCTCGAAGGCGCGCGTGAAAGAGACGCGCACGATCTCAAGTATCTCGTCAGCTTCGAGCTTCTGCTCCGTCAACGTCAGTTCGGTAGCGAGATAGAGCCACATCTTCTCTTCGACGAAACCGGGCGAGACGAAGAACTCCGTGAGCTTTTCCATCTTTCCCGCGACGACGCCCAACTCTTCTTCAAGTTCGCGCGCCGCGCCCTCTTCGGGCGACTCCCGCTCGTTGAGCGACCCGGCGGGCAGTTCCAGCAGATACTTGACCGCCGGATGCCTGTACTGCCGCACGAGCGCCAGCGTGCCGTCCTCGAAGACGGGCAAGATGACCGCGCTGCCCGGATGATGGACCACCTCGCGTACATAAGTTATCTCCCCTTCACGAACCTTATCAACGGAGACATCGAAGACAAGGCCGTGGTAAATATCTTCGCTGCTTAGAACTTCAGGAGCTTCATCATTAAATTTTGTCATAGAATTTCTTACCGTCAACAGTTTATATTTTCATGAGCCTTGCGGCAACGCCAGCTTTGATAAATGTCTCGCGGGCTTCTTTTGCGGCGAGCCATCTGACAGGAGTTATTATTGACAAGATAAAGCGGTCAATGTATATAGCCAATAGTCTTGGCCTCATTGAATACTTAAATCTGGACGACACGGACTGAGCCGCAGGGTGGCCCCCTGACAAGATCGCCGGGGACAGTAAACGGACTCTCATCGAACCGTCAACAGGAGAGACATGAAAATCATCTCAGATAATGAAGTCATCCGTTATATCCTCCAACAGCAGAACCGTTATGTCTGTTATCTGGGAGCCGGAGCCTCTGCGGAAGCAGAGGTCAAGACGGCGCAGCAAATTTGTGATGATATACGCCAGCAACTTTTACGCCATGAACTGCCGGGCGAGAACACCCCGGAACAGATCGAGCAATGGGAGAACTCACGCCTCAACTGGGACGACCCGAGTCGCAGATATTCTACGAGCATACATGCCTATGGCAATCCGGCGATGCGCGTCAAGTTCTTCCGAGACCTGCTGAGGGGCAAAAGCCCCGCGTTCTGTCATCATGCGCTGGCTCTTCTGATGGCGCGAGGCTATCTCAAAAACGTCTGCCTGACGACCAATTTCGACAAGTTGCTGGAGAGCGCCTTCATGCGACAGGCGACAGAGGAGTGCCAGCCCATCCGAACGGAAGATGAGTTGAAATACTGGGAGTCAGACCAGGAGAGATGCTACGCCGTTAAATTACATGGAGACTACGACACCAATAACATCATGAATACCGATGATGAGGTCGTAGCCATCAACGATAAGATGAAGGAGAAGGTGAAAGGTCTCTTAAAATCTGCGGGCATGTTCGTGCTCGGCACTGCCGGATATGAAAGGAGCATCAACACGTTGTTCGATGCTCTGGCATTGGAGAACGCCGCCAATGAAGAGGTCTTATCCTTCGGTCTCTTCTGGGGCGTGTATATGGCCGAGCAGAAGCCCAGGAATCTCACCGCGAAGCAGTTAGAGGAGAAGGTCGAAGAAAGGATAGGTAAAGGCGTGATTGGCCCACATATCGTTCAGATGATGGGACGGGCGGGCCAGCGAAACGAACGCTTCTGCTTTTTCCCCATCTGGGGCACAGGCGCTTTCATGTTCGATCTCATCAAGGCCACGGAGAATAAATTACTGATTGGAACAGCCGAACTCTATCTGGACCATGTCATGCGGCTCAGGACGGTCTTTACTCGCGCGGGCTTATCCGATGCGGCGGTTGATAAACATATCGCCTCGCTAGAGGAACAACGGGGGAAAATATCTCCGAAAGATGCCGCGCGTGCTCCCGCACCCGAACTCGTCTTCACGGCCCACAGCAAAGACAAAAAGATAGACGTAGAGCTATCCGTCATCTATGGTGACATTACCAGTCGTTCCCAAATGTCCGCGCCGGAGTTGCAGCATTTACAGCGCGCCGTCGTCAGCCCGGAGGACACATGCATCAGCGCGGGCGGCGGCGTCGCTTACCTGCTCCTGGAAAAGGCTGGTCCATATACGATTCTCAATGAACTCTCCAAGTTCTCTCCCATAGAGCACGACACGGTCTGTGTCACCTCCGGGGGGAATTTGCCCGTCCATTATATTTTTCATGCCGCCGCGATTGAGATTGAGAAGGATGCTAACTATGCCGTCTCGAAACAGGATGTAGCGAAGACGATGACGGCGGTGCTGGAAAAGGCGAAAGCTTTGGATGTGGGCGTGCTGTGGGTTCCACTGATGGGCGCAGGCGTTGGTTCACTCGGACCGAAAAAATCCTTTGAGGGCATTGTCGAATCACTTATCGCATGGATGAGCGAGGCGCATTCCGTGAAGATTAGGCTCGTGATTTACAGGGAGAGAGAATTGCCGCGAAATGAAATCTCGCGCATCATGCAAAATAAGCTGTCCAGGCTTTTCTCTATTGAGGCTGTCTGAATCGTCACTCATGTAACAGACCTCTGGCGCGTTCATCCTGACTCTATGAGAGGACGAGCCTGAGGCTCTGCTTCCGCACACTGCTCAAGATAGTTCTGCATCTCTCCGACAAGGTACAGCGAGCCTGTGACGCAGATGAGTCCGTCTTCGGGTGTTTGCTCACGCGCCGCGCGCAGGGCTTTGCGTGCGTCCGGCGCGAGCGTGATTTTACTCGAATCGAAGTTAAAGGGAACGGCGCGTGCGAGCGTTTCAACCGTGGCGGCGCGAGGGTTCGCGGGACTCGTCAGGACCAGCCGGTGGGCCCTGGGAAAAAGTATGCTGGCGATTTCCGCTACGTCCTTATCACGCATCGCGCCGAAGACGAGCGTCAGAGGTTGTCTCGCAAATTCGTCAAGGTAATTTCTGAGCGCCAGCGCGCCAGCCACATTATGCGCGCCGTCGAAGAGCATCGAAGGAGGACCGGGACGCATCTCCAGTCGCCCTGCGTGCTGCGCGGTTTTGAGTCCCTCTATCATCTCTCTGCGCTCTATCTTGAACCCGCGCTCGCGCAAGACCTCCGCCAGTTCGACGGCCAGCACCGCGTTCGTCACTTGATGACGCCCGCGCAGTCCGAGCAGGACATTCGCATACTGGTCCTGCTCTGTCTTGAAAGTCACGCGCAGGCGGCCTAAAGAATCCGCGCCGACAATCAACGCGCCGGAGCCGCTGAGGCGCGGCGTGACACCGCAAGCCTCGCAACGCCTGAGCATCACCGCCAGCACTTCAAACGGTTGCGGGGCGATTAAGGCGGCTACGCCGGGGCGTATAATCGCGGCCTTTTCGGCGGCGATTTCCGCGAGCGTGTGGCCCAAATATTCCTGATGGTCCAACGCGACGGGAGTGATGGCGACCACTTCAGCCAGCGCGGCGGTCGTCGCGTCGAGCCGCCCGCCGAGGCCCGTTTCGAGAATCCCTAATTGGACCTGCGATTCATTCAAGGCGAGGAGCGCGATGACCGTGACCTGCTCAAAAAAGGTCGGCAGCGCGGCGAGCGTGCCTGCGTCGCATAAGCCTTGCGAGACGGCGCGGACGCGCGATGTGAGACGCGCGAATTCTTCAAGGGTTATCTCGCGGCCTTCGATGCGTATGCGTTCGGTGATGTTGATGAGATGCGGGGAGGTATAGAGGCCGGTCTTGATTCCGGCGGCGCGACAGATGGCGTCGAGCATCGCGGCGGTCGAGCCTTTGCCGTTCGTGCCAGCAATCTGGACCTTCGGAAAGGCTCGCTGAGGTTGGCCCAGAGCCTCAAGCAGTTGCAACGTATTCCTCAGCCCCAGCTTGATGGCGAGAGTCTCATGACCCAGACTCAAAAGGTATCGGAGCGCATCGTCGAACAGCATAAGGACAGTGACAAGTGACGAGTGACAAGTGACGAGCAAGAACAGGCTGTCAGCTTATGACTCATGACTCGTCTTTAGCTCATGACGTGTCTTTAGCTTGTCACTTGTCACTGCTTTTAAATCGTAGTTCCCTGGTCAGGATCGTTTCGGATTCCGGGTGGAGTTCGGGGTTCATCATGAAATCAAGCAGCTTGATGATGTGCGCGCGCATCTCTCTACGGTCAACGATGTCATCGAGCATGCCGTGGTCGCGCAGGAATTCGGAGCGTTGGAAATCCTTGGGCAACTTTTGTCGAATCGTCTGCTCGATGACGCGCGGTCCGGCGAAGCCTATCAGCGCCTTGGGTTCCGCGATGATGACATCTCCGAGCATGGCGAAGCTGGCGGTCACGCCGCCGGTCGTCGGGTCCGTCAAAACCGAGATGAAGGGCAGGCGCGCGTCGTCAAGTTGCGCGAGCGCGGCGGAGATTTTCGCCATCTGCTTGAGCGAGAGCGCGCCCTCCTGCATGCGCGCGCCGCCCGAAGCGGCAAAGGTGACGACCGCCGCACTCTCTGCCAGCGCCCGTTCGATGAGTCGAGTGATTTTTTCGCCGACCGCCGAACCCATCGAGCCGCCGATGAAGAGCATGTCCATCGCGCCCGCGTAGACCGTATGCGAGCCGACCTTCCCGCGCCCCGTGATGATCGCCTCCGGCAGACCTGAGACCTCCTGCGCCTGTTTCAAACGCTTCGGATAAGGCTTGCTGTCAACGAACTCCAAAGGGTCTATCGAGATGACTTCCGCATCAAGCTCCTCATACGCTGCGTCGTTGAAGAGCATGGCGAGCCGCGAGCGCGCATCGAGCCGGAAATGATAGCCGCAGTGCGAGCAGACCTGTAGAGACTCTTCCAGTTCGGCCTTGTAGAGCGCCGCCTCGCACTCTTCACACTTGACGAAGACGCCCTCCGTCTTGACCCGCCGCTCTTCGGCAGGGACGGTCTCAATCTTCTGATTCTTTTTTCTAAACCAGGGCATAGTGTCGCAAAGGATTAAGCGATTGATTCATTGATTCATTTGCTCATTGAATCATTGACCGAACGAGCTAATGAGCAAATGAATCAATAAATCAATGTGTCAAATCCTCATCCCGCATCCGTCATTTATCAATGACCCGAGTTGTTGACCCTTGGAAATTATCAGAGCACACATGAGAACGTCGCAAAGGATAACATATAAGGGATGATGGATGAAGCGATGGACTCATTGACTCATTGACTGAACGAGCCAATGAGTCAATGAGCCAATGAGTCAATCCTTAAAACTCGATTCCTTCTTGTGCCAGGACGCGGCGCTCTGTGCTGTTGAATGGGTGCTTGACCTCGCGCATCTCCGTGACGAGGTCTGCGGCCTCTATTAGCGCGGGCGGGGCATCGCGTCCCGTGACGACGATGTGGAGCGCGGGTTGCGCGGCGCGTATCGAGCGAAACTCTTCGAGCACCTCCGCCACGGGCAGCATCTCGTAGCTCAGGACGTAGACTAGTTCATCGAAGACGAGCAGATCATAATCGCCGCCACGCATCTTTTCGACGCACAAGGCCCAGGTCTCGCGCGCGGTCCGGCGGTCCTGCTCAGGGTTCTTCGTATCCCATGTGAACCCGTCGCCCATCGTGTGAACTTCGATGCCGAGTTTCTCCGCCGAGACGTGCTCGCCGTAACGGTCGTTGCGCGATTTCATAAACTGAATCATGCAGCAGTTCAGCCCGCGCCCCGCCGCCCGCATCATCAATCCGAGCGCGCACGTCGTCTTGCCCTTGCCGTCTCCCGTGTGGACCATTAAGAGGCCGCGCGTCTGCTCCTGATAATCCGCGCGCCGCCACTTGTATTTTTTCTCTTTGGTGGACATAGGGAAAGAGGGGTTGGGGGTTAGGGGTTAGAGGCCAGTAATTGCTTTTACTAACCCCTATCCCCTAACCTCTGATGATTGCCCCTTCCGGTTGTTTGCGTGTGACGGATTGGACCAGCGCATCCTCTGTGTTATCCAGTTCGCCGTGATGGCGCTCGACGGCTTCGCAGAGCAGTTCAACGATGGTGTGCTCGGCTTCGTTCCAATCGCCCGTGAGGGTGCATCCGGCTGCGTTGCGGTGTCCGCCGCCGCCGAACTTCTCCGCGATGCGCGCCACGTTGATGTCGCCCTTGGAACGCAAGCTGGTCCTGTAAACTCCGGGCGCGCACTCTTTCAAGAGGACTACGGCCTCAACTTCGCCGACCGTCAAGGGATAGTTGACGAAACCATCGCCGTCCTCTTCCGAAGCACGCGCGTGCTCCTGCATCTCAATGGTCTGGCGCATCCATGCGACGCGGCCCGAACAATCGCGCCGGACCGTAGAAAGCACCGCGCTCAAGAGTTCGATTTTGCTCCATTGATAACTTGAAAAGACGGCTTCGGAAATCTTCGCTGGCTTGACGCCCGCGCGCACCAGTTCGGAGGCGACCTTGAATGTGCGCTCCGTCGTGTTCGAGTAGTGAAAGGAACCCGTGTCCGTGATGAGCGCCGTATAGACGCACTCGGCAAGCTCGCGCGTCACGCGCACGCCCGTCGCTTTGCACAAATTGTAGATCATTTCTCCGACGGCGGAGGCGGTCGAGTCTATCCAGTTGAGCGTGCCGAAGAGGGCCGTCGTCGAATGATGGTCTATGTTGACGACGAACTGTTTTTCCAAATCAATGAGGCCGGGGCGCGTGATGTCCGAACATTCTATGACGAAGACGGCGTCATACGGACGGTCAACAGAGGGAGTCACGCGCACGTCCCCAGAACCCGGAAGTTTCCGGTAAGCGTGCGGGACAGGGTCACGCATAATCACTTCCACATCTTTTTCCAGAGCACGTAAGAGCCAGTACAAACCCAGGCTGGAGCCAAGGCTGTCACCGTCGGGGCGTATATGTGAGGTAATCGCAAAGCATCGCTTCGACTCGATTAATTCGACCACTTGACTAAGCATCGTTTGTCAATCGAAGAAAGAGGGATTGACTCATCGGCTCATCGGCTCATTGGTCCATTTATTCAATGAATCAATAAGCCGATGAGTCAATGAGTCAATCCTTTATTCTTCTTCCTTTCGTTCCGGGGCTTCCCCTTCGTGTTTAATCTGTTCGAGAAGTTGGTCCACGCGTGCGCCCTTCTCTTCGATAGTGTCGCGGACGAAGTGGAGTTCGGGCGTGTGCCGCAGGCTCAGGGAGAGGCCCAGTTGCTTGCGCACGTACATCGCAGCGTGACGCAAGGCTTCGAGCGCCGCCTTATGTTCGGCTTCATCGCCCGACACCATCACGAAAACGCGCGCGTCCCGCAAGTTATCCGAGACACGCACCTCCGTCACGGTGACACCCACCAGACGCGGGTCTTCCAACTCATAGCCGACGATCTGCGCAATCTCTTCCTGCAACAGTTCCGCGACTCTCTCAGGTCTTCGCATTTCAAAAACAGTGACGAATGACAAGTGACGAGTGACGAGTTGGAAGCTGTTCTTGCTTGTCACTCGTCACTCGTCACTTGTCACTGTTTTAAAGTTCTGTCGCTGCCACCTTCTCGACGATGTAGGCTTCGATCTGGTCTCCAACCTTGATGTCGTTGAAGTTTTCGAGGCCGATGCCGCAATCGAAACCCTGTCGCACTTCAGAGACATCGTCTTTGAAGCGGCGGAGGCTGGCGATGCCGCCCTCCCAGGCCACGACGGCGTCGCGTATCAATCGCGCGCGGGCATTGCGGCGTATGACGCCGTCAACCACCATGCAGCCAGCGACGACGCCCGCCTTCGGGACGCGGAAGACTTCGCGTATTTCCGCTTTGCCCAGGATGCGTTCCTTCTCTATGGCTTCGAGCATGCCGATCATCGCCGCGCGAATCTCTTCCTCGACCTTGTAAATAATCGAGTGGAGGCGTATGTCCACGGCCTCCTGTTTGGCGAGGTCCGCCGCGCGCGTTTCCGGTCGCACGTTAAAGCCTATGATGAGGACTGCGGTTTGCGCCGCGCCCTCCTGCGTCGCGGAGGCGAGCAGCACGTCAGATTCCGTAATCGCGCCGACGCCGGAGCGTATCACCTTGACCTTGACCTGATCCGTCGAAAGCTTTTGCAGCGTGCTCTTCAAGACTTCGACGGAGCCTTGCACGTCCGCCTTGATGATGACGAGCAGTTCCTTGACTTCCGTCTGGCCGAGCGCATCCAGACCGCGCTTCGTCGTTTGGAGCAGAGTGTTCTGTCGCGTCAGCATTTGACGATGATGAGAGATTTGCTGCGCCTTCGTGATGTCCGCGACGACCTGGAAGGCTTCGCCAGCCTGCGGCACGCCTTGCAAGCCGAGCACTTCGACGGGCGTCGCCGGTCCTGCTTCATGCACGGGCTGGCCCTTGTCATCGAACATCGCGCGGACCTTGCCGAAAATCTGGCCGACGATGAAGGGATCGCCAACACGCAGAGTGCCTTGCTGGACCAGGACGGTGGCGACAGAGCCGCGACCCCTGTCAAGCTTGGCTTCGAGGACGACGCCGGAGGCGAGACGCGTCGGGCTGGCCTTCAAATTCAGAATGTCCGCCGTGAGCAGGATGGTTTCGAGAAGATTATCAAGATTCTCGTGCTTCTTGGCGGAGACCTGGACCATCTCCGTTTCGCCGCCCCACTCGACGGGCTGCAAGCCCTGATTGGATAGCTCCTGCTTGACGCGGTCGGGGTTGGCGTCAGGCTTGTCAACTTTATTGATGGCGACGACGATGGGCACGCCCGCCGCGCGCGAGTGTTCAATTGCCTCAATCGTCTGCGGCATGACGCCGTCATCCGCCGCCACGACGAGCACGACCACGTCCGTCGCCTTCGCGCCGCGCGCGCGCATCATGGTAAAGGCTTCGTGACCGGGCGTGTCCAGAAAGACGACGCGGCGCGTCTCCGTCGGAATGTCAGGGTTGGGAACCTGCACGCTGTACGCGCCTATGTGTTGAGTGATACCACCGGCTTCGCCGCTCGCGACATCGGTGATGCGTATGGCGTCGAGCAGAGAAGTCTTGCCGTGGTCAACGTGGCCCATCACCGTCACGACAGGGGCGCGCGGCAGTTCCACATCATCGCCGCCCGTTTCGATGAGTCCTTCAAACTCTTCTTCCGTGACCATCTCTTCAAAGGGCACGAAGCTCACCTGATAACCGAGCCGCGTGCCGAGGTCAACCGCGATCTCATCGTTCAAAGGTTGATTGATGGTGGCGAAGACGCCGCGCTGAAGCAGAAGCGTGACGATGTCCTTCGGCTTGATGCCGAGCTTCTCCGCGAACTCTTTGACGGTCGAGCCTTCTATGAGTCGCACGGGTTTGAGTTCGCCGTTCACGGTTGTGGTGTTAAGCGCGCCCGTGATGCGGTCAATCAAGGGTCTCGGCGGCGGCAGAATATCTCGGTCCCCAGCGCGTCCGCCCCTGCCTTCCTGGACCTTACGCCCGCCGTGCGCGCCCGCCGCGCCGCGCCCGCCGCGACCCGGACGCCTGCGGCCCTCACCCGGTTGCGGAATGTATGTAATCTGCGGCGTGGCAGTTTCGCCGGGCGTGCCGCTCCGCTCAGGACGCTCGGCCCGGACGGCGCGGTCTCTGCCGCGATCCGCTCCGCGTCCTCCTCTATGCTCGCGCTCGCGCGTCGGCGTGGCGGCTGGCGCAGCAGGCGCTGGCGGCGGCGGTAGCGCGGGCGCGTTGACCCGCTCGCCCGGCTTGATTCCCTCGTTAATCGCGGCGGCAGTCGGGCGCAAGACCCTGACCTGCCTGGATGGACCGGGAGGCATGGCCGGAGCATTACTGTTACTACTGCGCGGCGCTTCGGCCTGTGGCATCTGTGTCATGGGCGGCGCGGGCGTCGTCATCGTTGAAGGTGCAGGCTCGCTGGGTGAAGGGCCTGCCGCAGCCAGCGCGGGCTGTTCTGAAGATAAGGTCGTCTGCGACGGGCTGGCCGGAGCGGTCTGCGAAGCAGTTGGTCTGTAATCTTCGACCGGCGGCGCGGCGACTTCATCCTGCGGCGCTGCCGTAGGGATGTTCTGTGGAGGCATCGCGGTCGTCACGGGAGCGGGAGGCTCTGCGCGCATGGCCGGGGTCAGCCTCTTGACGAGAGGCGTCGCCGAAGTCTTGCTGGCAGGAGCTTGCGTCGGCCTCGTAGAGGGCAAGGGCTGCGGCTGCTCGCCGTTGTGTCCCTCTTCAATGGCGGAAGCCATCTCCAACGCGCCTTCTATGACGGGCGCTGGCGTGGCGGCTTCGGCGGCTTCCGGTTGGACCTGTTTTTTGATGACCTTGACGAGACGCGGCGCGCTCGCTTCCTTCTTGGGGAAATACTTGTTGCGAATCTTGTCCGCCAACTCTTTGGAGACGGAGTTGGAGGGGACGCTCACATCAACGCCCTCGCGGCGGACCTCTTCGATGAGTCGCTTGGTGTCGAGCTTGAGTTCTTTGGCTAAATCGTACAGACGAACCTTTGATGTGTGTGCGGTCATGCACTCCTTCTTAGACGCTTGGGATAGAACGGCGTCACGCGCTTCAAAAAGTAATCAAAAGGACTCTCACCCTCTCCCTTACCTTTTTGCGAAGCGCGCTCTTTCAAAAAGAGGAGCGCCAACGCAGGAGGCGTCAGGGAGGCGAGGAGCGTTGCGCGCGTGTCGGCGTCGCGCGCACGCCACGGTTACCGGGCCGCATTATCTTCGGAAGCATCAGTTTGCTTCTCATCTGCTTCAACGCTTCCGACCGGCGCGGCCTCTTCACGATACTGCGGTGCGGGAGCGGACGTGACCTGGATTTCGGGAGCGGAAGCCTCCCCTCCAAGGTCTGCCACGGGCGAAAACGTTGCATCCTCTTCGACCGGCGGCGCGCCCTCGCCGACACGGCCAGCGGCTTCGATCTGAGCCGCCCCGGAAGAGGTAATATCTGGCGCGGGCGTAATCGTATCCGGCCTCAAATCGCGCCCCGCATCTTGCAAGAGAAGCTCATCCTCTGAAATAGGGTCTGCTTCTGTCATGGCGACCGGGTCAGCGGAATCTTCCGCCATGATGTCGGGTTCGGCCCCGAACGGCGTGCCGCCTTCAACCGCCTCGTCATAGCCCGCGTTGGTCATCGCGTTTGAAGGCTTAACTTCGTCAGCTTCAACGTTCGGGTCTGCCTCCGCGCTGAACGCATGCTGCTCGATTGGCCCACTCGTTTCTTCAATAACGGCAGCGTCCTCTTCATCACCCGCGCCCGTCACAGTCTCTGCTCCATCAGCTTCCGCGTTGACGGCCTGAGATTCTTCTTCCGTCCCAACGCTCTCCGCATCAAGAACATCATCAGTCTCACCGGCAGTCTCATCAGCAACGGCGGTGTCGCCGCCCTCGCCTTCCTGCTTGCTTCTATCTCGCGCCGAGATGACTTCCTGCGCCGCGCTCAAGATGGTCTCGGCTTCGTCGAGACTGAGGTCCAGATATTCCACCAGGTCGTCAACCGAAGTTGAGGCGAGCGCGTCAATGTCGTTGATGTCATGCGCCGCGAGCGCATCCGCCTGTTGAGAAGTGACGCCTTGAATCGCGGAGAGCGGGACAGCGCCGCCCGAAGCGATGAGCGCGCCCATCTGCTGGGCCACTTCCTTTTTGAGTTCTTCCTCGCTGCGGATGTCTATATTCCAGCCGACCAGCTTGGTGGCGAGCCTCACGTTCTGCCCGCGCTTGCCGATGGCGAGAGATAATTGGTCCTCGTTGACGATCACTTCCATCTGGCGATTCTCGATGTCCGTGATACGCACCTGGTTGACCTTCGCGGGCGAGAGCGCATTGGCGGCAAAGACAGAAGGCTCGTCCGACCACTCTATGATGTCAATCTTCTCGCCGCGCAACTCGCGGATGATGGCCTGCACGCGCGAACCCTTCATGCCGACGCACGCGCCGACGGGGTCCACATCGCGTTCATTAGACATCACGGCAATTTTCGCGCGGTCGCCCGGTTCGCGCACGGCGGACTTGATGACCACCGTCTCGTCGTAAATCTCCGGCACTTCCATCTCGAAGAGACGACGCAGGAGTTCGGGGCTGGTCCGCGAGACTTCGACCTGCGGCCCTTTCGATTCCTTGGAGACGTTGCTGATGACGACGCGAATGCGCTCGCCCTGTGCCCACTGTTCGCCGCGCGACTGTTGCGAGCGAGGCAGGATGGCTTCCAGGTTCCCTAAGTCCACAATCAGGTTGCCGCGCTCGAAACGCTTGACGTAACCGTTGACCAGATCGCCCGTCTTATCAATATACTGGTCATAAATATTGGACCTTTCGGCGTCGCGCACTTTCTGGAAAAGAATCTGCTTGGCGGTCTGCGCCGCGATGCGTCCGAGTTCTTCCATCGGGAGCGGCAGGAGCAGCGCGTCACCGATTTCCACGTCATCCCCGGCCATCTCCTTGGCCTCTATAATGGACAACTCCGTGGCGGGATTGGTCACTTCATCAACGACGACCTTGGTCGCGGAAAGCTCTATGCCGGTGTCCGCGTTCCAGTCAACCTGTATGTCCTCGCCCGACTTGAACTGTTTCTTGGCCGCCGCGCGCACAGCTTCCTTCATCGCCTCTATGACGATCTCACGGTCAATGCCTTTTTCCTGGCAAAGCGTCTCGATATTCTGTGCGATGGATGAACTCATTTACTTTTTATCTCTCTTCAACAAAGGGTGGCTCGGCGCTCTCCTCCGATTTCCGGTAAACTTCGCGCGCCGTGTGAGCCTATTCAATTGTCATTCAACTCTGGTTTAGTTGATTTTCGTGGCCGTCGCGTTGGCCTTCAGCGGCCTGGGCCAACTCGCGCTCTCTGGCGCGGCGAAACTCTTCCTCGACATCAATTTCCAGATTCGCCTTGACGATTGCTTCGAGCGGCACTCTGACGCGCCCGCTCGTCTTATCATCAAAGATGACCTCTTCGCCTTCGAGGCCCACGATGCGACCGCGAAAGTTGCGCTGGCCGTTAACCGCCACGCGCGATTTCATCTTCGCCATCTGACCCGCGAAGCGCTCGTAGTCCGCCCGCTTGTACAGCCCGCGTTCGATGCCCGGCGAAGATACTTCCAACGTATAGGGCGAATGGATGAAATCTTCCACGTCCAGAATCGTGCCCAGATGCAAACTCATGGCTGCACAATCTTCGTGTGTGACGCCAACGGGCTTGTCAATAAAAACGCGCAGGATGGGTTTGCCTTCAGGCCCCGCGACTTCTGCGTGGACCAATTCCAGGCCGCGCTCGGCGGCGGCTCTTTCCGCCAACTCCCGCACTCGCTCTGCAATCGAACGCTGACTCATTTCTCATCCTGCTCCCGCCTTGAAAATTCCCTGCACGCAAAATAAAAAGTGGGCGCGAACCCACCGGATGACACCGCCGCGCTCCGAGCAAGCGAAGAATTATACGGGAAGCGAGGGGGAGAAGCAAGCGGCTCAACCGAACCCCTGCGCGTAAATCTTCCGCGCGGGTGATTGGATACGGGGAAAATTCTCGCGTTAGTAGATAAGGGTGTAAACGGGTGCGAAATGGGGGGCAGAGGGGAAAAGGGCTTCATGCTCGCCAGCGGGGGCGCTGGCGAGCATGAAGCCTGCGGCAAAGATTTAATCTTTCAGGGGGCGATGTGTCGCAATACGCGCGAGGTTGCCAGACACATTCCCCCGGCGAGCGGCGCGCAGGGCGAGGGCGCGCCGCTTTTGCTTTTTTGAGGTCTCTCAAGTTGGGATGTGGACGTATTGCAAGCAGCCTATTCAAGAGATTGAGACTCAAGCTTGCCCAGCCTGCTCTCCGCATGTGCTTGATCGGCACGAACCTGGACGATGTCGCGGGTGAGAATATCCAGCTTGCGCTCGACGTTGGCGAGACCTTGTTTCAACTCCAATATTTCGGCCAGCGCACGTTCCCAGATAGGTTTAGTCTCAAGCGCACGCCGTTCCGCCTGTGTCTCCAATGACTGAAGGCGCGCATCCATTCCATCGAGGCGTGCATCCATCCCATCGAAGCGTGCATCAATGACATCGAAACGGGCAAAAACGCGGTCTTCAAAAGAACGCCCATCCGGGATGCCCTGTGTGATTTCTTCACTCATACGTTTCTCCCAGGTGAAGATTATGAGGCCAATCTACATCGCATTCAAGCACAATCGGGCAAGTTAGTCTCGAAAGCCGGGGCTTCCGAGCATTGTTCGGAAAATGCAAAAAGTACGGAAAGATGGAAGCTCGTTGACGCTTTCTTAAATTTCGTCGCATAGCGTTGCGCTCTTCACTAAAATTATTTCGCTGAGCTAAACCCTCACGCGCCTCTTCGCGTATCATCAATCGTGAAACGCTTTTTCTGTGCGAGGAACTCTAACCAAAGGACAATCTCTGTATGCGCCAACCAGCCAACTCAGTGTTTGCATCTCTCTGCGCGCTTTTGTTGAGCGCGACGATGATCGCAGGTCAAACGACGCGTGCGATTGAACTCTCAAACCTGGACCGCAGCGTTAGCCCGTGCCAGGACTTTTACCAGTTTGCGACCGGCGGGTGGCTCGCCAAAAATCCCATCCCGGCGGCCTACCCGACGTGGGGCGTGGACAGCGTCCTCAACGATCAGAATCAGGACAGCCTGCGCGAGATTCTGGATGCGGCGGCGCGGAACACGAGTGCGCCGAAGGGCAGCAGCGAGCAGAAGGTCGGGGATTTTTACTCGGCCTGCATGGCGGAAGAAAAAATAGAGGCAGAGGGAACGAGCGCGCTCGGCGCTGAACTGGCGAACATAGAGAAGATTAAAGACAGGCGCGGGTTGCAAGACGAGATCGCGAGGTTTCACGCCGCAGGCATCAACGCGTTGTTTCAGGTTGGTTCCAAACAGGATGCCAGAAACAGCGCGGAGGTCATCGCGGAGGTCTGGCAGGGCGGCCTCGGCTTGCCCGAAGGCGAGTACTATTTCAAGGCCGATGATAAGTCTAAACAGATACGCGACGAGTACTTGAAGCACGTCTCGCGCATGTTCGAGTTGATGGGCGATGATGCGGCGAAGGCCAAAAGCGAAGCGCAGACCGTGATGAATTTCGAGACGCGGCTGGCCGAAGCCTGGATGGAACGCGTCGAGCGCAGGAATCCCGAAAAGGTCTACAACCGCAAGTCCCTCGCGCAACTCAAGACCTTCGCGCCTAATCTTGACTGGGCCAATTATCTGCGCAACCTGGGTCTCACGCAGAAGACGGACATCAACGTGGGCCAACCCAAATTTATCGAACGCGTCAATGAACAACTGGGCACAGCCTCGCTCGCTGACTGGAAGACATATCTCCGCTGGCGCTTGATAGACAACGCGGCTCCCAGTCTCAACACGAAATTCGTCGAAGAAGATTTCAATTTTAAGGGCCGCGTGCTGACGGGCACGACGGAACTGCTCCCGCGCTGGAAACGCTGCGTTGCGGCCACGGATAACGCGATGGGAGAGGCGCTCGGCGAAGTCTACGTGAAGAAGGCTTTTCCGCCAGAAGCCAAGAGGCGCGCGCTGTTAATGGTCCAGAATCTCATCGCGGCGCTCAAGAGCGACATCACGACGCTCGACTGGATGAGCGATGCGACGCGCCGGCAGGCCATCGCCAAGCTCGAATCTTTCATACGCAAGATAGGCTACCCGGACAAGTGGCGCGATTATTCGGCGCTCGACATCAGTCGCGGTTCGCACGTCACAAACGTCATGCGCGCCACGGGCTTTGAGGTCCGGCGCGACCTGCGCAAAGTCGGCAAGCCCGTGGACAAGATGGAGTGGGGCATGACGCCTCCGACCGTCAACGCTTACTACAACCCCGCGATTAACGAGATAGTCTTTCCCGCTGGCATTATGCAGCCGCCCTTCTTCTCCGCCAGTTATGATGATGCGGTCAACTACGGCGCGATGGGTTCGGTCATCGGCCACGAGATGACCCACGGCTTTGACGACCAGGGACGCCAGTACGACGCTTCCGGCAACCTGAAGAACTGGTGGACCGATGACGACCTGAAGAAGTTTAAGGAACGCGCAGAGTGCGTCATCAAGCAGTTTGACGATTTCGAGGTCGAGAAGGGCCTCCATGAAAACGGCAAGCTGGTCGTCGGTGAATCCATCGCGGACCTCGGCGGCCTGGTCATCGCCTACGCGGCCTTTCAGAAATCAATGGAAGGCAAGCCGCGCCCGCCCGACATCGAAGGCTTTACTCCCGAACAACGTTTCTTCCTCGGCTATGCGTATTCCTGGGCCACTAATGTGCGCCCCGAATTCGCGCGCCTGATGGTCGAGACCAACCCGCACCCGCTGCCCAAGTTCAGAGTTAATGGACCAGTGTCGAACATGCCCGCCTTCGCGCAGGCTTTCCAGTGCAAGTCCGGGGATGCGATGATGCGAGAGGAAAAGGATCGCTGCCGGATTTGGTGAAGATTTCCTTTGAGTGAACGACAGAGAAGAGAAGATTTAAACGCAAAGGTCGCAAAGAGGGCACGCCAGGGACGCGAAGAAAACCTGTGCCTCCTTGGTCGCAAAAGTTTTCTTCGCGTCCTTTGCCGTCTTCCTCTGCGACCTTTGCGTTTAAATCTCCGGTTCGCCCACCTGCTTTTATTGGTCCTGTGCTTCTGTGTTCAAGCCAACTCGCTCCCCTCAACATCAGCAGAGCCATCACAAACAATCGTCTACGCTTCATTCTTTGCGCCTGACTCTGCCAGCACGTTGGCCCGTGCGGAGACGGGGCAATCCTGGACGGCCCTCGTCGGGACGTGGGGCACTCGCCGCTATCAGGCTTACATGTCCGCGCCTTCCGGCGACGGCAATTGCGCGGCGGTGCTGGACGCTGGCATCTCTGATGCGAACATCAGCGTCCAGCTTAACGACGTGAACGGCGGGAGCACGCAAGGCATAGTCTTTCGCGCGACAGACGCCGACAACTTCTTCTTCGCGCGCGGCTTCAACGCTAATATTCAGGTCTTCAAAAAACAGTCGGGCGCGCTGGTCCAACTCGGCAGTTACGCGGGCGGAATCTCCGCAGGCGATGTGCTCGCCGTCGAATTGATTGGACCAGGAATCGTCGTCAAACAAAACGGCATCGCGCGGCTCGCCTTGACGGACTCGTTTAATCAAAGCGCGACGAGGCACGGGCTGTTCACGGACTCTACATCTTCCAGCTTCAAACATTTTGCGGTCGAGAGAGGCATCACTTCTGCGACGGAATGGGTGCGCGTGCTCAGCCCTCAGCCTTACCAGATTTTTCAGCGTGATGCGGCGGGCAGGTCCAGTATTCCCATCAGCGGAACTTTCAAGGGAACCCCCAGGGCCATCCAGGCGCGTTGGAGTGCGGGGAATTGGCAGACCATCGCGGACCATCCGTCGGGCGGAAGCTTTACAGGCGTGCTGACCAATCAGAGCGCGGGGCAGGGAATTCTTGATGTACGCTTCGCGGATAATCCGAATATCTTCTGGCGTCAAAGATACGTCGGCATCGGAGACGTGTATTTAATCGCCGGGCAGAGCAACGCCGAGGGACGTATCAACGCGCCGCAGTTCTATACTCATCCGAGACTGCGCGCAGGCGTCTACGATCAACTGAACCGCTGGCGCGAGGCTTACGACCCGACCGATAGCTCATTCACGACCCAGTACAGCGTGTGGCCCTTGCTGGCGACGAAAATCATGGAGACGACGGGCGTGCCCGTGGCCTTCATCACGACGGGGCAGGGCGCGACCGGCCTTGTCGCGATGGGTGCGCCCTGGTCAAAGCCCAACGCCTCCTATGCGGCGTGCGTGGCGAGCGTGCGGAGCAGCGGCGTCAATGGACTCAAGGCCGTTCTCTGGTATCAGGGTGAGACGGATGCCAACTCGCCCGTCATGACCGAGGCGCAGTACAGGGATGCGCTCAAAAGACTGCGCGGCAATTTAGCCACGGACTTTGGCTGGGCCAATCTCCCGCTCGTCACGGCGCAACTCGCCTACTTTCACAGCACGGGCAGCACAGAGACGGCTGCTTCCTTAAACGCCGTCCGTCTCGCACAAGCGAACCCGCAGACCACGGGTATCTTTACTGGACCAATTCTCTACGACCTGGATATTTCGGAAGCGAGCCGAGGCGACGGCCAGCACATCAACACGCCCGCCCACGCGCAAGTTGAAGCGAAGCGCTGGTGGCTCGCCTTGAAACATCTCTTCTACGGTGGGCCGGAAGGGCGCGGGCCGGTGGTGCTCTCCCTCAGACAGGTGGATCCGGCGCACATAGACGTGGCGTGGAACTTGAGCGTCAGACCATTGAGGTTGAGTCAGACGAGCGGCGCTGGCTGGCGCGTGACGGACGAGAGCGGGACTCTCAGGGTCACTGCGGCGGTGCGCCGGACCAGTAAGACGATTCGCCTGACGCTCGACCGGGCCGTGAGCGGGAGGGTGCTGGTTTCCTGGGCCAATTATAATGATGCGGTGGGAGTGGCCCTGACGGATAGCAGCCCGGAGGCTCTTCCGGCAGAGCCGTTCATTGACCGGGCGGTGCCATAGGCCGATGACGTGGCTTTAGCTGCCGAGCTTCGCCTTAACGATTTCGCTCATCGTGCGACCGTCGGCGTTGCGTCCGGCGAGTCTGGATTGGGCGGCTTTCATGACCGCGCCCATCTCGCGCATGTTGGTCGCGCCGGTCTCTTGAATCGCCTCTGCGACGGCCTGCTCTATCTCTTCGCGCGAGGCGGCCTGCGGCAGGTAAGATTCGATGACGGCGATTTCGGCGCGCTCTTTGTCTGCCAGTTCCGCCCTCCCGCCCTGCTCATACTGCTCTATCGAATCGCGCCTTTGCTTGACGAGCGATTGCAGCGCGCGTGTCATCTCGTCTTCGGTCAACTCGCCGCCCTTTTCTATCTCGCGGTTCATGACGGAGGCTTTGACCATCCGCAGGGTCGAAGTGCGCGCCGCGTCCCTGGCTTTCATGGCGGCTGTGAGATCGTTGACGATGCGTTCTTTGAGGCTCATAAGAAAACTCTGCGCTTAATAAGGGATGAGCGATGGACTCTCTCTCTTTCTATTTGGACCAACGCCCTTTGAGAGCATGACTGCACTCTAGCACACTCGGTCAAAACTCATCTACAATAGCTTGCCTACGATTGACGTTTGGAACGGGAGCGACAGCGAGCCGCGTGATATTCATTAACCTCTTGACCGAAGACTCAGACGACTCCGATAACACGTTGAAGGAAAATTCCGGCGACGCGTTGCCTGACGATTCGGACCCGACGTTGACGGAAGATTCTGGCGACACGGTCCCGCAGGCCGAAGACATCTACACGTACGCGAGCAGGCTCCAGGATTATTATAACAACTGCTCGTATCCGTCGGACCTGCTCATCAGCAACGTCTTTAACGACGGCGTCCGATTTCTCTGCCAGCCCAGGTTCAGCGTCGCGGACCTGCTGGGTTATTACCATGACGTGAACATGCTCGTGGGCTGTATGGCGGCGGAAGCGCTGGCGCGGCGCACGGACAGGGACGCGGACCTGCTGGGCGCTCTCCTGAGCGGCCTCAACAGCGTTTTATACTGGACGCGCTACTACGCCCTGCGCGCTTTGAACGCGTTGATTGAGCAGCCCATCATCGTCCAGGTCCTGTTGCGCCTGGACAATTCCTGGACCGATTATGTCCCGCAGAGCTACCTGCACGAGTTCATCGCGCACAGAGTGGCGCGCGGCGAAGCGCCCGTCTTCGGCGGTCTCCTGGCCGACTTGAATGAGAGCCAGCTAGACACGCTGACGAACCTCTTGGCCGCGCTCAAGGACCAACTGCCCGTCTCTTTGGTTGATGAGATTTATGAATGGAAAAATACGCGCGTGGATATTGATTACTTGAAATCGTTCGGACGTATCTGGGAGAAGGAGCGGCGCGCAGCCGAGCCGGAGGTCGTAGAACTTGGACCAGTCCTGGAGCACGTCGCGTCTATGGAAGCCGCCGTGCGCAAAGACCCGCCGCGCTCGATGATGCTGGTCGGCGCGTCCGGCGTCGGCAAGACGGCGTTGATACGCGTGCTCGCACGTCGCTTGCAGCGCGATTACTGGACCATTTTTGAGGCGACCGCGACGGACATCATGGCGGGCCAGAAATACACCGGCGAACTCGAAGGACGCGTCCAGACATTAGTCCGCCAACTGAGCGGCAAGAAGGTTTTGTGGGTCGTCCCAAACTTTCACGAACTGCTCTGGGCCGGTCGTCATAATCAGAGTCCCGTGGGCATCCTCGAAATGCTCCTGCCGTACATAGAGCGAGGCGAAGTGCGGCTCATCGGCGAGACGCACGACGCGGCGTATGAGAATCTTATCCAACTCAAGCCGAAGCTTCGCACCGCGCTCGAAACATGCCGCGTGCTTCCGCTCGGCGATGCGGAGACGCTGGAACTGGCGCGCAAATGGGTGGGCCAACACAGTCAACACAAGCGCGCGTCGCTCGTCTCGGATCAAACCTTGCAGGAGGCTTTCCAACTCGCGCGGCAGTACTTAGGCGACAAGGCCGCGCCCGGAAATCTGCTGCATCTTTTAGAGATCACGTATCAACGCCTGCAAGTCGGCGGCAACGCGAGCGTGCATCAAATTTTTCTGGACGACCTGCTCGTTTCGCTCTCACAACTGACGGGACTTCCGATTAGCATTCTAGATGATCGTCAATCGCTGGACCTCAGCGCTTTGCGCGAATTTTTTCAGAAGCGCGTGCTGGGCCAACCCGAAGCCGTCGAATGTCTCATCGAACGCGTCGCCATGATTAAAGCGGGCCTCACGGACCCGACCAGGCCGCAGGGCGTCTTTCTCTTTGTTGGTCCAACCGGGACGGGCAAGACGGAGATTGCCAAGACCCTCGCGGAATTTCTCTTCGGCTCGCCGGACCGCATGATTCGCCTGGACATGAGCGAACTGATGACCGCCGAAGCGCTCGACCGTATCCTGGGTGAGAGTCGCGAGATGGCGGAGAGCGCGGCGCTCGTCAACCAGATTCGCAAACAGCCCTTCTCCGTCGTGCTTCTGGACGAATTCGAGAAGGCCAATCCGAGCGTCTGGGACCTCTTCCTGCAAGTCTTCGATGACGGGCGCTTGACGGACCGTCGCGGCAATACATCTGACTTTCGTCACTGCATCGTCATCATGACTTCCAACCTCGGCGCGACGCTCCCGCACGGACTCAGCATAGGCTTTATGCAGGACCCCTCGCAGGCTTTGGACGGCGAAGGCTTCGCCGCCTGGAACGTCGAGCGCGCGGTAGCCCAGACCTTCCGGCGCGAGTTCGTCAATCGCCTTGATCGCGTCGTCGTCTTTCGCCCCCTGGGCCGCAGCGTGATGCGCGAACTGCTGCACAAGGAGTTGACGGACGTGCTCAGGCGCAGGGGTTTACGCAATCGCGCGTGGGCCGTGGAGTGGGACGAGTCTGCGGTGGATTTTCTCTTGCAGAAGGGATTCACGGCGGACCTCGGCGCGCGGCCCTTAAAGCGTGCCGTCGAACGCTACCTGCTCTCGCCGCTCGCGGTCACGATTGTCAATCACCAGTTCCCGGAAGGCGACCAGTTTCTCTTCGTCCGCAGCGACGGCGAGCGCATCAACGTCTCCTTCATAGACCCGGATAAATTGGACCAGAATGCGAGCGATGCTCCATCCGCAACGGCTGGCGAAGATCGCGCGCCCGTCCTCAAAGAGATAGTGCTGGATGCGCGCGGCACGCACGCGGAGGTGGCGTTTCTGAAGCACGAATACGAGCGGCTCGCGGAGTTGATTGGAGATTCTTCATGGGAGGAACGCAAAGGTGGCCTCTGGTCTCAGACGACCGCGAAGGGATTCTGGGAAGCGCCGCAACGCTTCAAAATCTTCGGCCTCTTCGAGTACATGGAGCGGATAGAGACGGGACTTGGGACGGCGGGCGCGCTGCTCCAACGCTTACAGCAGATCGCGCGCCACGCGCAGGACCGGAAATATTTTCCGCGCGAACTCGTCGGGCGACTGGCGCAGCAAGTCTACTTGGTCGAAGCGGCCCAGGCGGGTCTCCTGGAAAATTCGCCGCAGGATGCTTTCCTTTTGATAAGCGCCTCCTGCGACTCGCTGGTGGAGAGGGAAGCGGGCGATGAGTTTGCGCGCAGCCTCGCGGGGATGTACAGGGCGTGGGCCGAAAAACGCGGGATGCGTCTCGCCTTGTTGGAAGAGAAAGGCGGCGACGGCGAGCAACCCTTTCAAGCTCTGCTGGCGATTTCCGGCTTCGCCTCTTACGCGATACTTGAGCCTGAATCCGGCCTGCACGTCAAGGAAATACGCCAGGACCAAAAATCCTTTCGTCGTTTGAAAGTGCAGGTGCGAGTCTTGGCCCAGCCGGATGAGCCTCCGCAGCACGGCCAGAGCGCGCTCGCGCAGGCCCGCAAAATGTTGGCCCAATCGAAGGATGAAGCGGAGCCTTCGGTCGTGCGTCGTTATCGTGAAGAGCCTTCGCCGCTCGTGCGCGACAGCGTCAGAAACTGGCGCACAGGCAAACTGGACCGCGTCCTCGGCGGTGATTTCGATCTGATGTTTTAGAGCAGACTGCACTTGACCATAGGGAAGGGGATATTCACCACAGAGACACAGAGGACGCACAGAGAAAATATTTCAACACTCTGTGCGTCCTCTGTGTCCTCTGTGTCTGCGGTGGTGAACGCCTCTTGCCAGACACTCAACTTGAAAATGGATTAAAGCCGTTTGAGCGCTTTCTGGGCGAGGGCTTTCGACTTGTTGATTTTCTCTTCTTCGTTGCCGGGTCCGCCGACGCTGATTCTGATGAAGGCGTTCTTCTTCAAGACGTAGAGCGCGCCGCCCACGCGGCTGCCCGTCCAGTAGGCTTCCTCTCCGACGCCCGTGATTTTTTTCGGGGGCGCGCTTTCCTCACCTTCTTCTTCCCCTCTGCCGGTTGGCTGTGCGCTTTCCCTCTCTCTCTCCTTCTCGTCTTTTTTCTCGCCCTTCTTCTCACGCTCGCGTTCGCGGTCCTTCTCATCATCACGATGAAAGGTACGCTTCCAGAAATCTCTCGGTCCGGTTTTGGAGGAGTTATCGGGGTCCGGTTGCGTGACGGCGAGGCTGACGGATTTGCTAAAGTTGGCGACCGCGTAGAAGCACTGCGAGATGCTCATGCCGCCGTCGTTGCGACCGTCGTTCTTGGTCTCCCTGACCGCCTCGCCCTGCACGGATTCTATCTCGGCTTTCGTGAGCAGCGTGCAGGCATCGAACTTTGGTTTGCCTTGAACCGCATTTTCGCCGGAAGCGGGCTGCGGTGGCTGTTCGACTGCGGCGGTCGTCGTCGTCGTTGTCGTCGTGGTAGTAGTCGAGGCCGTGCTGCTCGCTTGAGGCGAAGCGGCGGGCTGCGAGTTTGAGGACGTTTGCACATTACTGTATTTCTCGCATCCTGCGAGAGTCATCAACAGGCAGCAGAGCAAAGAGATGTAAGCCAATCTGGGCATCAGGATTATTCCTCCATTCATCATCAAAGCTATCAACGAAACCATCAAAAGCAATTCTCAAAACAAGCTCTAGATTCACGGCGCGGATTCTGTCACGCCGCCAGCCGTCAAGGCAACTCACCGTAGATGAGGGGAGTGACTAAAGGCGAATAGGTAACGGGTCAATAATGTGCGCCGGATATTGTGGACGCTGCCGTTTACGCAGTTGACGCTGATTGTAGAAATGGACGAAGAGATCAACCGCGCGACGCAAGGCTTTAATGCACCGCG